>NZ_RCWD01000004.1:0-182015 GCF_018448965.1 Photorhabdus hainanensis | reverse complement strand
TGAAATAAACTCATGAATAGAAATGCCTTTTTGGAATTGAATCTGATTTTTAGCCATTTTCATTTACCTCCACACAGACTTATTTTAAGTATACGCCTATGGGAGCTGAATTTAAGTGATAATCAGGAATAATTATGTTACTTAAACATTTATAAAATTTATATTATTGACTGTTCTGAGCAAAAATTTACATTTACTTAAACTATCAATTTTGATATTTATTGAGGATAAATATAAATTTATATTAACTTTCTAACGTGAAAAACAGAGGTAGAAATGAGGAATTTTAAAGACGTCAATAGGGAAAAATTTTTACAAATAAAACGTAATATGAATGAATTGACGCAAGAAAACCCACATTTTTCCCTGCTGATTTCTCCCGTTTCAAGCAATATCCGGCCCATATTTTTGTATCCTATCCCTCCAAACAGCTTTTTGAAATGTTGTTAAATCATTTGCGTAAGTTCACTGCTTGAACAATGAACTTATTCAGGATTGTAACCAGTGAAAATATTCTCAGCCTTTGGTTGTATGAACTTTTTTGAATAATAAGAGTAGCCGCAGTGTATCCATGACATCCTTAGATTAACAACAAAGGAGATATTATGACCATCAATATTCAGGAAGAATTTGACAAATTAATAGAAAAAGCTTACGAAATGTTCCCACAAAATCTTGAAGCAGATACTTATATTCAGCCCTGTGACTGCAATGTTAAACCGATTTACCCGGTTCGCTATGCTTATGTGAACTTTTTCGGCAAGGAGCTGGAAAAACCAGAAGCGCCCCCGGATATCCACACCCTGATGTTCTCTTCATCACTCCAACAAACCAAAGGCTATGCCGCCCGCCTGCTGCGTCCCGGATGGATATACATTAAGGAAGAAGACCCGCTTACCGCTCGCGGCAGCAAGGCCCGGGGCTATCTTCATATCTTTAAATACTGCGTGTCAGAGAAAGAGGTTAACGGCAAAAAACAGCGGGTAGAGAAATTTAGAAAATATATGTTTCTCAACCGCAGAGATGCCAGTGAAGGGCTTATCCCTGAGCCGGGCATTCGGGGTGAAGGTCATTCATTCCTGTTTGTCGCCAAAGATGTCATCAATATCAGTATCGCCTACAGTGAACACCCGTGGCACTCCTCAATACTGGCTAAGATTGACAACAGTCTTGAACTGCGGCAAAAAACCATGCAGTTTATCAACCTCGAACAGAAGCAATCCCCTTTTGCGGTTAACGCCTCAAACAAGTATTTTCGAAAACTGATTGTCGATTACAAAATCCGGCAGGAACAGTTTGCCAACATCAAGGCCATCATTGAAAAAGACATCAATGAACTGGATTTGGCTGACGTCAGTATTGATACGCTGACCACTCAGGACAGCTACGAAATGGACGCCGGTAAGATTATCCAGGAAATCAACAGTTATCTGCACTTCAATGAACAGGCGCGGATTGTGATCCTGCATGACCCGGTAGGCCGTCAGCGGGACATTGTGGAAGCCTACTCTATCCTGAATTTGTGGCAACAGAGCTATAACGCCTCCAACATCTATCCACTGACCATCGGTTTTTATGTCGAAAAGCTCAAAGCCACCAAAAACCCGGAGCTGAAAAAGAAAATAGATGACAGTATTCATCAGGACCGCTGGAACAACGACTGGCCGAAACTGAAAAAAGTCACCGAAGATTTTGAAGCGCGTCAGGCGATGTTTATGAAACTGTTTGAAGCCTTTGCGGATAACCCGGACCTCAGTTATCAAGTCGGCGGGCTGCAAAATTACTTTCACTACTTCTTTTCACTGCAAGATGAAAAACAGACGCTGGAAGAAGAGGATGCGCTGGAGTTCCGGTTTTTCAGTGAAATTCTCTCAGGTCTGCTCGGCAACCTGCAATCATCCTTGCCCGGCCAGCAGGTTTTAGCGAAGCTTGCAGCCAAAGAGTCAGATAGCAACGGGGATGGCAACTTCTGGCGCACCATTACCACCGGGGTTGTCACCGTACTAAATAACGACAAAGTAAAATCACCGATGCTTAAGGGCCCGTTTATTAGTGGAGTCGATAATATTCTGCTGGGGATGGGGACCTTTCTGGCAACCGTCTGCGCCTATACTAATCAGGCAATTTATCAGGGTTCAAGTTATGTCCGCCAGCTTCCCCAGAAAGCCATTGACCAGATAACCCAACAACTGGTTCCGGCCCTGTTATCCACGTTGGGAGTGGTGATTGAACCGGATGGCAGAGTGGCACTCAGTGAACAGAGCTATCAGGAAGTGCTTAAGCGGCTGGAATCGAAAACGAATCGCAACCGACCTGACCCGGCAGTACGTCAACAGGCTATCGGAGAACGGATGATTAACTGGAGTAAATGCCTGGAATCACTTGGCAATAAACCGGTGATCACTCTGCCGGAAGTTAAGACCAGTGTGGATTCTCCGGTTCAGCTTTTTACCTTAGAAGGGGCTAATAAAACCTCTATTGGTTTACTGTTTGATTCTTCATTGACCGGTGTCAGCCTGTTTCTGAATGCCTTCACCCTGGCGGACGTGGTTATGCAGACAGAATATGCCCGCAACAACCCGTTACAACCCGGACCTACCTATATGAATCTGCTGCGCTTTAGTACCGCGGTAATTGGTATGAGTGCCGATTTGACTTCTATTGGTTCGACACTGGCAAGTAAAGTGAATTCCCCTATAGTGAAGGCATTGATGAACGGGACAAAAATGTCTTCTATCAATGCGGCGATGGTCAGTCAGTTCTCCCGGATTGCCGGTAGTGTGGCGGGATATTTAGGAGCAATTATCTCCTTCTATGATGCGAGTAATGCTTTCAAAGTGGGTAATAACATGGAAGGTTATGGGCAAGTTGCTATAGGGACCGGTTCTACCATCTTAACAACAGCAGTTGTGATCGGAGCTGCGGTAGGTACCTTTCTGACGGCAGGAGTACTCACAGCAATAGTCATTGGAGCTGGCTTGCTTATCGGTGGCAGTATTGTACAAGCTAGCAGTGCCTGGTCGGATTTGGAGAAAGTGCTGAATAACTGTTTTTGGGGAGCAGGGAAAAAATATAGTTTTTGGAGTGATGACGGAAGGCCAACCATTCTAGAACAACTTAAAGCAGCCAGGAAAATGGATAATGACACCCAAAATCATTTTATTATTGAAAACCAAGAATTTTTAAATCTCTTTATCCAGCCACAACTGAAAATACATCAGGGCTTTGGCGTTACCATCTATCGTTTTATTCTACCTGCTTTTCAGATGGGTCTCTCAAATATTCGCGGGATCTTTGTGACTTCTCCTAAAACCTCTTACTGGGGAGAAAAAATCTATTATATTGAGATTAACCGTCAAAAATATACCCTAGATACTTTTCGCAATACCAAATTTAAGGAAGCCCAGGAACAAGCCAAATTGACCCTAAATGGTGATACTGCAACGTTGGAGATAACAGTTACGGAGACAATGGGAGTTTATCCCCATAGTAGCGAACTGTATTGGTACTATGAGCAATCAGCAAATGTCATCGCTCCTCTGCGCTACTTTTGGGGAGAGAAACCAACAGAGGAAAATACGATTAAAGGTAGTTTTGACGGGGAGCAGGTATTATGAAGCAACGATTAAAAAACTTACTTAAAAAATGGTTTCCCACTATTCATCCACTGCCGTCTAAACGGCTGGCACATTGGGAAAAAGAAATTCTGGCAGTACCACCAGATATTAAGAATGCAGAAACCATCAAACATATGGAAATGTTGGATTACCTTGATAATAAGGAATGCCATATCCGTAACACTCAACGCCGAGCCCGAAGTATTGCTTTGATTCCCGTAACTCTGGGGATTATTAGTAGCCTGATTTTGAGCATTAATAATTTTATAGAAGAACGAAGAAGTGGAGAAGCATACATTCACCGTTGGGTTAATTTAGTCAAAGAAGAATATGGTGAGAAATTTTATCTACGCAATGATTTACCGGATTATATGGAAAATGCACGTTATATTGGTAATGATAAAGAGATTTCTCTAAGAAAATACCTACATTATCGCTATAACTATTATGAATATAGTGATGATATTTTTATAATTGATATGACATTTATGCTACTTTATCTATTGATGATTCCGCTTTTTGTCTGGGCTGTCTTTTTTTTACGCCGGCAGGCACCATTAATTATTGATCGTGACCGACAGATTTTTTACACCTGGTATAAAGGCAAAGCTTATGCAGCCCGCTATCCCCAAGTAGGCATGGCAGAAAAAACTAATATTCTGTTCCTCAAAGTTTATGGCCTAGACGAAAATAATAACCTTGTCGGGCGTGGTTTTATCCCTAACGTCAGCAGTTATTCTTTTGCCTTCTTAAGTAGTGGCAATGATAAAGTACTGGCAGTCGCCTTTATGGTGAAATTCTTATTAAACGGCAAAGAGGCAGTCAGTAAAGTGAACTATAAACGCCGTGAGCCGCTTATCTGGTGGAGTAAAGATAAAAGACCCGCCGATTTAGAAGTTCAAATTCCGTTGATTCTGGCAGAATTGGATCGCTTAGGTCCCCCTGATGAAGATCTTTCCGAATGAAAGTGAAATTAAAAAACTTGCTTAAAAAATGGTTTCCCACTATTCATTCACTGCCAGCCAAACGGCTGGCTCGTTGGGAAAAAGAGATTCTGGCGGCACCACCGGATATCAAGAATGAGGAAACGATTAAGCATGTAGAGATACTGGACTACCTTGATAATAGAGAGTGCCATGTTCGTAACACTCAGCGCCGCGCTCGGAGTATTACTTTGATTCCGGTAACTCTAGGACTAATCACCAGTATGTTATTAACAGTAAATGATTTCATAGAAGAACGGAAGAGTAATGAATCAGAAATTTATCATTGGGTTGATGTAGCTAAAAAAGAATATGGGGAGAAGTTTTACCTACGTGATGATCTACCTGACTATTTGAACGGTATGGACTATATTGGTGATGATAAAGATCTATCCCTGATAAAATACTTGTATTACCGCTATAATTATTATGAATATAGTGACTATTATTTTAAAATTGATATAGGTTTCCTGCTACTCTACCTACTGATTATTCCTCCTTTTGTCTGGGCCATCTTTTTCTTACGCCGTCAGGCACCATTAATTATCGATCGCGAACGGCAGATCTTTTATACTTGGTATAAAGGCAAAGCTTATGCCGCCCGCTATCCCCAAGTAGGCATGGCAGAAAAAACTAATATTCTGTTCCTCAAAGTTTATGGCCTAGACGAAAATAATAACCTTGTCGGGCGTGGTTTTATCCCTAACGTCAGCAGTTATTCTTTTGCTTTTTTAAGTAGTGGCAATGATAAAGCTCTGGCAGTTGCCCTTATGGTGAAATTCTTATTAAACGGCAAAGAGGCAGTCAGTAAGGTGGATTATAAACGCCGTGAGCCGCTTATTTGGTGGAGTAAAGATAAAAGACCTGCCGATTTAGAAGCTCAAGTTCCATTGATTCTGGCAGAATTGGATCGATTAGGTCCCCCTGATGAAGATCTTTCCGAATGAAAATTAGCGTTAAAAAGTCATTTCCTACTATTCATCTTACACCAGCCAAATGATTGGCATGCTGGAGAAAAGAAATTCTGACTGTATCGCTGGATATCAGGAATGAAGAAATCATTAAACATGTGAAAATACTGTATTGCCTGAATGATTTCTTTCTATCCGCATTTACAATTTATTCACAAGCATAATTTGTAATAATAACGCTTACTGAGGCGAACAGTAGAAATCCTTATTTTCCGCTTTTTCCATCATATAGGGGTAAAATTGCCAGAATAGTGCTTCAAAGTCAGCGTAATGTTGTTCTATATCCTGAAATGATCCAGATAAAGCCGATAATCTGGGATGCCTTCGGGCCATGCCTGTTAATACATCTGCGATAAATGCAAGATCTGCATAGCGGATTAGCCAGTTTTGCGGCCATAAAAATTCATTCAGCTCCTGAAATTTTTCAGGAGTGTAATAAAGATGAGGTTCAATTTGGTTGCGGGCATGGTGAATAAATGCCGGTAATGAGTAAGTGGGAACTAATTTATCCCAATACAAGGAGAGGAAGTGATCCCAGATAATATCCAAAGTGATCGGCGCAACCCGTCGATATGGATTACTGAACAAGTGACGGGCTTGTATAACCAATGGATGGGTATCTGTTAATACGTCAACACGCCGATGCATGCGAATACCTGCAACCACATCAGCGCTGTATTGCCCCTCTGGATTACCACGCACAAAATCTGCCATCAGATTCCCTAACAGGGAACTGTCAGCCAGAGTAGCTAAATGTAGGTGAGCGAGAAAATTCATTCGGTGATTATAATATAAATCCGCGAAGTTATGTGCTTATTTGTTGCACCCTCAGTGCTGCGGCACTAGACTAGTCCGCCTGTTTTTCTGAATGATTAAATATAATGCGTGTCTCCGATTTTACTTTTGAACTTCCTGACGAAATGATTGCTCATTACCCTCAACCACAACGCAGTGGCTGCCGTTTGCTCTCGCTTGATGGTGAAACGGGGGCATTAACGCATGGTGTTTTTACGGATGTTCTCGATAAGCTGAATGCCGGAGATTTACTGGTTTTCAATAATACTCGCGTCATACCTGCGCGTATTTTCGGCCGAAAAGCTACCGGCGGTAAGCTGGAAGTGCTGGTTGAACGGGTGTTGGATGATAAGCGGGTACTTGCACATGTGCGTGCTTCCAAAGCGCCAAAAGAGGGAACTGAGCTGTTGTTGGGTGACAATGAAAGTCTTAAAGCAACCATGTTGGCTCGCCATGATAGTCTGTTCGAAATACGTTTTGATGATGAGCGCGATGTGCTGTCTATTTTGGATGATGTCGGTCATATGCCTTTGCCGCCTTATATTAATCGTCCTGATGAAGAGGCAGACCGTGAGTTGTATCAAACTGTATACAGTGAGCGGCCCGGGGCGGTAGCTGCGCCAACCGCCGGTCTGCATTTTGATGAGCCATTGTTGGAAGCGCTGCGTAAAAAGGGCGTGGAGATGGTTTTTGTGACATTGCATGTTGGTGCCGGTACTTTCCAACCAGTGCGGGTAGAGACTATTGAAGACCATATTATGCATGCCGAATATGCAGAAGTGCCACAGGATGTGGTTGATGCTGTGCTGGCGTGTAAGGCGCGAGGTAACAAAGTTGTTGCTGTTGGCACAACCTCAGTGCGATCGCTGGAAAGTGCAGCAAAAGCCTGCCAGGATGGGTTAATTGCGCCATTTTTTAATGACACGCAAATTTTTATCTATCCGGGTTTTGAATATCAAGTTGTGGACGCGTTGATTACTAATTTCCATTTGCCGGAATCGACACTTATCATGTTGGTTTCTGCGTTTGCGGGTTATAAAAATACGATGAATGCTTATAAAGAGGCAGTTGCAGAAAAATATCGTTTCTTTAGTTACGGTGATGCGATGTTTATTCGTCGTAATCCCTTCGCTTGCAAGGAAAAGATTTCTTAATTTAATGTAATAATTATGGCATTGACTGGAATATATTGTTGAAGTTGTTGAAAATAGGATTATGTGAATATCTCAGCTCAACGGTAAATTTCAACTTTGTCTGGTTTTAAACAACAGCATCGGACTGTTTATCTGATGCTTGGAGGTTAAGTGAAATTTGAATTACAAACTACCGATGGTCAAGCCCGTCGTGGTCGTCTGATTTTTGAGCGTGGCGTGGTAGAAACGCCGGCATTTATGCCAGTTGGGACTTATGGCACGGTAAAAGGGATGACACCGGAAGAGGTAAAGGAAACTGGTGCGCAGATCCTGCTTGGCAATACTTTCCATCTGTGGCTACGTCCAGGGCAGGAAATCATGAAACTTCATGGTGATCTGCATGGGTTTATGCAATGGCATGGTCCAATCTTGACGGATTCAGGCGGTTTTCAGGTATTCAGCCTTGGCGCAATGCGTAAAATCAAAGAGGAAGGTGTACATTTCCGTAACCCAATCAATGGTACCCCAGTTTTCCTTAGCCCAGAAAAATCGATGGAAATTCAGTATGATTTGGGCTCTGATATTGTCATGATTTTTGATGAATGCACGCCATATCCTGCTGATTGGGATTATGCGAAACGTTCGATGGAGATGTCCTTACGTTGGGCGGCGCGTAGTCGTAAGCGTTTTGATGAATTACAGAATAAAAACGCGTTGTTTGGTATTATTCAGGGAAGTATTTACGAAGATTTACGTGACATCTCAGTAAAAGGTCTGGTAGAGATTGGTTTTGATGGATACGCTGTAGGTGGTCTGGCGGTAGGCGAGCCTAAAGAGGATATGCACCGTATTCTTGAGCATGTCTGTCCGCAAATCCCGCAAGATAAACCGCGCTATCTGATGGGCGTGGGGAAGCCAGAAGATTTGGTGGAAGGGGTTCGTCGCGGCATTGATATGTTTGATTGTGTGATGCCGACCCGAAATGCCCGTAATGGTCATCTTTTTGTGACCAATGGTGTGATTAAGATCCGTAATGCCAAACATAAAGAGGATACTTCCCCGTTGGATGAGCAGTGTGACTGTTATACTTGTCGGAATTATAGTCGGGCATATTTGCATCATCTCGACCGTTGTAACGAAATTCTCGGTGCAAGGCTGAATACTATCCATAATTTGCGGTATTATCAGCGCCTGATGGCTAAGATTCGTCAAGCTATCGAAGAGGGTAATCTTGAACAGTTTGTTGAAGATTTTTATCAACGGATTGGTAAACCCGTTCCGGCATTAAGTATTTGACTTAAGTGGTGATTGACTGGTTTCGGTGTGTATAGCATATTGCGGCTGGTTTTTGATTACTATTGAATTTGATAACAATGAGGGAAGTTTAATGAGTATTATTTCTGAAGCAGCAGCATCTGCTGGCGCACCGGCTCAGGGAAGCCCATATTCTTTGATCATCATGCTGGTCGTTTTTGGCTTGATCTTCTACTTCATGATCCTGCGTCCACAACAGAAACGTACTAAAGAACATAGAAAGCTGATGGATTCTATTTCCAAAGGTGATGAGGTGATGACCAATGGTGGTTTGATTGGTCGCGTCACTAAAGTTTCTGACACGGGTTATATCGTTGTAGCACTGAATGAGACTACTGAAGTGACCATTAAACGTGATTTCGTCGCTGCCGTTTTACCGAAAGGTACGATGAAAGCTCTATAATTTCTGATTTTCCCGAAGGGAACTGCCGTGCTAAACCGTTATCCTTTGTGGAAGTATCTGATGCTGATCGCTGCGATCCTCATCGGTTTGCTTTATGCACTTCCCAACCTTTATGGTGAGGATCCGGCTGTACAAATCACTGGCGCGCGAGGTGTCGCCGCCAGTGAGCAAACGCTGGTCCAAGTCCATAATGTTTTAGAAAAGAATCAAATCGCGAGTAAATCTATTACGCTGGAAAATGGCGCGATTCTTGCTCGTTTCAATAATTCCGATATTCAGCTTCGTGCCCGTGAAGTATTGATGTCCACATTAGGCGATCAATACGTGGTGGCATTGAACCTGGCGCCAGCAACACCAACCTGGTTAAGTAAGGTTGGCGCCGAACCAATGAAGTTGGGCCTTGATCTGCGGGGTGGGGTGCACTTCCTGATGGAAGTGGATATGGAAACCGCATTAGGCAAACTGCAAGAGCAGAATATTGATGGTCTGCGCACTGATTTGCGTGAAAAGGGTATTCCTTATTCCACTGTTCGTAAAATTGATAATTACGGCGTAGAAATCCGCTTCCGTGATGAAAAAGCGCGTGCTGAGGCGGAAAACTATCTGACAGGTCGTCACCGTGATTTAGTTTTCAGTATCGGAACTAATAATACCCTGAAAGCGGTGATGAGTGATGAACGTCAGCGCGAAGCCCGTTCTTATGCGGTACAACAGAACATTACTATTCTACGTAACCGTGTTAATCAACTGGGGGTGGCTGAACCATTGGTTCAGCGTCAGGGCGCTGACCGTATTGTGGTTGAATTACCGGGTATTCAGGATACCGCTCGTGCAAAAGAGATTCTTGGCGCGACAGCAACGTTGGAATTCCGTCTGGTTAATACCGGTATTGATTCTACCGCGGCTGCATCAGGTCGTGTGCCTGGTGATTCTGAGGTGAAAAACACCCGTGACGGTAATCCGGTTGTGCTATATAAGCGTGTTATTCTGACCGGTGATCACATTACAGATTCAATCTCGGATGCCGATGAATATGGTAATCCACAGGTGAGTATTTCACTGGACAGTGCCGGTGGCACAGCGATGTCTAATTTCACCAAAGACAATGTTGGTAAGCCAATGGCAACACTGTTTGTGGAATATAAAGACAGCGGTAAGAAAGATGCTAACGGTCGGGCGGTGTTAGTTAAACATGAAGAAGTGATTAACATTGCTAATATTCAGACTCGTCTGGGGAACAATTTCCGTATCACGGGCCTTTCCAATGCAACCGAAGCGCGTCAGTTATCCTTATTGTTGCGTGCGGGGGCTTTGATTGCGCCGATTCAGATTGTGGAAGAGCGTACCATTGGACCAACCCTTGGTCTGCAAAATATTGAACAAGGTTTAGAAGCTTGTCTGTGGGGCTTAATTGCATCAATTCTGTTTATGGTGATTTACTATCGTAAATTTGGCGTGATTGCGAGCAGTGCGTTGTTGGCTAACTTGGTGTTGATTGTCGGTATCATGTCTCTGCTGCCAGGGGCGACGTTAACCATGCCGGGGATCGCGGGTATTGTGCTAACGCTGGCGGTGGCGGTTGATGCTAACGTGCTGATTAACGAACGTATCAAAGAAGAACTGCGTAATGGCCGGACAGTGCAACAAGCGATACATGAAGGTTATAAAGGGGCTTTCTCCAGTATTATTGACGCTAACCTGACTACGTTGATTACTGCGGTCATTCTTTATGCTGTTGGTACCGGGTCAATTAAAGGCTTTGCGATAACAACGTCAATTGGTGTCGCGACTTCTATGTTCACCGCTATTGTAGGTACTCGAGGGATCGTCAACCTGCTATACGGCGGTAAGCGTATTAAGAAGCTGTCAATTTAAGGAGCACGTTGTGGCACAGGATTATACTGTTGAACAATTGAACTATGGTCGCAGAGTCTATGACTTTATGCGCTGGGACAACGTTGCTTTCGGAATTTCGTTGCTGCTGTTGGTAGCTTCTGTTTTTGTGATGGCAACCCGCGGATTTAACTGGGGACTCGATTTTACCGGTGGTACGGTAATCGAAATCAAACTCAGTCAATCTGCTGATCTGGATAAGATGCGTGATAGCCTGGCAAAAGCGGGTTTTGAAGATCCGCTGTTGCAAAATTTCGGTAGTAGCCGTGATGTCATGGTGCGTATGCCACCGGTTACGGGAGCGGCTAATGAGGAACTGGGTAAAAAGGTTATTAAGGTCGTTAATGACACCATTGATAAAGATGCGAGTGTCAATCGTATTGAAATTGTTGGTCCGAGTGTCGGTGCTGAGCTCGCCCAAGATGGTGCAATGGCGTTACTGGCGGCGCTTGTCTGTATCTTGATTTATGTTGGGTTCCGTTTTGAATGGCGTTTAGCATTGGGTGCGGTTCTTGCCCTTGCCCATGACGTCATCATCACATTAGGGGTTCTATCACTGTTTCATATCGAGATTGACCTGACCATTGTGGCATCGCTGATGTCGGTTATCGGTTACTCATTGAATGACAGTATCGTGGTTTCTGACCGTATCCGTGAGAATTTCCGTAAGATCCGTCGTGGTACGTCGTATGAAATTATGAACGTCTCTCTGACGCAAACATTGAGCCGTACAATCATGACGTCCGCGACTACCTTACTGGTGGTGCTGATGTTGTATATTTTCGGCGGCGCGATGTTGAAGGGTTTCTCACTAGCGATGTTAATCGGTGTTTCTATCGGTACGGTATCTTCTATCTATGTTGCTTCCGCTTTAGCGTTGAAACTGGGTATGAAGCGTGAACACATGATCCAGCAAAAAGTTGAAAAAGAAGGGGCTGATCAGCCATCTTTGTTACCTTAATTATTCTGCCTTGATGCTGTTCAAACACCCTGTGAGTATTCCGGCTGACAGGGTGTTTTTTATTCAGATTAAGGATAAACTGTAAATTTAGTTTGGATTAACCATCAGGAAACGATATGCATTGCCCATTTTGTGCTGCTGTTGATACCAAAGTGATTGACTCTCGTTTAGTTGGGGATGGCTCGCAGGTGCGCCGACGGCGCCAGTGTCTTGAGTGTCATGAGCGATTCACCACTTTTGAAATGGCTGAGTTGGTTATGCCTAGAGTAATAAAAAGTGACGATATCCGAGAGCCGTTCGATGAAGAAAAATTGCGCCGCGGTATGCAAAAAGCACTGGAGAAGCGCCCGGTTAGTTCTGATGATGTAGAGATGGCGATTAGCTATATTAAATCTCAGTTACGTGCTACCGGTGAACGGGAAGTTCCATCCAAAATGATTGGTAATCTGGTCATGGATGAATTGAAGAAATTGGATAAAGTTGCTTATATCCGTTTTGCTTCTGTTTATCGCAGCTTTGAAGATATTCGTGAATTTGGCGAAGAGATTGCTAAATTACAAGGTTGAGCCAGTGAATAACGATAAAAAATATATGGCGCGTGCTTTGGAATTAGCGCGTCAAGGGCGCTTTACCACGTCACCTAATCCCAACGTAGGTTGTGTGATTGTGCGTGATGGGCAGATTATTGGGGAAGGTTTTCATTTACGTTCTGGCGAGCCACATGCTGAGGTTCACGCTTTACGGATGGCCGGAGATAAAGCTAAGGGCGCAACTGTTTATGTCACGCTTGAACCGTGCAGTCATCACGGTAAAACGCCACCTTGTGCCGATGCGTTGATTGCGGCTGGTGTTAGCCGTGTGGTTGCGGCGATGCAGGACCCTAATCCACAGGTAGCAGGAAGGGGACTTTATAAGCTGCAACAGGCTGGTATTGCAGTAGAGCATGGTCTGATGATGGAAGAAGCTGAATCTCTCAACCGGGGATTTTTGAAACGGATGCGTACCGGATTCCCGTATGTTCAGTTGAAGATGGCTTCTTCTCTTGACGGGCGAACTGCATTAGCTTCTGGCGAAAGTAAATGGATTACATCATCTCAAGCTCGCGATGATGTGCAAAAATTCCGTGCTCAATGTAGCGCGATTCTGAGTTCCAGTAGCACTGTTCTGGCTGATGATCCTCACTTGACGGTTCGTTGGAGTGAATTGGATGCAGAAACTCAGGCGGCTTATCCCGAGGAAAATCTTTGTCAACCGGTACGTGTTATTGTTGACAGTCAAAATCGTGTTGGTCCTCAGCATCAGGTGATACAACAGCCCGGTTATTGTTGGCTGGCTCGCACTAAAGCAGATGAACATGACTTGTCTAAAAATGTAGAACAGATACTGTTACCGGCTCATGGTGCTGGGGTAGATTTAGTGTCATTGATGATGCAGTTGGGGAGGCGCCAGATCAATACGGTCTGGACTGAATGCGGGGCATTGTTGGCGGGGGCATTGCTAACGTTAGGATTGGTGGATGAACTGGTTCTTTACGTTGCGCCAAAAGTGCTAGGTGATACGGCTTGTGGTTTGTTTACTATTCCTGAACTCAAAAATCTGGCAGTGGCGCCGGAATTTGACATTTTTGATATACAGCAAGTTGGGCCTGATCTTCGTCTGCGTTTACGGCCTGTATACTGACTGAATATGTGAGTGTGGATTAATTTGCCTGTTTTTATGCTCCGTTGCTAAATCGGCAGGCGCGGCTAACGAAAGAATATGATAGAATCCGCCCCCCTGCGGATATGAACAGATAGAAGGAAGGCTATGAACGTAATCAAAGGTGTTGTTGCAGCTCCACAAGCTCGTGTGGCGATTGCCATTGCACGTTTCAACAACTTCATTAATGACAGTCTGTTAGGAGGCGCGGTAGATGCGCTTGAGCGTATCGGTCAGGTTGCCTCAGAGAATATCACTGTTGTCTGGGTTCCTGGTGCTTACGAGTTACCATTGACAGTGAAGACATTGGTCGAAACCCGAAAATATGATGCCGTTGTCGCGCTAGGTACAGTTATCCGCGGTGGTACCGCTCATTTTGAATACGTTGCTGGTGAATGCAGTTCTGGTCTGTCTAGTGTGGCGATGTCCAGTGAAATCCCAGTGGCATTTGGTGTTCTGACTACAGAAAGCATTGAACAGGCGATTGAACGCGCTGGAACCAAAGCGGGTAATAAAGGCGCAGAAGCTGCATTAACCGCGCTGGAAATGGTCAATGTAATTAATGCCATTAAAGGCTGATTTTAGTTTTAATTAAGGGGAATCTTGTGAAACCTGCTGCTCGTCGTCGTGCTCGTGAGTGCGCTGTTCAGGCTATATATTCATGGCAATTATCTGGCAATAGCATTGCTGATGTTGAATTACAGTTTCTGTCGGAGCAGGACGTCACTGGTGTTGACGTAACCTATTTTCGTGAATTGCTGTCAGGAGTAGCTGTGAATGCAGTTAAGCTGGATGCTTTGATGGCTCCTTATCTTTCCCGTCAGCTCGAAGAGTTAGGTCAGGTAGAAAAAGCCATTTTGCGTGTTGCTATGTTTGAACTAAGTTATCGTGATGATGTCCCTTATAAAGTGGCTATTAACGAAGCTATCGAATTGGCAAAAGTCTTCGGTGCTGAAGATAGTCACAAATTCGTGAACGGAGTATTGGATAAATCTGGTCCAGCAGTACGCAGAAAAAGATAAGCTACTGCTTGTCGGGTTTTTCCCACCGTAGACGATGATTTGTAAGGCCGGGATACCGGCCTTATGTTCATGATCATCAGTAATTTTTTGGGATTTTATTATGGCATGTGGCGAATTTGACCTCATTGCACGTTATTTTGATCGCCAGGAGACTAACCGGCGTGATGTAAATTTGGGTATTGGTGATGACTGCGCACTAATGACACTGGCCGATAAACAACAATTGGCGGTTAGTACGGATACCTTAGTTTCAGGCGTTCATTTTTTACCTGATATCTCCCCTGAAGATTTAGCTTACAAATCTCTCGCTGTGAATCTTAGTGATCTGGCCGCGGTCGGCGCTGATCCTGCTTGGCTTTCATTGGCTTTAACATTACCGGAAGTGGATGAATGCTGGCTGAGTAGTTTCAGTGACAGTTTGTTTGAACAATTGCGTTATTACGGTATGCAGCTTATTGGCGGCGACACTACCCGCGGCCCAATGAGTCTGACGTTGACGATTCATGGCTTAGTTCCCGCAAGCAGAGCGTTACGGCGTGCTGGCGCAAAAAATGGCGATTGGATTTATGTGAGTGGATCGTTGGGTGATAGTGCGGCGGGTTTGGCTCTGTTACAAAATCGTTTGCAAATTTCTGATCCGATATCCCACAACTGGTTAGTTCAGCGTCATCTCAGGCCGCAGCCTCGTATTTTACAAGGGCAAGCGCTACGTGGCTTGGCAACATCAGCTATTGATTTGTCTGATGGTTTGATTTCTGATTTGGGTCACATCCTGAAAGCCAGCCGATGTGGAGCCAGAATAAACCTGGATGCGATTCCTTACTCTGATGCGATGAAACAATATGTTGAACCGCAGCAAGCTTTGATGTGGGCTTTGAGTGGTGGTGAGGACTATGAATTATGTTTTACCGTCCCGGAGCGGAATCGTGGTGCGTTGGAAATTGCGTTAGCGCATACCGGTGCTGGTTTTAGCTGTGTTGGACAGATCATGGCGGAATCGGAAGGTATTCGTTACTACAGCAATAATAAAGAGATTAAATTAGATCTAAAAGGGTTCGATCATTTTATTACCGAGGAAGCACATGGATAAGGCAAAGCGTCGCTTACGGATGAGCAATCCCTGGCATCTATTAGCGACAGGTTTTGGTAGTGGGCTGTCGCCGGTCGTGCCGGGGACAATGGGATCGGCAGCGGCTATTCCGTTCTGGTTATTACTGGTTCAGTTCCCGGAATGGATTTGCTGGTTGGTGATTATTGTCGGGATGTTTTTCGGCATAATGATTTGTCAGCGTACTTCTGATGATATGAAGGTTCATGACCACGGCAGTATTGTCTGGGATGAATTTATCGGTATGTGGATCACATTGATGGCAATCCCTGTGATTAACTTGCAGTGGGTTTTGACCGGTTTTATGGTGTTCCGTATTCTCGATATGTGGAAACCGTGGCCAATTCGCTGGTTTGATCGCTATGTTCATGGAGGATTAGGCATCATGTTGGATGATATTATTGCGGGTGTATTTTCTTTCGTGATTGTTTGGTTATTGGCGTTTTATCAGATTTTGACTTTTTGAGGTGTGGTGTATTGATTATCCCTTAGAGAGGGACTCATTTTTTGCTTCATACTTGGAGTAGTGATCGGGTAGCTGCGATAACCGCTAACTTCTGTGGTAGGTGATTTTTCTACAGAAAATTCCGGTTTGGGATAGTTGTGTGAGGACAAAACCGTAAGTTTCTGCGTAAAAGTGCCCCAACAGAGATTCTCGTTGAGTTCAATCAACCGCTTGTTCATGTTATCTGGATGCTCCCAATACACCTCCCCTTTCTTGGGCATGTAAATGCTTCGCGATGTTATCATCGTCGCAGTCAGGTGCGCCAAGTACCCATACCGGATAGTCAGAAACGAAGGCTTCCAGCTCAAGTTTTTTGCCGACAGTTTCCATTTCTTCAACGGATGCAGAATCCCAAGAGAACACCAGTCTGGCAATGATCTGGTTGCACTTGGTACAAGGAAATATCTTAGGTTGAAGTTGGGTATCACCCAACCGAGTACCGTGAACAACTACTCCGCCGATTTCTTAATGCCCATTTTTAAATATGACGTAGGCGTTTCCCTGTCGTTTAGCAGAGATATCTGGTAGTAGTTGTAATTTATTGTGATTGGTTGGCTTCGTTCATTTAAAGCTTTCCCGCAGTGACTAGTGCCGCATGTATTGTTTTTAATGGTAACAGCAAAGATAGATGGGCATCTAATAGCGGAATAGCATCATAGCTGGCGTACCACTCGGCAACACGCTCATTCTTGGCATCAATTAGCAATGCAACCCCGCCAGCCTGCGTGGCCACCAATAAACAGCGCCGACCAGCAGCTAGCAACAACTGGCCACCGAGTCCTTGACTCTGTACTGAAAGATCTACAGCCAGACGGCCAAGCCGAAATACTGGCACTTCATGTCGAGCCAGACCACGTTTAATCACTTCCGGTGCACGTTCATAAGCAATAGAAGCGGGGCTTAGACTGTAGTAACCCAATACCGTCCGATTGCTCTCGCTAACCGCAAGGTAGGTTTTTGCCCCACCTTTCTCATGGCTCTGCCTTGCATGGCGATGTAAAAACTGATTCAACGCCTCATCACCACAGTCAAAAGCACCGCGATAATGATGTTTGCCTATAGGCTCTTCGTGCCAGATTGGTAGCATCATGATTGTTTCGGCAAGGCAAATGCTGCGGCCAACAATTTATCATTCGGTGCCGGTGGGTTATCCAAAAGATCCAGAACATGCAAACTATCTCTTTCGGTCAGCTCCAGTCGTTCGTTCTCGTCGATAATCTTCCGTGCTGCTGACATCACATTGCGGAGCACGAACTCAGTCAAGTTGGTATGTTGTAAAGCGGCTGCACGCATCAACAGCGACTTTTCTTCTGAGGCAATACGTAGCGACATTCGGTCATTAGTTTCTACTGGGATCTGAGGCATTGTTACGTCCTCCTATTTATACGCATTGAAATTGTACACTAAGGTGTGCCTATTAGCAAAATGTACACAATGAAAGCGTACGCGTACCGTATCAAATACGAACGTTTTTGGCACGGCAGTGACCTCTATCGATTTTGTTATTTTCAGAAGACGACTGCACTGGATTACTGGGTTTGTGTAGAGCCTTTGGTAGGTATCGTTACTTGATTCTGAAAATAGTGCCTTTTTATAGAGAAGAATGCGGAAAATACATATCATCTAACTTGAGGCACTTCCTACTATAATCCTAAACTGAGGATAATAGAATAAATATCCTATTATCCCTATACACTCAGGAAAATAGCCTTTTATTGATGCTATTCTGAATACCTACGGCATCAAGCCCTAAATCCGCTCTGATTTCTTCCTGATTACCTTGTGGAACAAATTGGTCAGGCAAGCCAATATTCAGAATTTGCACCAGACGACCTTCCTGCATTAGCAGTTCATTAACGCCACTTCCGGCACCGCCCATAATGGCATTTTCTTCCAGCGTGACCAATAAATCATGGTTATCAGCCATTTCTAATATCAATTCTTTATCCAGTGGTTTGACAAAACGCATATCAACAACAGTCGCATCCAGTGACTCTGCTGCTGTTATTGCATCGGGTAACAGAGTTCCAAAGTTCAGGATCGCTACCTTATTACCCTGACGACGAATAACGCCTTTACCAATTGGCAATTGTTCAAATGGTTGGGGTTCTGCCCCCGTTCCGGTCCCTCGTGGATAGCGCACGGCTACTGGACCTTGCTGATAATGATAGCCGGTATGCAGCATCTGTCGGCATTCGTTCTCGTCACTGGGCGCCATAATGACCATGTTGGGGATGCAACGAAGGAATGAAAGATCAAAGGCGCCTTGATGTGTCTGACCATCAGCACCTACGATACCTCCGCGATCTATTGCAAATAGAACAGGTAGATTCTGAATGGCGATATCATGGATAACTTGGTCATAAGCACGTTGGAGAAATGTCGAATAGATAGCAACAATCGGCTTGTAACCACCAATTGCCAAACCAGCGGCAAAAGTCACGGCATGTTGTTCTGCAATGGCGACATCGAAGTATTGATCAGGATATTCACGGGAGAAACGCACCATACCAGAGCCTTCGCGCATGGCTGGTGTGATTGCCATCAGTTTTTTGTCATTGGCGGCTTCTTCGCATAACCAGTCTCCAAAGATTTTGGAGAAAGTAGGGCGGTTGTCTGAGCTTTTAGGTAATGCGCCAGTAGTCGGATCAAATTTAGGTACCGCATGCCAACTGATAGGATCTTTTTCGGCGGGTGCATAGCCCCGACCCTTTTTAGTCATGATGTGCAGTAGCTGCGGCCCTTTCAACTCACGCATATTTTTTAGCGTTTGGGTCAATGTCAGTACATCATGTCCGTCGATAGGGCCAATGTAATTAAAGCCCAATTCTTCAAACAGAGTGCCAGGAACAACCATGCCTTTGATATGTTCTTCGGTTTTTTTCAGTAGTTCTTTAATCGGAGGTAGATTGGAAAAGACTTTTTTCCCACCTTCCCGCAATGTGGTGTAGAGTTTACCGGATAGAAGTTGAGCTAGATGGTTATTTAACGCACCAACGTTCTCTGAGATAGACATTTCGTTGTCATTAAGAATAACTAACATATCCGGGTCGATATCCCCGGCATGGTTCATCGCTTCGAAAGCCATGCCTGCTGTTATCGCGCCATCACCGATAACACAAACTGTACGACGGCCTTTGCCTTCGCGTTGAGCGGCAATTGCCATTCCTAATCCAGCACTGATAGAGGTCGATGAGTGGCCGACACATAAGGTGTCGTATTCACTTTCATCCCGCCACGGGAAAGGGTGAAGCCCATTCTTTTGACGAATCGTATCAATACGATCTCGGCGTCCTGTCAAGATTTTGTGAGGATAAGCCTGATGGCCGACGTCCCATACCAATTTGTCGAAAGGCGTTTTATAGACATAATGTAACGCTACAGTCAGCTCAATGGTGCCAAGACCTGAGGCAAAATGACCACTAGAGCGACTGACACTGTTTAGCAGGAATTGCCGAAGTTCATCACATAACTTCGGCAGGCTCTCTTTTGGTAACATACGAAGTTCTTCAGGATTTTCCGCTAATGCCAATGTTGGGTATTTGGCTATATCAATGCTCATTTGATGCTCGTTAAGAAGTGTTTATTAATAGCGCTGTCAGTAGGTAAATTTACTGGCAGACCTTAGTTGTTACGTTCAATGATAAAGCTGGCAAGTGTGCGCAGCATGGTTGTGTTATAAGATTTATCTTCCAGTTTATTCAAAGCTTGTAATGCTTCTTGATACAGTTCGTATGCTTTTTTCTGTGCTTGTTCTAACCCTAGTAATGCGGGGTAAGTGCTTTTTCCTAGCTGTTGGTCACTGCCTTGGCGTTTTCCTATCATTTCGGTATCGCCAATGACATCAAGAATGTCGTCCTGAACTTGGAATGCGAGGCCGATGGCTTGGGCGTATTGATCCAATTCAGGCAGGGCGTCATGCCCACTTTGGCCTGCGCTATATGCGCCCATTCTGACTGCGGAACGGATAAGCGCGCCTGTTTTGTGGCGATGAATTTTTTCTAGCATATGGAGATCGATGTGTTTGCCTTCTGCTGCCAAATCCAGGGCTTGGCCGCCACACATACCGGCTACGCCACTGGCGGTTGCCAATTCAGCAAGCATTTCGAGGCGATCTGTTGTTGTAACATCCGGCATTTCTCTTTTAGATAGGATTTCAAATGCCAGAGCCTGTAATGCATCTCCCGCCAGAATTGCGTGAGCTTCGCCAAATTTTATGTGGCAGGTCGGTTGTCCACGGCGTAAATCATCGTTATCCATCGCCGGTAAGTCGTCATGGATTAATGAAAAGGCGTGGATACATTCAACGGCTGCTGCTGGAGCATCCAGATTATTTGCGGATAACCCAAACATTTCACCAACGGCATAAACTAAAAATGGGCGCAGGCGTTTACCACCGAGCAAAGTACCATGTTGCATTGCGTGAACGAGCGGGTTGTCTGCAAATGCCAGTGAAGATAGTGTGCTTATCAGAACGTTATTGACTCGTTGTTGACAGATTTTAAGCTGTTCTTTAAATTGGGTTGAATTTTGTTCAGACATAGGCTTATTCAGTATCCGGGGAGAAATGACTCAGTGGAGATTGGGCATCATCGTTAAGCAGAATCTGAACTCGCTGTTCTGCTTGTTGCAAAGTCTGTTGCCCTTGGCGGGCTAATTGAATACCACGCTCAAACTCGCTTAGGGCTTCTTCCAGTGCCAGTTCACCTGATTCCAGCCGGGCGACGATCTGTTCTAGCTCTTTTAATGAGCTTTCAAATGTCATTGCCGGTGCACTTTCTGGCGTACTGTTTGTGCTTTCTGATATTGCATTTTTCTTTGGCATAATTTTTTACTATTTACGGAGCTCGCCTGAGGGTTGCAGACTATCTTATTATGCTGGTGCAAACAAATCCTTAACTGATTTTGTGTTTTTTCCGCGCTATACCACGAGATAGTGTTATACTCCGCAGCCTGATTTGACAACCAAAACGTACCATCAGTTTTTTTATCAAAATGCCTAACTACTACTATAACTCACTATGAAGTTTATTATTAAATTATTCCCGGAAATCACGATCAAGAGCCAAACTGTTCGTTTGCGCTTTATTAAAATTCTCGCTAGTAATATTCGCAATGTGCTGAAAACGTTAGGAGATAATATTGCAGTGGTTCGCCATTGGGATAATATCGAAGTTCGTACTAAAGATGAAAACCTTGGCGCTCAAATTTGTGATGTGTTGACACGTATCCCCGGTATCCACCATATTCTGCAAGTAGAAGAGCGTGAGTTTCGTGACATGCATCATATCTTTGAACAAGCTTATGACGCTTATGGCGAATCGCTCCACAATAAGACATTTTGCGTGCGAGTAAAGCGTCGAGGTAAACACCAATTTACTTCTAATGAAGTAGAACGCTATGTCGGTAGTGGTTTAAACCAGCATATTGAATCTGCGAAAGTAAAACTCAATCATCCTGATGTTACCGTCAATTTGGAAATTGATCAGGATGTGCTGATTTTGGTAAAAGCCCGTTATGAAGGGATTGGTGGTTTTCCTATCGGAACGCAGGAAGATGTATTGTCTCTGATTTCCGGGGGTTTTGATTCTGGTGTTTCCAGCTATATGCTCATGCGCCGTGGCTGCCGTGTTCACTATTGCTTCTTCAACCTCGGCGGTTCCGCCCATGAAATTGGCGTGAAGCAGGTTGCTCATTATCTTTGGAGTCGTTTTGGTAGTTCCCATAAAGTCCGCTTCGTTGCTGTGGATTTTGAACCTGTTGTCGCTGAAATTTTGGAAAAAATTGACGATGGTCAAATGGGGGTGGTGCTTAAACGGATGATGGTAAGAGCGGCATCTAAAGTTGCAGAGCGTTATGGCGTGCAGGCGATTGTTACCGGTGAAGCTTTGGGACAAGTTTCCAGCCAGACACTCACTAATTTGCGTTTGATTGATAATGCATCGGATACATTGATTCTGCGGCCGCTGATTTCTCATGATAAAGAACATATTATCAGGTTAGCACGTGAGATTGGCACTGAGGATTTTGCCCGTACGATGCCTGAATTCTGCGGTGTCATTTCAAAAAGCCCAACGGTAAAAGCTGTTAAAGCTAAAATTGAAGCAGAAGAGGAAAATTTCGATTTTAATATTCTGGAAAAAGTGATCAGTGAGGCTCAGAATATTGATATTCGCCAGATCGCAGAACAAAGCAATGAGCAAGTGGTTGAAATTGAAACAGTGACAGCGTTCGCTCCAACGGATGTGTTATTGGATATTCGTTCGCCTGATGAACAAGATGATCGGCCATTGCAGTTAAATGGTGTGGAAATCAAATCATTGCCATTCTATAAGTTGAGCAGCCAGTTTGGTGATTTGCCAAAGGATAAGACCTATTTACTCTATTGTGAACGTGGAGTTATGAGTCGTTTGCAGGCACTCTATTTATCTGAACAGGGTTTTGACAACGTAAAGGTTTATCGGCCTTAATTGTATATTTCGGGGTTCCTATTATGTGAACCCCGAATCGTATAAAGTAAGATGTTTTTGTCTATTTTTTCAGTCCTGATAAGAATATACACCTAGTGGCAATATGAGTTGAGTCGCCACCTCTGCCGCTGTTTCTCGTCCTTTTAATAATTCAATGAGTTTTAATGCGAAATCAAAAGCTGTTGCTGGCCCTTGGCTGGTCAATAGATTGACTCGATCATCAAAACAGACTCGGCAATCAATCCATTTATCAGACGAAATTTTGTCTTGCAAACCGGGATAACCGGTCATTTTGCCAGTAGGGAATAAGTTGTGGTGTTCAAGCACGATAGCAGGCACGGCACAAATTGCCGCGATAATTTTCCCTTGATAATGTGTCTGGCGGATTTTTTCGATAACGAGTGGATTATCACGGAAACATTCGGCACCTTGCATACCACCGGGTAAGATGATGGCATCGAAAGATTCATCAATAACTTTTTCTAGAGGGACATCAGCAACTAGTTTTACACCTCTGGAGCAAGTTAAAATCAGTTCTCCATCGTTGGTGGTGCTGGCGATCGTAACATTGATGCCAGCGCGTACCAGTAAATCAATGGTTGTAACGGCTTCTATTTCTTCACTACCGTGAGTCAGGCAGATGAGTGCTGAAGGGGTCATAATCATCTTTCCTTATGTTTAACTAGGTTATAGATACGGGTATTTTCAGGGGCTGCCAGACCGTGTGCACCGGCCCGGCGTAATAAATAACCGGTGATATAGTCAATTTCAGTGCGACGTTTTGCGCGGATATCCTGCAACATGGAAGAGTAATTTTTTGCTGTAAGTTTAATCACATCGTAGACATAGGCAATCAGGTTGTCGATGGTGGTATGTATGTTCTCTCGTTTCATAACCTGAATAATTTCTTCGCACAAAATATTTAGTTGTTCCGGATAGCGAAGCAAATCGCCATTTTGGCATTCATAAAGTGTAGTCAGCGGGTTTACGACACAGTTAGCGGCAAGTTTCAGCCAGCTAATAGAGAGGATTTCATTATGCCATGCAACGTCAGGCAAAGATTGGTGTAGTACATTAGCCAGGGATCTAAGTCCAGTTGCATTTGACGTTGCCGAGCCAATATGGGTTAGTCCGGACGCGGTATGATAAACCCGTTGGTCATCCTGATATGCGCCATGTGTTGTGACGCCAAGCAGTATGGGATTAGGCGCTGATAATAGTTCTTCCTGGGTACCCATGCCGTTGTGTAGTAATAAAATTGGGCAATTAGGTGAAAGCTTGGGCAGTAAATTATTGACTGCATCAGCGACTTGCCATGCTTTCAGGCAGACAATTAGTAATTCGCTGTTAGCAAGATGGTCGCTGTTATTAGTTGGGATTGGTTGGTTGAATGCTTGCCCATTCATTTCGTCAATATGAACAGATAAATAAGGCCGGGAACTTTTTAGCCAACCCTGTACTTGATGCTTTTGTTGCGATAATGCTGCTAGCCACAGTTTTCCTATAGCGCCACAGCCAAGAACGGTTATCTTCATATACACCTTTTGAAAGACGCTGCCATAATATTGGATAGAAATAATAAGATCCCGCTAATCCAAGTATAGCGCTTTTGCTGACAGTGGAAAGCGGTTATCATGCCAACTTATTGATTATCAGGAGGTCATGGATAATGCCATCTTTCGATATTGTTTCAGAAATTGATATGCATGAAGTTCGCAATGCGGTAGAAAATGCGCAGCGCGAGCTTACTAGCCGCTGGGATTTCCGTAATGTCAGCGCCAGTTTCGAGTTAAATGAAAAAAGCGAGTCTATCAAGATTACCAGTGAGTCAGATTTTCAGGTAAATCAGTTGGTTGATATCATGCGTGAAAAGTTGGCTAAACGTGGTATCGATGGCGCTGCATTGAATATCCCTGATGATATGTTGCACAGTGGTAAGACTTACAGCGTTGAAGCGACTTTGAAGCAGGGGATTGATACCCCTACGGCGAAAAAGATCGTGAAGCTGATTAAGGATAGTAAACTGAAAGTGCAAGCACAGGTTCAGGGTGAACAGGTGCGAGTGACAGGTAAAGCTCGTGATGATTTGCAAAGTGTAATGGCATTAGTTCGTGGCGCAGAGCTGGGACAGCCATTCCAGTTTACTAATTTCCGGGATTGATTTTCTGCCTAGTGGATTGAAATATCTAGCCTAATATGGAGTGGGGTATTCTTGACCAGAATACCCCACTCCCAGTTTCCCTGAATATCAAATCGGAGTGAGTGGAGTTATCTGGTTTGATACTTAATCTATCGTGTCATTATTATTGGCTATCAATTGTTCAAGTTGCGCTCTGTTTGTCAGCTTGGTATCTACTTTTATGTAAGCACTATGCTCCTCCGGCACAATAACGACGTCGCAAACGCCTGGTTGAACAAGAATTTTTTGTTCCAGCAATGCTTTATTGACTATATTTTCTGGCAGAGAAATTCTGATGCTGCTGACATAGGGGGGTTGTTTCATTGTTGTGCTGATAATCAACCAAATGATTGTCAGAACGATACCTGCCATAAATACCAGCGGTGCTCCTTTTAATTCAGATAACCAACCACCAAGGCTCCCCCCTAAAGCGACACCTAAAAATTGGCTAGTGGAGTAGACGCCCATTGCTGTACCTTTATAACCTGCCGGTGCTTCTTTACTGATAAGTGATGGCAAGATAGCTTCCATTACATTGAAAGCAATAAAGAAAATTTGTATGCCGATGAAAATTACCCATAAGTGATGTCCCGCCGACCACAATACAATTTCGGCCATCAGTAGCATCGTGATACACAGTGAAAATACTTGTTTCATGCGGCGCTTTTTTTCTGCGTAAATAATGAAAGGTAAAACAGATACAAATGAAGCCAGCATGGTGATCAGGTAAACCTTCCAATGTTGTTGGTTAGGGAATCCTGCTTGTTGCATCACTAAAGGAAAGGCGACAAAACTTGCCATTAGCAAAGTGTGCAAACTGAGTATGCCAAAGTTGAGTTTCAGCAATTGGCTATCAGCCAGAACCTTACTGAAACTGTGACGAACAATGCCTGATTCGCGGTTGAGGATGTGTTTATCTGTGGAAGGAACAGCAAATAGTGTTATCAGAATGCTACAACCAGCCAGAATGGTAATTACCCAAAACAGACCGTTTAACCCAATAGCGTGAGCCAGTATTGGGCCAAGTACAATGGCTGCGGCGAAAGTTATTCCGAAACTAATGCCAATAAAAGCCATCGCTTTAGTTCGATTTTGTTCACGGGTTAAATCAGAAAGTAGCGCCATAATTGCAGCAGATATGGCTCCAGCGCCTTGTAGCGCTCGTCCAATTATTATGCCCCAAATAGAATCACTGAGAGCAGCAATGATGCTGCCAAGGACGAATAGTAGTAACCCACCAATAATTAAGGGTTTAGCGCCAATTTTGTCAGAAAGCAGTCCAACAGGGATCTGTAAAATTGCCTGGGTTAAACCATAAATGCCAATGGCGATACCAATAAGTGTTTTAGTGGCATCTTCTAGATTCAGGCCATAGGTTGTTAATACAGGAATCACCATGAACAGGCCTAGCATTCGCAGAGAAAAAACTGAACCTAGGCCCCATGTCGCCCGAAGCTCAAGTGGCGTCATTTTATTATCGTTCATGATTACCTCGAAATATTTTGATACGTCATTGTAGATAGGTTTTCAATAAGGGGTAAATAGTTAATTGAATTAATAATATTGAAGTATTAAGGGGAGGGGATAACAGGCTGGAAAGAAACTGATGGCAGAGGGGACACCTCTGCCATCAGGGAAAATTACCGGACGTAAGTTAGGAAGGCTTCTGAGGGCACATGTGGGTCAATAGACATCATGACACTCAGGGAAGTGATTGCCACAATGGAAAATATAAATAATTTACGAGCCCAAATGCGGTCATTATCAGTTTTATAACCGGATAACGCCATTCCTAGCCACCAGACGCTCACTGCTGCTGCAACAACCAAATATTTGTAACCAGCGTAACCGCTGATGGCTAACATAAGGGTTGCAATCATAAATGCCAGGATATAAAGGATAATGTGGTTTTTCGCCACAGATATGCCTTTGATCACGGGCAGTACAGGAATATTGGCTGCCTGGTAATCTTTGAAACGAAAAATAGCAATGGCATAGGAGTGCGGCATTTGCCACAGGCTGAAAATCAGTAACAGGATCAACGCGCCCGTATCAAACTGACCAGTTACTGCGCAATAACCGATAACCGGAGGTGCCGCACCGGACAAACTGCCGATCAACGTGCCATAAACAGATTTCCTTTTCATATAGAGGCTATAAACCCCTACATAGACGACAAAACCGATAATCGCTAATTGCATTGCTAAAGCATTGGCTGCTGCATAGAGCAGCACTATGCCAGCAATACCCAGTATTGATGCATAAATCAGGCTGATTTTCGGATCAATAAGTCCTTTTACAAGGACGCGGTTTTTTGTTCTTTCCATGATCCGATCGATGTCTCGGTCAATGTAGTTGTTAAATACACAACCAGAAGCCACGACTAATGAAACGCCGAGCAGAGTCGAGATGAACAAAGGGTAATCAATCACCCCTTTCGAGGCGAGTAGAAAACCACCGATCACAGAAATTAAATTGCCGAAAATAATTCCTGGTTTAGTTACTTGCAGGTATTGCTTAATCATATATGCAGCTCTTTAATCAACCATCATATTAATGTTGAGGTTGTACATAATCCATAGTGAGCCAACAACAACAATACCGATAATTAAAATGGTGAACAGCAATGCTACTAAGTTCCAGCGCTCTTCTGACGAAGTGTTCATGTGCAGGAAGTAGATAAAATGAACAATAATCTGCACCACAGCCAGAGCGACTACCGTTGTCAGGATAGTCGTATGGGAGGCAGAACCATCCATTACCATCCAGAACGGAATCACTGTCAGGATGACTGAAAGAACAAAGCCGATCAGATAAGACTTCAGGCTACCGTGGCTAGCTCCAGTATGAGCAGTATTAGAATGACTCATTACATAGCTCCTAACAGATAAACAACGGTAAATACACAGATCCAGACCACATCCAGGAAGTGCCAGAACAAGCTCAGGCAGTTCAGACGGGTTTTGTTGACATCAGTTAAACCGCGGCGGGTGACTTGAATTATCATGATGATAATCCAGACCAGACCACAGGTAACGTGGATACCGTGAGTAGCAACCAGTGCGAAGAATCCAGACAAGAATGCACTGCGGTTAGGGCCGTAGCCTTCAACAATCAGATGATGGAATTCGTACAATTCCATCGCCACGAAGCCAAGGCCGAACAGGAAAGTCATACCAAGCCAGGCGTTAACCTGGCCGATTTTTCCTTTGTTCATTCCCAGCATGGCAAAGCCATAAGTGATACTACTGAATAACAGTAGGAAAGTTTCAACCAATACAAAAGAGAGGTCGAAAAGCTCTTTACCAGATTTGCCGTCCGCGGTTCCGTTAACGAGTACTGCATAAGTCGCAAACAGACATGCGAACAGAATACAGTCACTCATCAAGTAGACCCAGAAACCGAATACTTTAGTGGCTCCCGCATCGTGGTGCCCATGATGCTCGTGGGCATGATTGTGGTTAGTCATAGTTTCAGTTGACATGGTTCAGACCTGCCTTGCTAATTTGTTCATGGTGTTGATTCTCAATTTGCTCAACTTCAGCAACGGGTACGTAGTAATCAACATCTTCATCAAAGCTTTTTGCAATCCAAGTGATAATCATGCCTGCAAAGCTTGCGATAACCAGCCACCAGATATGCCAAATCATGGCGAAACCAAACAGCAAGCTAAAGCCAGCAATGATTACACCCGCCCCGGCGTTTTTAGGCATATGAATTTCTTCATACTGAGCAGGACGCTTATAAGCAGTGCCTTTTTCTTTCATATCCCACCATGCATCACGGGTTTGCACATGTGGAACGTCAGCAAAGTTGTAGAACGGCGGTGGAGAAGATGTTGCCCACTCCAGAGTACGTCCGCCCCAAGGGTCACCGGTCAGGTCACGGTTTTGGTCACGGTCACGGATACTCACGTAGAATTGAATGACCTGACACAGGATACCAACGGCAATCAGTGCGACACCAATCGCGGAGACGACCAGCAGAGTATGGAATTCAGGGTTGATATCTTGGCTAATACGACGGGTCATTCCCATAAAGCCGAGCGCGTAAACTGGCATAAAGGCGATAAAGAAGCCGATGATCCAGAACCAGAATGCGCGGACACCCCATTTTTCATTCAGTGTGAAACCAAAAGCTTTCGGAAACCAGTAAGCAGTACCAGCGAAACAACCGAAAACAACACCACCGATGATCACGTTATGGAAGTGTGCAATCAGGAACAAGCTGTTATGCAGAACGAAGTTTGCGCCTGGAACTGCCAGCAGAACGCCGGTCATACCACCGATAGAGAAGGTGACGATGAAGCCAACGGTCCACAACATCGGTGTTTTATACTCAATACGGCCTCGATACATGGTGAACAGCCAGTTGAAAATCTTAACGCCTGTCGGAATCGAGATAATCATGGTGGCTATGCCGAAGAAAGCGTTAACGTTCGCGCCAGAACCCATCGTAAAGAAGTGGTGCAGCCATACGATAAACGACAATACGGTGATGGCAATGGTTGCCCACACCAGAGAAGTGTAGCCGAACAGTCGTTTTTTCGAGAACGTCGCAGTCACTTCAGAGAAAACACCAAAGACTGGCAGCACCAGAATATAAACTTCAGGGTGACCCCAAGCCCATATCAGGTTGATATACATCATCATGTTACCGCCCATATCATTGGTGAAGAAATGGGTACCCATGTAACGGTCAAAAGTTAGCAGGGCAATGGTAACTGTCAGAATTGGGAATGCGGCGATGATAAGTACGTTAGTACAGAGTGCTGCCCAAGAGAATACAGGCATTTTCATCATGGACATGCCAGGGGCACGCATACGCAGGATCGTCGCAAAGAAGTTAACGCCTGTCAGCAAGGTACCGATACCGGATATTTGAAGACTCCATATCCAATAATCGACCCCAACGCCTGGGCTATATTCTATACCTGAGAGCGGAGGATAAGCTAACCAGCCGGTCTGAGCGAATTCACCCACACCCAGAGAGATGTTAATCAGCGCAACGCCAACGACGAAGAACCAGAAACTCAGTGAGTTCAGGAATGGGAATGCTACGTCACGAGCGCCGATCTGTAGTGGAACCACGATGTTCATCAGGCCGACAACAAAAGGTGTCGCCATGAAGAAAATCATGATGACGCCGTGGGCGGTAAAGATCTGGTCATAGTGGTGCGGCGGCAGGAAACCTTCTGCACCCGCAGAGGCGACAGCCTGCTGACCACGCATCATGATGGCATCGGCGAAGCCACGGAGCATCATGACCAGCGCCACAATAATGTACATAATACCGATTTTCTTGTGGTCAACGCTGGTTAACCACTCGCTCCACAGCCATTTCCATTTACGGAAATAGGTCAGGGCTCCGACAATCGCGAGCCCTGCGAAGAGAATCCCAGCAAGAGTGACCATGACAATGGGCTCATGCAATGGGATTGCATCAAGTGTTAATTTTCCCAACATTACTTTATTCCTCAACTCCGGCATGAGCGGTCTCGCTCATATTCATGTTATGACCTGTCGTTGCACCGTGGCCGCCATGCATATTCATGTTGCCCATAAATTTGGCAATAATGTCTTGATACAGGTTAGGCTTAACGCTTGAGAAGTATTCAACCGGATGGTTCTGGCTTTGTTTAGCTAACTCGTTAAATGCCTGCATGGTATCCAAGGTTTTGGGAGAGGCTTTCACTTTTTGAACCCATTGTTCAAAACCTTCACGATCTGCGGTAGCGGTAGCAGTAAATTTCATGCCGGAGAAGCCGTGGCCACTATAGCTACTGGATAAACCTTTATAAGTGCCAGGTTCATCGGCAATTAAGTGAAGTTTAGTCTGCATGCCAGCCATTGCATAGATTTGACCACCTAACTGTGGGATGAAGAATGAGTTCATCACAGAATCAGAGGTGATTTTGAAGTTAATAGGAACCCCAGTAGGGAAAGCAATTTCGTTAACTGTGGCGATACCTTGCTCCGGGTAAACGAATAGCCATTTCCAATCAAGAGAAATAACTTCAATAGTCACGGGTTTTTCATCACTGACCAGTGGTTTATATGGGTCAAGCTCGTGGGTTGTTTTCCAGGTAATGGTTGCTAAAATAAGAATGATAATGATAGGAACGGTCCATACTACCAGCTCAATTTTATTTGAGTGTGCCCAGTTAGGGTGATAGGTAGCACTTTTGTTGGCTTCGCGGTAACGCATGGCAAAAGTGAATGCCATGATGATTACCGGAATAACGATGATCAGCATCAAGCCAATAGCCGTAAGTATCAGTGTTTTTTGTTCAGCGCCGATAGCGCCTTTAGGATTCATCAATACCATATCGCAGCCACTCAGCATAAGAGTAGCCGCTAGTATTGACAATATCCCAATACTTTTATTGTATTTCATAAGTCTCATCTAACGACCCCAAATAACAAAAGCTCTATTGTCGTTTCATCAGTGCGGGCATTCTACGGTAAGGCCACTGGAGTGTAAACATTTGTAATAGTTAGTTGAGGGGTTGTTAACCCTTTATGTTACTGGGATCACATGCAACTGTAAGATTAATCAGAAGTTAGCTTGAAAAGGTTATTTAATTGTAACGAAATAGTGCGGAAATATGAATTTGTACTAAATCATTTTATATTTTTTAGGTGAAAGGAAAAAAATAAAAAAATTTGCTTTAAAAATTTCCACCGTAGTCATTTTATTTAGGAATTAAATTAATTGTGAGCCGCTTTTGGCAGCCCACAATTAAAATCAATAATTAGAAATTATATTTAATGGAGTAGACAATCGCATCCTGCCAGAAGTCTTCACCTAATTTATGATCGGCATATCGATATTGAATGCCGGTTGTGAAGGATTGGTGAGGCGTCCACCATAACGCTATTGCTCCATTGGCGCCGTTTCGTCCACCGTTGCCGTAGCGTTCATTCCTGTTAAGTTCTATTTCATTCCAGTTAGTTATGCTGAATTTTTCTTCCCAGAGTTGAAAGTCGTAACCCGCAACCCAGCCAACGACATAGCCGTTATTACCGGAGTAGAAAGTTTGGTCAACATAGTGCAGCGCAACGAATGGTTTGAACCAGACACCGGCGAAATCAGTGTTGTAACCAATACCATAGAGGGTATTTACCTCGTGGAAGTTCCCGCCGTGTGCTGTACCTGGGAGGGAGTAAGTACCGTAAACATGACCATAGAGGTTGAAACCAGTATCAGCCAGATAAAAGCGACCGGTTGTTTTAAAAGTGTATCTTTGGTTATCCCCTGGTTCAGCATGTTGACTGTTGAAAGCATTTTCCAGATCAAAGAACCCGTATAATTCACCCCAGTCAAAGCCGGCTCCGCCTTCCAGTTCCAAATAGGCAAAGTCGTCTTTATGAGAGGTTTGCCCTGACTTGTGTGTGGTATGGCTAGTCCAGTCGAGGTAGTTCATGCTGATATTAGCAAAGCCCCCTTGATATTCAGCATAAGCGGGAACTGAGACGGTGGTGAATAAAGCAGTAGCCAGAATGGTTGTTCTCATAAATTTCTCTAACGCATCCATGAAAAGAGGTTTTGGGTTTTAAAGCTATATTAAATAACCCTTAAAATGGTAGTCTGATTCTACGCAGATATGAACATTGAACAATTAAATAATCACTCGAAAATAGCACTTTTGGCAAATGACTATTTGAAGTGTGATCGCTATCACTTAAATATTTAAAAAGAGGGCTGGGATATCAAAGGCTGACGGTCGTCAACCTTTGATAAATTAACTTAATATTTTCACCTTTTAAGCCAATTTGCACTTTCTTAATGCAAGATAATCTAGAAAGCTACCGAGAATGATGCTTGTGATACCAATTTGTACTCCCCATAGTAGTAATGTTTCGGCCAGATCAGGCGTATGAGTCCAATTAAGAGCATTGGTGATGATGATAAGTAACCAAAATGTGAGCAAGATGCTTGCTAATGATAGTAAGCCAAGCGCTAGACGATAGAAATTTTTGAACTCAGTACGTGGCATAAAATCATTAGTTCGCTGGGTATAAACCAGAGTCTGGCGGCAGACAAATAACAGTAATAAGCCTGGAACAGAGGCCGCTATAGAGAATAGATAGAAGTTTGGCCAGCCGTGTAATTCAACGAACCAACCCGCAATTGGGCCGACATAGACTCGCCCAACAGCAGATAAAGCAGATAATAAAGCAAACTGTGTCGCAGAGAATGATTTATGACATAACGCCATAATTAGGGCGACAAATGCAGCGGTTCCCATTCCGCCACAGATATTTTCCAGAAAAACGGCGCTACCCATAGTGTAGATATTTTTGTCAGTAATAGATAACAGCCAGTATCCGATATTGGAAATCGCTTGAAGGATGCCAAAGCTCATGAGTGAGCGGAATAAACTCCATCGTTGCATCAAATAACCACCATATAATGCACCAACGATGGTTGCCGTTAATCCTAGCGTTTTGTTGATCATTCCGACTTCACCAGCATCAAAGCCAATACCACGGATTAGAAATGGGGTACTTAGGCTGGCGGCAAAGGCATCTCCCATTTTATACATGACAATCAACAGTAGTATCAGCCATGCATTATTGCGATTAAAAAAATCGGCTAATGGTTCTATTGCGGCTTGCTGGAGTGTTTTTGGTGGCGGAGCGTCAATTTCAGGTTCTCTAGCTTTTAACGTCGCATAGATGCCAATTAGCATCAATCCAGCCATCAACCAGTAGGTGTGTTGCCAGCCAATATAGCGGTCTGCGATCCATAGTGCTAACCCGCCTGAAACCAACATGGCTAATCGATAACCAAGTACCGAAACGGCAGCACCTACACCCCGCTCTTCGCTACTCAATAAATCGGCTTTATAAGCATCAAAGACGATATCCTGTGATGCGGAGCAGAAGGCAATGGTTACCGCTAGTGTGGCCAGCCACCATAAATGTTGAGATGGTTGGAGAAAACCCATTGCAGCGATACTGGTTATGAGTAATGACTGTGTAACAAGTAGCCAACCACGGCGGCGCCCGAGAAAAGGGAGGGTAAATCGGTCCATAAAAGGGGACCAAAGAAATTTGAAAACATATGCTTGGCCGACAAGAGAAAAGAAGCCAATTGTTTTAAGATCAATGTCTTCGACAGTCATCCATGCTTGCAGGGTGCTGGCAGTCAATGCGAGCGGTAAACCAGAAACAAAGCCGAGTAAAAGCAGGATTCGTGAGTTATGTTGGGTAAAAACGTTGAGATAACGATAAGACATGTGCCCCCCAAAACCCTGCCCTTGGCGGGCAGAGTAAATAATTAGTCCTTTAATAAACAATTAATCCTTTAATTAGCGAGCATTTTGTTTGATGAAATTGCTGACTGAGGGATCTTGAGCCATATCTGCTATGACTTCTGATAAGACAGTATTGACCGCATCAGCAATTTTTTCGTTAGTTGCGCCTAAAGGGCCTTGTACATTGTAACTAGTGCGGTAATTTTTAACTTGTTTACTGCCATTTTGCGCTGTACTAATGATGGAAATATCGGCTTTTGTTGAAATATTATGGCGCAGGCTACCTTCTTTAACGTCTGCATATAGATTGTTCACAATAATTTGCAGATTGGCATTGGCTGGAGATCCAATCATATAACCACGGGCGGTCATCTGTTTTTCCAGGATTTCCTGGAGTAGAAAGCGCAGATCACGGGAGGGTTTCAGTATTTCCAGCTTTGCATTGCGGTTAACTTGAGCAAGTGTCTGAGACTGACGATTGTCGGCACCGCTGATACTGATGGTAATCGCGCCCATTGTTGGATCTGCTGTTGGCAATGTAATTTTAGGTTCAATGGTCAAGGTATTGCTGGGAGCGGCACAACCAGCAAGAAGAAAAAGCGCAATGAGTGGGAATAAGATTCTTTTCAACATGTTAATTTTCTCATCGGTGATAAGGATATCCAGTAATACTTATCAATAGCATAAATTGCGTCAATAATAGCACTGCCTTTTGATCATGGCATATCCCTGATGGGGTAAACGCATATAAAAACCTTATGATGTGGGATTCGATTAAAAGATATTTTAATGCGTTGGCGCTATAACTCATGGAGAATAGACTAAAATTATTAGTATGGTTGGCAGTACGACTGCTGTGTGGTTAAGGAGAATGATATGGTGTATCAGGATATAGAAGAAAAATTACAGGCTGCATTTAATCCCTCGTATCTTGAGGTCATTGATGAAAGTTATCGTCACAATGTACCCGTAGGTTCTGAAAGCCATTTTAAGGTCGTAATCATCAGTAATAAATTTGCTGGTGAACGTATGCTGAATCGCCATCGTTCTGTTTACAGCGTATTATCGGCAGAATTGTCCGCAGGTGTTCATGCTTTGGCGTTGCATACCTATACAGAAAAAGAGTGGAATGAATTACAGGATACTGTTTTAGCGTCACCAGCATGTCGCGGGGGTAATATTGTTGCCTGAAATCCGCTGATTGATACTTAATTTTGGGCATTTTCTTACACAATAGAATAAATTTAGCGAACGGTCTTCGGGCCGTTTTTATGTTTTATATATGCATCCGTTTTGGATGTAAATTTAGCCGCTGAATAATCGTTATCCTGTGAAGTTGATGAATAGTTCGGCCTTTTTTCAGCAATTCTCGACTCACACCGTCTGCATCGCTATAATGTCGCGTCTAATTTTTAGAATGGTTTCGGGACGCTTCTGACATCAGGGATTCTCGGTTTTTAAATGCGACCGCCCCGGTTCTTAGAGAGTGTTGCGATTGGTACATACAAATATGTGCTGGTTGTATGGTCTCTGGAGTTGACCGAGCACTATGATTTTTTTGAGGTAAAAAGATGCAAGTTTCTGTTGAAACCACTCAAGGCCTTGGGCGTCGTGTGACAATCACCGTTCCTGCTGCCGATGTTGAGAAAGCAGTTAGTAGTGAGTTGGTCAATGTAGCAAAAAAAGTTCGTATCGATGGTTTCCGTAAAGGCAAAGTGCCTATGAACATCGTTAAACAGCGTTACGGCGCTTCTGTCATTCAAGACGTTCTGAGTGATTTGATGCAACGTAACTTTATTAATGCAATCATCGAACAAAAAATTAATCCAGCGGGTGCGCCAAGTTATGCGCCAGAACAATTCAAAAATGGTGAAGATTTCACTTACTCTGTAGAGTTTGAAGTTTATCCAGAAGTTGAATTGAAAGATCTGGAAGCCATTGAAGTTGAAAAACCTGTTGTTGAAGTAAAAGACGAAGATGTTGATGCAATGCTGGAAACATTGCGTAAGCAGCAGGCTAATTGGAAAGAAACCGAAGAAGCTGTTGGCGCGGAAGATCGTATTACTGTTGACTTCAATGGTTTTGTTGATGGTGAAGAGTTTGAAGGTGGTAAGGCATCTGACTTTGTTCTGGCTATGGGGCAGGGCCGCATGATCCCAGGTTTTGAAGAGGGCATTGTTGGTCATAAAGCTGGAGAAGAATTTACCATTGATGTCAATTTCCCAGAAGATTATCACGCTGAGAATCTGAAAGGGAAAGCTGCTAAGTTTGCGATCACATTGAAAAAAGTGGAACAGCGTGAACTGCCGGAGTTGAATGAAGAATTCATCAAACGTTTCGGTATTGCTGATGGCACTGTTGATGGTCTGCGTGCAGAAGTACGTAAAAATATGGAGCGTGAACTGAAAAATGCAGTTCGTAACCGTATTAAATCTCAAGTTATCGAAGGTTTGGTTAAGGCTAACGAAATCGATGTGCCGGCCGCTGTTGTCGATAGCGAAATTGATGTTCTGCGCCGTCAATCGGCTCAACGTTTTGGCGGCAATGAAAAACAAGCTCTGGAACTGCCTCGTGAACTGTTTGAAGAACAAGCTAAACGTCGCGTTGTTGTTGGTCTGCTATTAGGTGAAGTTATCAGCAGTAATGAACTGAAAGCTGATGAAGAGCGTGTTAAAGCATTAATCGAGGAAATGGCTTCTGCCTATGAAGATCCTCAAGAAGTGATCGAATTCTATGGTAAAAACCAAGAATTGATGAATAATGTTCGTAATATTGCTTTGGAAGAACAAGCTGTTGAAGTTCTTTTGGGGAAAGCAAAAGTTTCTGAAAAAGAAACCACTTTCAATGAGTTAATGAATCAGAATCAAATGGCATAAGTTTTAATTTTGTCGTGAGATAATGAATTTGTTGTCTTAGTGAAATGAACCCGCAGATAAATCTGCGGGTTTTTTTATAAGTAAGAGGCAAGATTTTTCTTGAAAAAAGTGGGTTTAACCCCAGATCCTTTTTAATATTATGTATATGATTGCAAAATTTTTCAGGGGTAATTCCCCCTTGATTGGTTAACTTTGAATCATGGTCATCATCGCTTATCTCAAGTAGAATTGGTTATGAATGGCACCAACATGAATTCTATTAGGAGACGAAAATGTCATATAGCGACAAGCGGGATCAATATGCGCCTCACATGGCTCTGGTGCCGATGGTAGTTGAACAGACTGCGCGTGGGGAACGTTCGTACGATATCTATTCGCGCTTATTAAAAGAACGTATTATTTTTCTGACCGGTCAGGTTGAAGATCATATGGCAAACCTGGTTGTAGCCCAGATGCTGTTTCTTGAGGCGGAGAATCCGGAAAAAGATATTTTCTTATATATCAATTCGCCAGGTGGCGTGATTACTGCGGGAATGTCCATCTATGATACGATGCAGTTTATTAAACCGGATGTCAGTACTATTTGTATGGGGCAGGCATGTTCAATGGGAGCATTCTTGTTGACTGCCGGCGCAAAGGGAAAACGTATCTGTTTGCCAAATTCCCGGGTTATGATCCATCAGCCATTAGGCGGTTTCCAGGGACAAGCTACAGATATTGAAATTCACGCTCAGGAAATATTGAAAGTAAAATCTCGTATGAATGAGTTAATGGCAAAACATACGGGAAGACCTATTGAAGAGATCGCGAAAGATACAGAACGTGATCGTTTCTTGTCGGCAGATGAAGCCGTAGAGTATGGATTGGTTGATAAGATTTTCACCCATCGCGATTAATTTATTATTCCCGGAAGCTATAATATAAACATTCAGCTTACCATTTGGTAAAGCTATGACGTTCGGGGTAATAGCAGAAGTTTCCTGCTTTGCCAGATAGATCTGGGGGAGCAGTTGATAAAGTGAGGTTGTGACTGATGACAGATAAGCGCAAAGACGGTTCAGGAAAGCTGCTGTATTGCTCTTTCTGCGGGAAAAGCCAACATGAAGTGCGAAAATTGATTGCTGGCCCGTCAGTATATATCTGCGATGAATGTGTGGATTTATGTAACGACATTATTCGCGAAGAAATTAAAGAGCTTGTACCACATCGTGAGCGTAGTGCATTACCAACGCCTCATGAGATCCGTCAGCATTTGGATGATTATGTTATCGGCCAGGAAACGGCGAAAAAAGTGTTGGCGGTTGCTGTTTATAACCATTACAAACGGTTACGTAATGGCGATACCAGTAACGGTGTTGAATTAGGTAAAAGTAATATTCTGCTTATTGGTCCAACAGGGAGTGGTAAAACGCTACTAGCTGAAACATTGGCTCGTTATCTTGACGTTCCTTTTACCATGGCCGATGCGACTACGCTGACCGAAGCGGGATATGTAGGAGAAGACGTAGAAAACATTATTCAGAAATTACTGCAAAAATGTGACTACGATGTACAAAAAGCTCAACGCGGTATTGTTTACATTGATGAAATTGACAAAATTTCACGTAAATCTGATAACCCGTCAATTACTCGGGATGTTTCAGGTGAAGGTGTACAGCAAGCGTTGCTGAAGCTGATTGAAGGTACAATTGCGGCAGTTCCTCCTCAAGGGGGGCGTAAACATCCTCAGCAGGAGTTTTTACAGGTAGATACCTCCAAAATCCTATTTATTTGTGGTGGTGCGTTTGCAGGTCTGGATAAAGTCATTGGCCAGCGTTTAAATACCAGTACGGGTATTGGATTTGGTGCGAAAGTCAAAGGTGAGTCAGAAAAAGCGACTGAAGGCGAACTGCTTGCACAGGCTGAACCGGAAGATCTTATCAAATTTGGGCTTATCCCTGAATTTATTGGGCGGTTGCCTGTTGTCGCCACGCTCAGTGAATTGAGTGAGGAAGCATTGATTCAGATTTTGAAAGAGCCTAAAAATGCGTTGACCAAGCAGTATCAAGCACTGTTTAACCTTGAAGGCGTTGATCTGGAATTCAGAAGTGAAGCCCTGACTGCTATTGCTAAGAGAGCAATGGTTCGTAAAACTGGGGCCCGCGGCCTACGCTCTATTGTTGAAGGCGCATTGTTGGACACTATGTACGATCTACCATCAATGGAAAACGTTGGAAAAGTTGTTGTAGACGAATCTGTTATCAATGGTCAATCTGCGCCTTTGCTGATTTACAGCAAACCGGATGCCCAGGTTTCTGGTGAATAATTGAATCTAGGACAGGGAATTCACTAAACGAGATATTATTGAATAAAATGAGGGGATTACCCTCATTTTGTTTTTATTAAAGTGCCATACCATTGAATGTCAAATTCCTGTCCCCATATATTTTATATTCTATGGAGTGAAACTCGTGAGAACCGTGTTTCACGAGATTCCTAAAAACTGGCGAAAGCTAAACGAAGAGAGAGCTCTATGAATCTTGAGCGTTCCGAACGCATAGAAATCCCTGTATTGCCTCTGCGCGATGTGGTGGTTTACCCGCATATGGTGATCCCATTGTTTGTAGGGCGTGAGAAGTCTATTCACTGCCTGGAAGCAGCAATGGATCATGACAAACAGATCATGTTGGTTGCGCAAAAAGAAGCTTCAACTGATGAGCCAGGGGTTAATGACCTTTTCTCCGTTGGTACCGTAGCTTCTATTTTACAGATGTTAAAACTGCCTGACGGCACGGTAAAAGTGCTTGTCGAAGGGTTGAAACGTGCCCGCATTACGACTCAGGCTGATAATGGCGAACATTTTTCTGCTCATGCTGAGTATCTTGACTCGCCGCTCGTTGATGAGCGTGAGCAAGAAGTTATGATCAGGACAGCTATTAATCAGTTTGAAGGCTACATTAAATTAAATAAAAAAATTCCGCCAGAGGTTCTGACCTCGTTACACAGTGTCGAAGATGCCGCTAAATTAGCTGATACAATTGCTGCGCATATGCCATTGAAGCTTAGTGATAAACAGACTGTGTTGGAAATGTCTGATGTCGTTGAGCGTCTTGAATATCTGATGGCAATGATGGAGTCAGAAATTGATTTGTTACAGGTAGAAAAACGCATTCGTAACCGCGTGAAGAAACAAATGGAAAAAAGCCAGCGCGAGTACTACCTGAATGAACAGATGAAAGCGATTCAGAAAGAATTGGGTGAAATGGATGATGCGCCTGATGAGTATGAGACCCTAAAGCGTAAAATTGAAGCAGCAAAAATGCCCAAAGAGGCTCGTGAAAAAGCCGAAGCTGAATTGCAAAAACTGAAGATGATGTCTCCTATGTCGGCGGAAGCGACGGTTGTCCGTAGTTACATCGATTGGATGGTGCAGGTTCCGTGGGTTGCTCGCAGTAAAGTTAAAAAAGATTTGGTTAAAGCTCAGGAAACTTTGGATACCGATCATTATGGTTTGGAACGTGTGAAAGAGCGTATCCTTGAGTACCTGGCAGTACAAAGCCGAATTAGTAAAATTAAAGGGCCGATTTTATGCTTGGTTGGGCCTCCAGGGGTGGGTAAAACCTCTTTAGGTCAGTCCATTGCACGAGCGACCGGGCGGAAATATGTGCGTATGGCACTGGGTGGGGTTCGTGATGAAGCTGAAATCCGTGGTCATCGTCGTACCTATATTGGCTCTATGCCGGGCAAATTGATCCAAAAAATGTCCAAAGTTGGAGTGAAGAACCCTCTGTTTCTGCTGGATGAGATTGATAAGATGTCATCTGATATGCGTGGTGATCCAGCTTCTGCCTTGCTGGAAGTTTTGGACCCGGAACAGAACGTGGCATTTAACGACCATTATCTGGAGGTCGATTATGATCTGTCAGATGTCATGTTTGTTGCGACATCCAACTCTATGAATATTCCGGCGCCATTGTTGGATCGTATGGAGATTATTCGTCTTTCTGGTTATACCGAAGATGAAAAATTGAATATTGCCAAACGTCATTTGCTGCCTAAGCAGATTGAGCGTAATGCCCTGAAAGAAAGCGAATTAACTGTTGATGACAGCGCTATTATTGGGATTATCCGTTATTACACTCGTGAAGCAGGAGTGCGTAGTTTAGAGAGAGAAATTTCTAAGCTGTGCCGTAAGACGGTAAAAGCATTGTTAATGGATAAAAATTTAAAACATATTGAAATCAACGCAGATAACTTAAAAGATTATCTGGGTGTTCAACGTGTGGATTATGGCCGTGCAGATACGGAAAACCGTATTGGTCAGGTCACAGGACTTGCATGGACTGAAGTTGGTGGTGATTTACTAACTATTGAGACCGCGTGTGTTCCAGGGAAAGGTAAACTAACCTATACCGGCTCACTCGGTGAGGTTATGCAGGAGTCCATTCAAGCAGCATTAACCGTTGTTCGTGCTCGTGCTGATAAGTTGGGTATCAACGCTGATTTTTATGAGAAACGGGATATTCATGTCCACGTTCCGGAAGGTGCGACGCCAAAAGATGGCCCAAGTGCGGGTATCGCCATGTGTACAGCATTGGTTTCCTGTCTGACCGGTAATCCGGTTCGAGCTGATGTTGCTATGACCGGTGAAATCACATTGCGTGGTTTAGTTCTGCCAATCGGTGGTTTGAAAGAGAAACTATTGGCAGCTCATCGAGGCGGAATCAAAACAGTCTTAATTCCGGAAGAAAATAAACGTGATCTGGAAGAAATTCCCCAAAATATTATTGCAGATCTACAGATCCATCCAGTAAAACGTATTGAAGATGTTTTGGCTATTACATTGCAGGACCCTGTGTTTGGCGCAGAATTAGTGTCAGTTCAATAGTGCAAAAATAGTGAATTACCTCAATAATCATGAATGAAATATAGGCTGGTAAGCGAATTCAGGCTTGCCAGCCTTTTTATATTGCTAACTTGGATGAACTGTCTAATAAATATTTTGTTGTCTTATGATTTCTTGCCAATATCGGAAAGGATTGATATAACGGCACTGCTATCGGGTTATCCGTTAGGATTCTGATGCGATAGTAAAAACTATATGGGGATGATAAGAGTGAATAAATCACAACTGATCGACAAGATTGCTGCTGACTCTAATATTTCTAAAGCAGCCGCAGGGCGTGTAGTAGATGCATTTATTTCTTCTGTAACGGGTGCATTGAAGGATGGCGATGATGTTGCTCTGGTGGGATTCGGTACTTTTGCTGTTCGTGAACGTTCTGCACGTACAGGCCGTAACCCTCAAACAGGAAAAGAGCTCAAAATTGCTGCGGCTAAAGTACCTGCTTTCCGTCCAGGTAAAGGTTTGAAAGACGCTGTTAATGGGTGACATGAACCAAATATTGTTTATCAGTCCTTGTTATATTGGCAAACATAGACTGACGAGACAGGTTTGGTAAGTTAAAATAGAAGCGCATCAATTGATTGGTGCGCTTTTTTTCTCTTAGCGCTTGAATTAGCGTAATATGGCGTTTTCAATTTCACCAAAGCGGAGTTTTGCCTCTTTATGATGGACAACCTACGCACGGCGGCAAACAGTCCTGTGCTTAAAATCGTGCTGGCTCTCATTATCCTGTCTTTTGTTTTGACGGGGGTTGGCGGCTACCTGACAAGTGGAGCTGGTAGTTATGCTGCCGAAGTGAATGGCCAGGCTATCAGTCGTGCTCAATTGGAGGGTGCGTTTCAGCAAGAGAGAAACGCATTGCAAGAGCAATTGGGAGATAAATTCTCAGTGTTGGCAAGTGACGAACAAAGCATGAAGCAGATTCGTAATCAGGCTTTGGAGCGTCTAATTAATAATGTACTGATTGAGCAATATTCCCGTGCATTGGGTTTATCTGCCAGCGATGAGCAAGTTAAGGATTCTATCCGAAATATCTCTTACTTTCAGACAAATGGTAAATTTGATAACAACAAATATCTGGAGTTGCTCGATCGTTCCAATATGAGTCCAGATATTTTTGCTGAACAAACACGCCAGAATTTAGTTAATCAACAATTAATTATGGCTTTTTCTGGTAGTGAAATAGCATTGCCTAGTGAGGTGAAACTCAGCGCTGAATTACTTCTGCAACAGAGAACTGTCCGTATGGTTACACTGGAGCTGAAGAAAATGCAGGCGCAGCAGGAAGTAACAGATAAAGATTTGCAAGATTATTATAATCTGAATAAAAGCAGCTTTATTGCTCCAGAAGAAGTGAAAGTTAGCTATATCAAGATGGACGCTGTAGATGAAATGAATAAAGTTTCAGCTACATCTGCTGATGTTGATGCTTACTACGAACATAATTTGAAACGTTATACTCAACCAGAACAGAAAAAATACAGTCTGATTCAGCTTGCAACTGAAGCTGAAGCCAAAACAGTGCTTGATGAGTTAAATAAAGGTGCTGATTTTGGTAAATTAGCGACTAAAAAATCTACGGATAAGTTTTCAGCGAAAAATAGTGGTGAGATCGGTTGGATGGAAGAGGATGCTCTTCCTGAAGAGTTGAAACAAGCTAATTTGAAAGAGAAAGGCCAAATTTCTTCTGTGCTTAAGGTTTCTAATGGCTTCGCTATTTTCCATTTGGATGATGTTAAGCCTCAAGTAATTAAGCCCTTATCTGAAGTTCGTTCTGAAATTGAGAAAACGGTTAAGCAGGAAAAAGCAGTAGATGCTTTCTATGCTCTGCAACAGAAGGTTAGTGATGCTGCTACTAGCGATAATGAATCTCTAGCTGCGGCTGAGGAAGTTTCAGGTATTAAGATTGTGACGACTGATTGGTTTGATCGCAATAGTGTGCCGACAGAGATTAATTTTGGGGCCGTCATTCATGCCATTTTTGAAGGTAATCTTGTTGATGGACAGGGGCCAACAGGGACTAACTCTGATGTTATCTCCGTTGAAGGTGATCGTGCATTTGTTCTCCGTGTAGATAATTATAAGCCAGAAACAGTACAACCCTTCGAGAAAGTTAAAGAGCAAGTTACTGAATTGGTTAAACGTCAGAAAGCTGAAAAACAACTTCAAGTCGAAAGTGAGAAATTACTGGCTGCCTTAAAAGAAGGTAAAGGTGAGCAAGCCTTGAAAGATGCAGGTATTCAATTTGGTGAATCTCAGGTTATTCAGCGTACATCTCAGGATAATGTGTTAGTTGGTGCAGTATTTGCTTTACCACGGCCGAAAGGAGGTAAGGCAGGATATGGTTTGACGAAAAATAGTTTGGATGATGTTGTGTTGATCCAACTAGATAAAGTTACTCCAGGTGTTGTATCCGAAGAACAAATTAAAAGCATGATTGATAGCTATCAGAGTGAAATGGGTAACGCTATGCTGGAGTCTTTACTGGTTAGCTTGCGTGAAAAAGCCAAAATTAAGTTAGGTCATATCGAATAAAAATTTGCGGAGAATATCGCAAATATCTTTGTAATTATCTTGTCAATAAAGGCCGCTTTCGCGGCCTTTCGCATATCTGATCTTTGTCCATTGTACTCAAATTTATCTGTGGCAATCTTTTTTCCGCTCATAAAACATGGAGGAATTAATATGAAAAAATCGGGAATTTTATCTGTTTTGCTCGTTGGCTTGCTTTATGCGTGTGGAGGGCAATTCGCGATTGCCACTGAACAAGTAAAAGATAAAGTAGCTAAAACAGCCAATACTACCAGTAATTCTTCATCAGAAAAGCAATTACAGCAGCAGGATGCTTTGAAAGTAGAAGAAAAGGGAAAGGTGAATATTAATACTGCAAGTGCGGAAGAGTTAGCAAAAGCACTAAATGGTATTGGGGTAAAAAAGGCACAAGGAATCGTTGAATATCGAGAAAAACATGGTGCGTTTACTACGGTGGAGCAGTTACAGGAGGTTCAGGGAATAGGACCAGTTTTTATTGAACGAAATAGAAGTAAGTTGAGTTACTAGTATATTATCTATCATCCTCATTCATGATTTTTTTTATGAATGGGGATGTTGTGATCAAGGTTGCAAATAAATCACTTTAATTAGTGTGAATTTTTTGTTTTGCTATTGTGAAATCAACCTGGTCAGATGAGTGACTTTAACATAAAGGCAATATTATGAGTTCAATTATAAAAGTTCATGGTTATCATATAGATTTGTTTCAGCATGTGAACAATGCTCGCTATTTGGAATTTCTGGAAAGTGCTCGGTGGGAATGGTTGCATAAGCATTCTGTAGTGGAATGGATACAGAAAAATAACGTTGGGTTTGCCGTGGTCAACATTAATATTAATTATCGTAGTTCGGCAGTTCTTGGCGATGAATTGGAAGTGGATTGTCGATTGACGGAGCTGAGAAACAGAAGTGGTGTATTTTCTCAGGAAATCATACGCAGAAGGAACAATCAACTTATTGCAGATGCCAAGACTACGTTTGTCTGGATTGATAGAAAAACGCAAAGGGCATTGTCTATTGAAGGTGAATTACGTGAAATAATGGGAGCTTTGGTGAAAACAGGGCAATGAAAGGTGAAGGCTCTCATTGCCATTGGGATTAAATTAAATGTGTTTTTGCTTTCATTTCAGTCATTATTTTTTCAGGCGCACTTAGATATTGTTCTAATCCGTTAGCTCTGAGATGACAAGCGGCACATGTACCACATCCATTACCTTGAATGCCGTTGTAGCAAGTTAATGTCTGACTACGAACAAAGTCTAAATGCTGGTAGTAGTCGGACAATGCCCAAGTTTCAGCTTTGTTTAGCCACATTAATGGCGTTTCAAAACGGATATCACGGGCAATGCCAAGGCTTACAGCTTTATTCAGCGCTTTGACGAATTCATCACGGCAATCAGGGTAACCGGAGAAATCAGTTTCACATACGCCAGTAATAACCGCTTCCGCTTCAACTTGGTAAGCATATATAGCAGCCAGTGTCAGGAACAAAATATTGCGGCCAGGGACAAATGTACTGGGTATGGCGCTCTTTTCACTTTCACTATAGTCGGGAACAGGGATGTTATCACGAGTCAGACTGCTGAGAGCCAGTTCATTAAGTAATGTGACATCCAGTACTTTATGTGCAACAACATCAAGAGAATGGCTGACATTACGTGCAACATCAATTTCGGCATGATGGCGCTGACCATAATCAAAAGTGACACAATGTACTTCGTCATATTGATTAATTGCCTGGATCAGGCAGGTAGTGGAATCTTGCCCACCACTGAATACAACAACTGCTCGTCTCATTGTAACATCCTCATTGGAATAAAATGGTTATGTTACTTATAACTACGGAAATTGGATAGTTGTTTGAGATAAGGTGAAATATCGCCGATGTTATTTTTTATCCAATCTGGGTTGTAATAAGTATCAAGATAACGTTCACCACTGTCGCACAGTAAAGTTACTATTGCACCTTGTTCTCCACGCTCATGCATTTGGTTAGCAAGCAGGAGAGCTCCCCAGACATTGGTCCCCGTAGATGCGCCAACTTTTCTGCCTAACAATTTTTCCAGCCAGTAAATTGTTGCAATGCTGGCGCAATCGGGTATTTGTATCATGTCATCAATAACCGAAGGAATAAAAGAAGGCTCAACCCGTGGGCGGCCAATACCCTCAATCTTACTGCTATAATTGCCACGAATATCACAGCAATTTTGGCGGTAATAGTCATAGAATATAGAGTTTTCTGGATCGACAACAATTAGTTTCGTGTTATGCCCTTGGTAACGGATATAGCGCCCTAAAGTTGCAGAAGTCCCCCCAGTACCAGCGCTCATAACGATGTAATCTGGTTCAGGAAATGGTTCCATTTGCATCTGGCGAAAAATACTTTCAGCAATATTGTTATTACCTCGCCAGTCTGTTGCTCTTTCGGCGTAAGTAAATTGATCCATATAATGTCCATTTAGTTCTTTCGCTAGTCGTTCTGACTCGTCATAAATTTGTGCTGAATGGTTAACAAAATGGCATTTACCACCATAAAATTCAATTTCCTGAATCTTACGTTTAGCGGTGTATGAGGGCATAACAGCAATAAAAGGTAACCCAAGCAGGCGGGCAAAATAGGCTTCGGATACAGCGGTACTACCCGATGAGGATTCAATAACCGGGGTACCTTCCTTTATCCAGCCATTACTAAGTGCGTAAAGGAATAAAGAACGAGCAAGCCTGTGTTTCAGACTACCGGTTGGATGGGTGCTTTCATCTTTTAGATACAAATGGATACCTGGGAAAACCGGTAAATTAAGGCGGATAAGATGAGTGTCAGAACTGCGTTGATGATCTGCTTGAATCTCTCTGATTGCCTTGGTGGTCCAACTGTGTGACATTAATTATTAACTCTATAATTTAAAAATAATTGACGGCGGGTAGATTAACTTGATATTGGGAGAAATAGATTGTTATTTTTCTTAATATGTGGTTTCTTGATGGAAAAATTTTCTATAAGAGGTAGCTATGTTGGATAAAACAGACCGCAAGTTGCTTAAGTTACTACAGGAAGACTGTAGTCTGTCTCTGAATGCATTGGCGGAAGCTGTTAATCTTACCTCTACTCCTTGTTGGAAGCGACTAAAACGACTTGAAGATGAAGGCTATATCGTTGGCAAAGTTGCTTTGCTTGATAGCGAAAAATTAGGATTAGGGCTGACAGTAATTGTTATGATCAGAACTCAGCAGCATAATAGTGCTTGGTATGAGCAATTTGTCGCATTTATAAAACAAATGCCAGAAGTCTTGGCTTTTTATCGTATGGCTGGTGAGTGTGATTATCTGATGCATGTTGAAGTTGTAGATATGAAAAGTTATGATCTTTTTTACAAGCGTATGGTAAACGGTATCCCGGGGTTGATTGATGTTACATCCAACTTTGCAATGGAAAAAATCAAGTATACTACGGTATTGCCAATACCAGATTAGTCCACTATTATTCAGAGAATTAATTCAATTATTTTGAGTTTGATTCGATGTTCTTATTATTTATTTAAATTTATATTTAAGTTTATATTTAAATATAAATTTATATTTCGGGATATACACGTGTGATATTATTTTCTCAATTAAGTTGGTACTTTCGTAGTGAATGGCGTCGCTACCTTGGAGCAGTAAGCCTGCTTATTATCATTTCTATTCTGCTGCTAGTTCCTCCATATTTGGTGGGCGTCATTGTTGATGGTGTTAGTACTCGATCTATGTCATCTTACCAATTGATGATATGGATTGGTGTTATGTTGGTCGTAGCGTTGTTTGTTTATATTCTACGATATATATGGCGATTATGGTTGTTTGGGGCGTCATATCAATTAGCGGTTAAATTACGGAATAATTTTTACCGACAATTCAGTTGCCAAAACCCGGAATTCTATCTGCGTCACCGTACGGGCGATTTGATGGCTCGTGCCACTAATGATGTGGAACGGGTGGTGTTTGCCGCAGGGGAAGGCGTGTTAACGTTGGTTGATTCGCTAGTTATGGGCTGCGCTGTGTTGATCGTAATGAGTGTGCAAATTAGTTGGCAGTTAACGTTATTGGCTATGTTACCTATGCCTATTATGGCAATTATTATTAAACGATATGGTGATCAACTACATCATCGTTTTAAATCGGCACAAGGCGCGTTTTCTGCTCTGAATAATCAAGCTCAGGAGAGTTTAACTAGTATTCGCATGATCAAGGCATTTGGTCTTGAAGATCTACAAGCAAATCAGTTTGAGCAAGTTGCAGTAGAAGCTAGCCGTAAGAATATGTATGTTGCCAGAGTAGATGCCCGGTTTGATCCGACAATTGTTATTGCAATCGGTATATCAGATTTGTTGGCTGTCGGAGGGGGTAGTTGGATGGTGTTGAATGGGGGATTAACACTGGGGGAACTTACTAGCTTCGTAATGTACCTTGGTTTGATGATTTGGCCAATGTTGGCGCTAGCATGGATGTTTAATATTGTTGAACGGGGAGGTGCTGCATATAGCCGTATCCGTAGTTTATTACAAGAACCTCCTGTCATTAAAAATGGTCTCCGTCATTTATCACCTGAGCGTAGTATCCTGAATGTGGATATTAAATCTTTTAATTATCCTCAAAGTAATAAAAGTGTTCTGAATCAAATTAATTTCAGGTTATCTCCTGGGCAGTTACTAGGGATCTGTGGTCTAACAGGTTCAGGTAAGAGTACCCTGCTTGCTCTGATGCAGAGACAGTTTGATGTAACTGAGGGAGAAATTCTTTTCCAGTCGATAAAAATTGCAGATATCCAGTTGGATGAATGGCGGGCTCGTTTTGCCGTTGTCAATCAAACACCTTTTCTGTTTTCAGATACCGTTGCCAGTAATATTGCTTTGGGACGTCCGGATGCTACACAGGAGCAAATTGAAGAAGTTGCTCGTTTTGCCTGTGTTCATGAAGATATTCTTCGTTTACCGGAAGGGTATCAAACGGAGGTGGGGGAGCGTGGTGTGATGCTTTCTGGTGGGCAGAAGCAGCGTATCTCTATTGCGAGAGCATTACTCTTAGATACAGAGATTTTGATTTTGGATGATGCCTTATCTGCGGTTGATGGGCAAACTGAATACAGTATTTTGCAAAACCTAAGACAATGGAGACAACAACGTACTGTCATTATTAGTGCCCATCGTCTGTCGGCATTAACTGATGCTGATAATATTTTGGTGATGCAGCAAGGTTCGATTATACAGCAGGGACAGCATCAGCAACTGGTGGAGCAACCAGGATGGTATCGTGATATGTATCATTATCAGCAGATTGAAGCAGCACTGGATAGTGAGGATGGAATCGTATGAAGGAGATAGAGATGACTAAGGTTCGTCAATTGTGGCCGTCTCTGAAACGTTTGCTGGTTTATGGGAAAGATTATCGTAAGCTGCTGGTGCTGGCGGTACTTATGTTGTGGGTGGCTGCAATTGCGGAGGTAAGTGGTCCAGTTCTAATTTGTTATTTTATCGATAATATGGTTGCAACAGGTAATATGCCCATTGGATTGGTTATTGGCTTGGCTGTAGCCTTTATTGCTCTGCAACTGATCACCGCTGTATTACACTATTTCCAGGCTTTATTGTTCAATCAAATATCAGTTGATGTTGTTCGTCAACTTCGTACTGATGTGATGAATGCGGCATTGCGTCAGCCTTTGAGTGCTTTTGATAATCAACCAGTAGGGCAATTAATTTCTCGTGTAACGAATGATACAGAGGCTGTTCTAGATCTTTATGTCAATGTGGTCCCTACGATATTCCGTGGTATAGCATTAATTAGCGCTATGTTGATTGCCATGTTTGTACTGGAATGGCGTATGGCATTGATTGCAATTCTTATTTTTCCTATCGTATTAATTGTTATGGCGATATATCAGTATCTAAGTACACCAATTGTCCGACAGGTACGTAGTTATTTAGCTGACGTTAATGATAATTTTAACGAGATTATCAATGGAATGAGTGTCATCCAACAATTCCGGCAGCAGGCCCGTTTTGGTGAACGAATGCTGGCAACTAATCTTGCTCATTATCAAGCAAGAATGCAGGCACTACGGTTAGACGGGCTTTTATTACGACCATTACTGAATTTTGTGTCAGCTATGGTACTGTGTGGCCTTATCATGCTATTTGGTTTTAATGGAATCGGCGTAATTAGTGTTGGGGTGTTGTATGCCTTTATCGATTACTTGGCACGGTTGAATGAACCACTCATTGAGTTGACCTCCCAGCAATCTATCTTGCAGCAGGCTGTGGTTGCTGGTGAGAGAATATTTGAATTAATGGATAGTCCTCAACAAGGCTATGGCATGGATAATCAGCCACTGTCTAGCGGTCGAATTGATATAGAAAATGTTAGCTTTTCTTATCGGGATGACAAAGTAGTTTTACAAGACATCAATTTACAGGTTCCGGCTCATGGTTTTGTTGCTTTGGTTGGTCATACCGGTAGTGGTAAAAGTACGTTGGCAAATTTACTGATGGGATATTATCCGTGGCAGAAAGGGGAAATTTACCTCGATGGTCGGCCTGTATCATCCCTGTCTCATTCGGTACTACGCAATGGTATAGCGATGGTTCAGCAGGACCCGGTCGTTCTTGCTGATTCTTTTTTTGATAATATTACGCTTGGCCGGAATATCTCAGAAGAGAAAGTTTGGCAGGTATTGGAAACCGTGCAATTAGCTGAGTTAGTACGTACATTATCTAATGGACTTCATACTATTTTGGGAGAGCAGGGTAATACGTTGTCGGCTGGTCAAAAACAGTTGCTTGCTATGGCGAGAGTGTTAGTGCAAACGCCACAAATTTTGATCCTTGATGAAGCGACTGCAAACATTGATTCTAGTACAGAACAGATGGTACAACAGGCTTTGAGGTTGATTCGTCAGCAAACGACGTTGATCGTGATTGCTCACCGCCTGTCTACTATTGTGGAAGCTGATACCATTCTGGTGCTACATCGTGGTGCAGTTGTTGAACAGGGATGCCATCAGCAATTATTGGCGAGGTGTGGACGTTATTATCAGATGTATCAATTGCAACAAGTCGGTGAGACACTAAATGAATGTGGCACAATCTCTGAAAAAGAGGTACTAATTTAATCAGGCTTGCACTGATTAGGTGCACTCTGGGAGAGTATATCCGCTACTCTCCCTCCTTCTTATTCTCCAGAATTTTTATTTTCTTTATTATTATTTGATTTTTATATTCTTTTAGTTTCTGGCACACCCTTTGCTATTTCCTTATTGCAAACATAATAGCTGGATGGAAAGGGGATATATGAAGCTCATTACGACAATTATAAAACCATTCAAATTAGAGGATATTCGGGAAGTTCTCTCTAATCTTGGTGTTCAGGGGTTGACCATAACAGAGGTAAAAGGATTTGGGCGTCAGAAAGGGCATGCGGAGCTTTACCGTGGAGCTGAATATAGTGTCAATTTTTTACCTAAAATAAAGATAGATATTGCTGTAGCAGATGAATTAGTTGAGGAGGTAATTCATGCTATTCAGCAATCAGCTTTCACTGGAAAAGTTGGCGACGGTAAAATCTTTGTCGTTGAATTACAACAGGCTATTCGTATTAGAACAGGAGAAACTAACGATGCGGCACTGTAACTCACTGATAGAGAAGATAGATGTGAAAAGACAATTCTCAGTGGCTGCCGGTATTGTGGCCAGTTGTGTACCATCATTATCTCAGGCTGCGGAAGGCGTTGCTGACAAAGCTGATAATGCTTTTATGATGATTTGTACAGTCCTTGTTCTGTTTATGACCATTCCGGGAATTGCTCTGTTTTATGGTGGATTGTTACGGAGTAAAAACGTTTTATCGCTCATGGCTCAGGTTATGGTGAGCTTTGCTTTAGTATGTGTGTTGTGGGTGATTTACGGTTACAGCTTGGCTTTTGAACCAGGGAATGGTTTTCTCGGTGGTTTTAGTCAAATGATGCTAAAGAATTTGGCATTCACTGACTTAAGTGGCAGTTTTTATCAGCTAATTCATGTGGCATTTCAGGGTTCTTTCGCTTGTATCACTGTTGCTTTGATTGTTGGTGCATTAGGGGAGCGTATTCGCTTTTCGGCTTTGTTAATTTTTAGTGTGCTGTGGTTGACATTTTCTTACCTGCCTATGGCGCATATGGTTTGGGGCGGTGGTGTACTTTCACAGGATGGAGCATTGGATTTTGCGGGTGGTACGGTTGTCCATGTTAACGCTGCTGTAGCTGGATTAGTTGGTGCTTACTTGCTGGGAAAACGCACTGGTTTTGGGAAAGAAGCATTTAAACCGCATAATTTGCCGATGGTTTTCACCGGTACTGCTGTGCTCTATATTGGTTGGTTCGGTTTTAATGCGGGTTCTGCTAATGCGGCTAATGAGATAGCTGCTCTGGCATTTTTAAATACCATTGTGGCGACTGCTGCCGCTATTCTGTCATGGGTTTTTGCAGAATGGTTTTTCCGTAATAAGCCGTCTCTTTTAGGGGCATGTTCAGGCTGTATTGCTGGACTGGTTGGTATTACACCTGCTGCCGGAATGGTGGGTGTTGGTGGTGCATTAGTCATTGGCCTGATCGCGGGTTTTACCGGGCTTTGGGGGGTGGTGGCTTTAAAACGATGGTTATGTGTTGACGATGTGTGTGATGTATTTGGTATACACGGCGTATGTGGGATCGTTGGCTGCCTGCTGACTGGGGTTTTTACGGCTAAATCTTTGGGAGGAACCGGCCATGCAGAGGGTATAACCATGTTAGAGCAAGTTGGTATCCAGGCTTTTAGTATATTGGTTTGTGTGGTTTGGTCAGTCATTGTTGCCTTTATTGCTTTTAAAATAGCTGATCTGTTGGTAGGGCTGCGGGTTACGGTTGAAGTTGAAAGGGAAGGGTTGGATATTAATTCTCACGGAGAGAGTGCTTATAATTAAGTTGTAATATTAAAAGGCAGCAATAAAACCATAAAATATGCTGCCTTATTCATTTATCTGTTGCGTTTCCTAATCAGACCTTCCTGTACAGTGGAAGCAACAAGTACCCCTTCACGATTATAAATTTGTCCCCTAACAAAACCACGAGCACCGGAAGCTGATGGACTATCTATAGCATATAGTAGCCAGTCGTCTAGTTTAAACGGACGGTGAAACCACATAGAATGGTCAATTGTTGCTATCTGAATATTTTTTTCAAGAAACCCGACACCATGTGGCTGTAATGCTGTTGGCAGAAAGTTAAAATCGGAGGCATAGCCAAGTAGATATTGATGAATAAAAGGGTCATCAGGCATATTGCCATTACTACGGAACCAAACATAGCGTATAGGTTCTTCTGGTGGGCAATTAAATGGACTGTGATATTTTACGGGTCTCATTTCTAGCGGGCAGGGAAAGAGAAGAATATTCTGCATCTTCTGTGGCAGTAGATGCGACATCTTTTTCACGATTTCGTTCTGAGGGATAAGTTCTTCTGGATATGGTACATCCGGCATTATATTCTGATGTTCAAAACCTTCTTCGTGACTTTGAAATGAGGCAGTCATATAAAAGATAGGTTTGCCATTTTGAATGGCACTGACTCGCCGGGCACTAAAACTTCCTCCATCACGTAGAATTTCGACATCATAGACGATAGGTTTGTGACTGTCTCCGGGGCGTAAGAAATAGCTATGAAAAGAGTTGCCCATCCGGTCATCGACAACGGTTTGTTTGGCTGCATACAGTGCCTGACCAATCACTTGTCCCCCGAAAACCTGAGGAAAACCGAGATCTTTACTTTGCCCTCGGTAAATACCTTCCTCAATTTTTTCCAATTTCATCAAATTTATCAGATTCTGTAATGACTTGCTCATAATATGCCTTTGTTTTCTATTAGGTTATCGAGAGTACAAGGGATGATTATTGTCTCATTAATAGATGATTAATAAATAACTAAATTGTAAATGTTTTAAGTCCTGACAGTAGCGCAATAAAGAATATGAGATTTATTGGCGTTTTATATTCAATTTTTTAATCTATAATTCAAATGATTTAGATTTAATGATCTGATATTTCAATTTATTTTAATGTTTATATAGATTAGTTAATAATGGAGGAATGTGTATGAGGTTATGGCAGCTCCCCGCTGGCGTACTACTAGCGGTTGCTTTGGTCGGGTGTAATGCCAAAGGTGCTGAAGTAGTCGATACTCAGGTGGGAAAGATTGAAAACCCAATGAAACGGTCTTTTGTTGAAGGCAATATTAATATACTACAGCGTATAGCATTGCCAGCAGATGCTGTGCTGACAGTGGCTTTATCTGATGTATCTTTGCTTGATGCACCTTCAGTTACTCTGTCTCAGAAGGTAGAGCGTTTAGGTGGGAAACAATCACCTTTTCATTTTGTTTTGCCTTATCAGCCAGATAAAATTAAGCCGGGTGCGCGCATTGTTGTCAGCGCTTCTGTTTCGTTGCATAGCCGCTTGATGTTTGTTACAGATACAGCATATGAAGTGATTAATAATGGGAAGACTAAAGATATCGAAATTACGCTGAAAGCCGTTAGATAATGTATTTCCTTAAATTGCATTGACTTGCAATGTTCAATAAATCAGCATTCGGGTCTGCTTATCTTGCTATTTGAGTAGGTATGAATGATAATGGCGCCGCTTTAGAAGTTAAAGCAACACGTCGCAATGGGGGCTCTGTTGGTTCTCCCGCAACGCTAACTTGTTAACTTGGTCAGGTCCGGAAGGAAGCAGCCATAGCAGGGGATGTGTGTGCCGGGATGTCGCTGGCAGAGCCCTCGCCAATTTTCATTGATAACCTAAATAAATAGATGATCTAAATAAGCCGATAGCACTTTACCGGCTCGGATCACTTTCTATCTGATAAAGACTATTTTAGCGAACGTATTTCCATACTGAAGGTGGAATTCTATCATACAGTTTATTCATGGTCAGCTCAGCTAGGCGGTGATCCGCAGCAGAGTAGAATAGTTCAAGTTCATCTCCTGAAAGTTCATATTTGTTCTTTTCAATTACACGTTCTAGTGTATCAATCGTGGTGCATTTTCTTAAACGCATCAGATAATCAGTTTTAGTCATAATCGCCTTTCTTATTTAACATATATAAAAAATTATTGAGGGAAATATTCAATCAAATTTTGCTCAAGGAACAACTTAAATCCTGTAACAGGACGCTGATTGAGCGTTCATTAGTTTTTACCATTCCACAAGTCTGGAAACGCCAATCTTAAATTTGTTTCCAAGAAATTTGTAAGTATATGTATTATCAATACATTTATCAATTTAAGAGAGAAGGTTGAAATCATCAGAATATTTTATTTTAAAGTACCAAACGAAAGTTGATATGTATTCGTTCTATTTGTTTAGTTCTAAATTATCCTGAGATGTAAAAATTATTTCCACAACCAGTCTCATCTCTGTGTACTTTGCACTAGACGTGCCTCTTGCCTTAGATTCTTACATAAGCATTTTAATTCATCAATATTATGTCATCTTGAGTGAATATTCATCCATGCTATGTTGATCTTCCAGTATATGCCATTACTTAATTTTTTGAGTTAAACACTAAGCATATACACGTATTATAAAATTTTTTTCGAGAGATTATTATTATGTATCTATAATCGTTCTTTGGGATTATTTATCTTTTTTACAGATAGCTCTGATTTTCTTCTGGTAAATCAGGATCAGCTCTTAACAAAAATTCATACCTTAACTCAATAAACTATAAATATCGGCTAGTATGTGTGAGTTAATATGTAGGTTTATATAAAACAGTATTACTCTCAGATACCAGTAACGGCAGATTATAGCCTGATGGCTACAATAATCAATGAATATAACATCATTATTACATAAGTCACTATGTGCTGGTATTGTTTTTTGTCATTTAGTGTAAAAAAAGATAAAGTAATTTTTGTCCGACAACTTTCATATTAATTTTATTAAAGTCACTAATGCTTGGATTTTTAAAGCTATTTTATACTCATAAGTGGTGATCATAATTAAATTTAAACAAAATTACTTAAAGATTAAGCGGATAGGTTAATGATCAGAATCTTGCCAGACGGAAGCAACCATTATATTAAGAAGGCCGATTTGACGGCCTTCTGGTTATTGTTGGTAGCATTAATGAGATTCTGACGCAGGTTCAATCTCCTCTGCTTTCTTACTGAAACGTCGTCTTATAACCACAAAGAATACTGGTACGAAAAAGATTGCTAGAGAGGTTGCTGCAATCATTCCGCCTAATACGCCAGTACCTACTGCGTTTTGAGAGCCGGAGCCTGCACCATTACTCAGTACTAGGGGAATAACACCTAACATAAATGCTAGTGATGTCATTAGGATTGGGCGAAGACGCATTCTTACCGCATCTAGCGTAGCTTCTATCAACCCCTTGCCCTCTTTTTCCATCAGATCCTTAGCGAATTCAACGATGAGTATCGCGTTTTTCGCCGACAAACCGATAGTGGTTAACAAACCAACTTTAAAGTAAACATCGTTATCCAAACCGCGGAATGTTGTCGCTAGCAAGGCCCCAACGATACCCAATGGTACTACTAGCATAACTGAGAATGGAATTGACCAGCTTTCATATAGTGCTGCCAGGCAGAGGAATACCACTATCAATGATAATGCATACAGAGCTGGAGCCTGATTACCGGATAGGCGTTCTTGATAGGACATACCGGTCCAATCGAAACCGATCCCATTTGGTAGTTTGGATGCTAGCTCCTCCATCAGGGCCATTGCGTCACCGGTACTTTTACCTGGAGCAGCTTCACCCAGAATTTCCATTGATGGTAAACCGTTGTAACGTTCCAGACGTGGTGAGCCGTAGGTCCAGGGTTCTTTGGATGTATCTATAAAGGCAGAAAATGGAACCATTTCACCTTGTTTGTTACGGACATACAGCTTGTAGATATCACTTGGCAACATACGATAAGGTGCTTCCGACTGAACGTAAACTTTTTTGACGCGACCACGATCGATAAAGTCGTTCACATAGTTACTACCAAACATCGTGCTGAGTGTTGAGTTAATATCAGCGATGGAAACACCGAGAGCTTCGGCTTTTTCCTGATCGATCCGGAGCCGATATTGAGGAGTATCTTCCTGACCATTAGGACGAACACCTACTAACATATCTGGATGCTGTTGTATCATGCCAAGTAATTGGTTACGGGCTTCTGTCAGTTTGTCATGTCCAAGGTTTGCTTTATCAATTAATTCAAAATCAAAGCCGGTTGCTGAACCTAACTCTACAATTGCCGGGATGTTAAACGCAAAAACCATACCTTCTTTGATTTTCTGGAAGTGAGCGCTAGCCCTGGCAACAATAGCAGGTACTTTGTTTTCAGCGCCAGGACGTTCACTCCAGTCTTTCAGGCTTATAAAGCCTAACCCAGTGTTTTGCCCTTGACCACTAAAACCAAAGCCGCTGACGGTAAATACAGAAACCACACGATCTTTTTCTTCTGTATTGAAGTAATCGCTTATTTTATCCAGAACTTTCTCTGTTTGTTCCTGTGTCGCCCCCGCAGGTAATTGAACCATTGTCAGCAATACTCCCTGATCTTCTTCAGGAAGAAAGGAAGATGGTAAACGTGTGAACATGACGGCCATACCAGCCACTAGGAGTACATAAATTACCAGATAACGGCCTGTATTGCGTAGAATACGACCAACACTGTCAGTATAGTGGTGGGTACTTTTGTCAAATATGCGGTTGAACCAGCCAAAGACGCCGGCCTGCTTACCGTGGCTACCTTTGGCAATGGGTTTCAACATAGTGGCACATAGAGCCGGTGTCAGGATTAAGGCTACCAGCACAGAGAGTACCATTGCAGATACGATAGTAATCGAGAATTGACGATAAATTGCACCGGTTGAACCGCCGAAGAAGGCCATTGGGATAAATACAGCAGACAGCACCATTGCAATACCAACCAAGGCGCTTTGGATTTGTCCCATTGATTTCCTGGTTGCTTCTTTTGGCGATAGACCTTCTTCCTGCATAACACGTTCAACGTTTTCTACAACAACAATGGCGTCATCTACCAGTAAGCCAATGGCAAGAACCATAGCAAACATGGTTAATGTATTTATTGAATAGCCAAATGTAGCGAGTATCGCGAATGTTCCTAAGAGTACGACTGGAACCGCAATAGTTGGAATGAGTGTTGCGCGGAAATTTTGGAGAAATAGGTACATTACCACGAACACTAGCATAATTGCTTCAACCAGTGTTTTTACCACTTCGTTAATAGAGATTTTAACGAATGGTGTGGTGTCATATGGATAGACAATTTTCAGCCCGTGAGGGAAGAAAGGTTCCATATTTTTTAGTGCTTCTTTTACTGCTTTGGATGTATCCAAAGCGTTAGCGCCTGTCGCTAGTTTGACACCGATACCCGCAGCAGGTTTACCGTTATAGCGGGCAATGATGTTGTAGCTTTCTGCACCTAGTTCCACGTTTGCTACATCTTTCAGACGGACCTGAGAACCGTCAGTATTGACGCGCAGGAGAATATTACTGAACTCTTCTGGTGAGGTTAGACGTGTTTGAGCAATGATCGAAGCATTCAGGCGTTGACCTGGAACGGGAGGAGTTCCTCCTAATTGACCGGCGGCTATTTGGTTATTTTGCGCTTTGATTGCATTTATTACATCTAAAGTCGTCATTTTGTAGTTAACAAGCTTGTCAGGATTTAACCAGATACGCATGGCATACTGGTTACCGAAAAGCATTGTATCACCTACACCGGTTACGCGACTTAAAGGGTCCTTGACAGTTGCACCAACATAATCAGAGATATCGTCCTGTGACATGGAACCATCTTCAGAGATGAATCCGGCAACCATTAAGAAAGAGGTTGTGGACTTATCTACACGTATCCCTTGCTGTTGTACTTCTTGTGGTAACAGAGGCATAGCGAGTTGCAGCTTGTTTTGTACCTGTACCTGTGCAATGTCGGGGTTAGTACCTGCTTCAAAGGTTAGTGTGATATTCATGTTTCCAGCAGAATCACTGTCGGAAGACATATAAACCAGGTTGTCGATACCATTCATGTTCTGTTCGATAACCTGAGTAACTGTGTTTTGTACAGTGGTGGCATCTGCGCCGGGATAAGTTGCGGCGATAGAAATCGCCGGTGGTGCGATAGTAGGGTATTGCGCCACGGGTAATTTCATAATTGCCAGCAGCCCAGCCAGCATGGTGATAATTGCGATTACCCATGCAAAGATTGGCCGATCTATAAAAAACTTAGGCATGAATCACCGACTCCTAAATTAAGACTTTTTCGCAGGTTCAGTTTGGTTCGCAGCAGATTTTGCATTTAAGTCTACTTCTGCTGCTTTAACCGGGATGCCGGGTTTAATTTTTTGCAAACCAGTAACAATGACCCGATCACCTGCTTTCAGACCGGAAGTTACTAGCCACTTATCACCAATTGCTTGGTTAGCGGTGATAATGCGTGGTTCGACTTTTTCGTCTGCACCAACCACCATGACAGTAGCTTCACCACGAGGTGTACGGGTAACTCCTTGTTGAGGAACGAGGATTGAATCCCGGCGAATACCCTCTTCCAGTTTTGCTCGAACAAACATGCCTGGCAGTAACTCTTCATTTGGATTAGGGAATATTGCACGGATAGTGATAGAGCCCGTTGTTTCATCTACAGTGATATCAGAAAATTCCAAGTAGCCTGTTTCACTGTAATTTTTACCATTTTCCATGATCAGGTGAACTTTAGCTTTACTGTCCCCTTTCTGTACAACACCTTTGGCGATTTCATTTTTAAGACGCAGATAATCATCACTTGACTGAGTGACATCCACATAAATTGGATCTAGTTGTTGAACAGTTGTCAGTGCTGTTGGTTGGCCAACAGAAACTAGAGCGCCTTCAGTTATAGTCGATTTGCCGGAACGACCACTAATCGGCGCTGTAACTTTGGTATATGCCAAATTGATACGGGCAGTCTCTACAGTTGCTTTTGCTGCCTGTACTGTAGCATTCGCTTGAGCGTAGTCAGCGCTGGCTTTATCAAATTCCTGTTGACTAACATAGTTTGTACCTAACAGTGACTTATATCGGTTCACTGTCAAGCGTGTGATCTCTGCATTAGCTTGAGCTTTTGCCAAATCAGCTTTAGCACTGTCATAGGTAGCCTGGTAAGTTGCTGGATCTATCTGATATAAAGATGTGCCTGCTTTTACATCGCTGCCTTCTTTATAATTTCGTTCCAGAATTATACCACTCACTTGTGGACGAACTTCTGCAATGCGGAAGGCTGACGTTCGGCCTGGAAGTTCTGTCGTGACCATCAGAGGTTCATTTTTCAGCGTCACGATACCGACTTCAGGAGCCTGTTGATTCCCAGCAGCTTGCTGAGAGTCTTTGTCGTTACATCCTGAAAGAGCTAAGCTGCCTGAGAATACCAGTATTGTAGCCAGAGGCAAAACTCCCCTGTTTATTCGCATAAGTAAACCTCAATATTTTTAGATGTTGACCCTTCAATCCGTAAAACCATTACTCCATTAATAACAGCATGCTATAATACAAACATACGTGAATGTATGTAAATCCATTTTAGGTTAAAATTAGAGTGTATGGCACGAAAAACTAAACAACAGGCTGAGGAGACCCGGCAACAGATTATAGACGCAGCTATAAAAGAGTTTTCTGAGCGCGGTGTTTCTGCTACTTCACTGACAGATATTGCCACAACAGCCGGGGTAACCCGAGGGGCAATTTACTGGCACTTTAAAAATAAAGTAGACCTGTTTTCCGAAGCCTGTAGAATAACAGATTCTAAGATTGACGAATTAGAAAAAGAGTATCAAGCAAAATATCCTAATAATCCACTCCTGATTTTAAGAACTTTAATCATCCATATCCTGACGTCGGTCGTTGACGATCCGAAAAACCGGCTATTAATGGAGATTTTTTTCCACAAATGTGAGTTTGTTGGTGAAATGTCTGCCTTGGTGGAAGTCCGTCAGGAGCTGTGTGTTGCAGACTATGTTCGTATTGAAGAGTCTCTTTCTGGTTGTATTGCATCAGGTCAGCTTCCTTATAATCTTCATCTGCGGCGAGCGGCTATCATGTTAAGAGGATTGATAACGGGCTTGTTGGAAAATTGGTTATTTGCGCCAGATAGTTTTGATATTCAGAAAGAAGCGGAGTCGTTAGTGGATAGCTTTATCGATATGCTTAAATATAGTGAGCATATGAAAATCACTGAAAAATGAAGAATCAGAATAATAGAGGTGAATTCTATTTTAGTAATTGCTAACAATGTGGATAATGGCAAAAAATCATTATCTTATGCTCTTTGTTTATCTGCTGCTATATAAGAGATGAGACAGAGAAACTAAGTTGAAAATATTGCTAATATCAGATGCAGTTGCCGGTTTTGTTAGGGAAGAGGTCAAAGAAAAACTATAACTTAAGGTAAATTTTTAAGATTCTGACTGTATAAAATGTATTGATCAAATTTAGAAGGGCGGAACAGGAGCTTGTGATATCAGCAAGTTGGAACGGGTTGATAACGCTGAAATTAGTATATTGATTGAATTTTCCCTACGGATTCTGTAGGCAGACACAGTACTAAGTAGGAGTAGTGTTAAGTTGCTGGCTGCTAAGAGATAACTATCTATGTTGGAAATACGAAATGTGACGCATGCCTATGGCGAGCGAGTGATATTAAAAGAGTTAAATTTGCAGCTTAAGGAAAAACGGATTGCCATCATAGGTAGTAACGGTTGTGGCAAAAGTACATTTGCGCGTCTTCTTAATGGATTATTAGTACCGAAAAGTGGTGATGTTTTGGTGGATGGTTTGAACACCAGAACGGAGGGTAAAGCGATCCGACGTAAAGTTGGTTTCGTATTTCAGAATCCTGACAATCAGATCGTTTTTCCAGTTGTTGAGGAAGATTTGGCCTTTGGAATGAAAAATCTTGGTTTTACCAAGGACAAGATTCGGCAAAGAACGCAGGAAGCTCTTTCTCGGTATGATTTACTTCAATTTAGGGAACATCCTGCCCATCTTTTAAGTGGTGGTCAGAAACAACTCCTTGCGATTTCTGGCGTCCTTGTGATGGAACCCGATTACATTATTTTCGATGAACCTACAACCTTGTTGGATTTACGAAACAAGCGCCGTGTTGCCGAAGCAATCGATAACTTATCTCAAACTGTGATTGTAGTTTCTCATGACCTTGATTTTTTGGCGAGATTTGATCGTGTTCTGGTTTTTGATGATGGTCGCGTCGTTGTTGATGACATACCCTCTATTGCTATTCCTGAATATGTAAGGATGATGTTATGAGCCTGTCTGGGTATAACCCTGGTTCATCATTTGTACATAGAGTTAGCCCGGGGCTTAAAATTATTTCTTTGGTCATTTTGGGAACATTGCTTTTCGTTATTCCACGTATCGATCTCTCTGTTGCGGCGTTAGCGGGTATCGTACTTTTATACTTATTAGCCAGAATCTCATTAAAAACTGCTTGGATGCAATTACGGCCAGCGCTATGGATCTTCGTACTTATTTTTATAGTCCAATTGCTTCTACACCACTGGACCGCAGGTGTACTTGTGGTAGTTCGTCTTGTCTCACTTTTATTGCTGGCCTCACTTGTCACTCTTACTACTCGCTCTTCTGATATGATCGACGCCTTGGAAAAGGGCCTTGGATGGTTGTACTATCTTGGCATCAATCCTGGAAAAGTGAGTTTGGCTCTATCGCTTGCTTTGCGGTTTATCCCTGTTCTGGCGTCAATTACAGAAGAAGTACGGGAGGCGCAGAAAGCAAGAGGTCTCGATAAGAGTGTCATTGCAATTGCAGTTCCTGTTATTGTGCGAATGCTCAAAATGGCAGACGATATTTCTGCCGCTATTGAAGCTAGGTCCTATGATCCAGAATTTGACAGAAATAAATCAAGCAGCAAGTAAAACAGAGGTTGTGGCTTTATCGAAAAGAAAGGGGGATTAAATGTCTACCAAAGATATTGTTTATATAGCACTATTTGCCTCTTTAACCGTAGCGCTGGGTTTATTTCCGCCACTGACACTTCCCGTTGTGGGCGTTCCGATAACAGCGCAGTCAATGGGAGCAATGCTTGCTGGTGCCATTATTGGTGCGAAACGGGGTGGATTAGCATTGTTGCTCTTTTGTGTGTTTGTTTCCGTTGGATTACCGGTAATGTCTGGAGGGCGGGGAGGATTGGGGGTGTTTCTCAGTCCAAGTGGTGGCTTTATTTTGTCATGGCCGATTGCCGCTTTTGTTATCGGCTATTTGTATGAGAAGAATCTTGCAAAACTGAATACCTTTAAAGAAGCTGTATTTCTTGTTTTTGGTGGAATTATGGTTGTTTATGTCATCGGTATTCCGTGGATTGCCTTATTTGCTAATATCAGCACTTGGCAAGCAGCCGTAGGTTCAATTGGGTTCATACCGGGAGATATTATCAAAATCGTACTGGTTATTTTAATTGCGAAGACGGTTCGTCGGGCTTATCCCACCCTTGAGTCGCGTTCTTAAGTGTCATCATTGTGCTTATTATGGACCAGGCAACTGGACGATAGCCTTTAACGGTAACTTAATGATATTACAGATATAATATCAATTAATTGTAGTTTTGCTGCATATCACGACATTTCCCTCGCGATAATTGTTACAACGTATAAAATGGCGGTAGGGTAAGAAAAAGTGCTCTTAATGTTCAAATTCCAGATACCTTACTGAAATACATTACGACCATAAAATCAACTTCTTCTCATTTAATACACCGATGAAGGAGCCTGTTGCAATGCGATTGCTGTTTGCAGGCAGGACAATATGAGGGTTAGTTGTGTTGAAAATGACGACTGAACCAATTTGGGGTCGAAAAGTGAAAGATTCGCAATTAACCAATGGGGCGCTATCATACGGTTTGTACGTTTTATCAACGACAGTACTCTTGAATGGTTGGTTATAGATCACGGTTTCTCCTCCCTGAGAGGGAGATAAAATATAGAGGTTCCAGGCAAGTTGAGTCGATATATCTCCGACGACTAAATTTCCTTTCGCAAAAGTAGGTGCGTAGTCCACATGTAGATCCGAACCACCGGAGATAATCCGGACGATACCGGCAAAATAGGGGCCAAATCCCGGTTCTTCTGCGACCGAAATGCTGAAATTTGTATCGTGATTGATATATCGAATGAACCGAGCAACTGGATCAAAAGCTTGACTGATAATTTGGGTGAGATCTTGTTCAGCTACGCTAACTTGAGCGAAATATTGCTCTTTTGGTCGATTACGGTAATGAGCGAGTGGATTTCCTAAATAAGACCCCGGCCTTCCAAACTCATATGGCTTTGCCTTCATGCTCAGTATTGCAGACGAAAGCTGTTCTGCTTCTTCTTTAGTTGCAAAATCATCTATCATCGCTGCTGGAATCTTGTTATCTATGATTGCCTGCAAGCTTTCTGATGATAATTTGACAAGCTCGTTTGATACCCACCGTGACGACATAGTAGTCGATTCCTAGCCGATTTTCTTTATATTAGAAAAACTGATCTATTGATGGTCAGTATTAATCATATAGCATTGGTTGTATAAAAATGCAACATTTGATCACATTCTGGAGCGCAATAATGACAATATCTCTGAGAGGTCATCACCTTTTGTGTATTCTTACCTACGCTGGCAACGGATATTCCCCTGATTTTGTTGAAAATTATAATAGGATTATTCCTCGAATTCGGGATGAAGATATTCTGATTGTGGCAGGGCCGGATGACATATGTATTCCTTTGCTTGGAGAAGACAAACCTCATTGTTTTGGCGAGAGTGTTATTGTCCGGGATGGTCGAGCTTTGGAAGCCATTGGTTCTCTTATGGGCCGATCAGTTGAGGTAGGTTATACGTTGAGGCTTGATGAAACCTATTTAGAATGGGCTCGATGGGCTTTTAATCGCGGGATCATAAGAGCCGCTTGTGTAGGTTGTGAATGGGAACCGCTTTGCACTCGAATTGCTGCGGATGATTATTCTTCAACGTTTCTTAAACGAAATAGCGGAAAGAGCGAGTGACGATATAAAGCCGTTTGAAATTTTGCAAAGGCTGATATTGATATGAATGTATGACCACATACTTAAGACAAATGTGAATCTCTTATAGTATCGATCAGGGAATCTATTAAGGTGTTGAAGTAAATCGCTCAATACTCCTTCGTTGACTGTGATTGCTTCGCTAATTTTGCTTGATAGTCGTGTTTGACTATTTCCAGTGCGGCGAGGGCGATTTCAGGAGTGATTTCATTGCATTCCAGTAAATAGATCAGATCAACAGCAAGTTGAACTTCGGGTGGTGCATGTTCGACGGACATAAAACATTCCTCATCTGAATCGTTAGTCCATGTTCTCTTTGTATTCGATTGATTTTTCAATTCGCATCAGAGATTGACGGCAACGTGCTAGCCTTCCGGCTAATGCCGCGATTTCTTTCTGTATTTTTTGTTGATGACTAAGTGTAGTTTGTTGATTCAATTTTAGCTCTCTATCATTGATCATTGCGAGCAGGCGGCGTTCATAATCCTGATGTTCAGCCAGTTTGTGATATAGGTCAGTAGCTTGTTGTTTATGTTCAAATCGGTTCTCTTTTTTTCTCAATGACTGGGTGGACAATTCACGCTTTAGTGCCTCTATTTGGGCAATTAGGCGTTCAGTTAGAAATGCGACCTGTTCGGTTCGGTGATCCTGAACACACTCTTTGAGTTGTTCCATGTTGTGCCTGACTTCTTGTAGATAGCCTCGGAGTTTATCGCTATGTCGGTTAAATAAAGCCTGATCAAACCGGGCAGTAGAGAATGGCGTGTCAGCTAATGGCGCTATCTCTTCCGCCAGTATATCGACCTGTTTTTCGAGTAAATTTAATAACGGCTGTGTATTCATTTATACCCTAAAATGGTTATGTCTTGCGAAGCAGAATTAATCTGGGACGACAAAAAGTAGGCTGATGCGTGTTCATCAGTTGCTTTTTTCTATCAGTTTACATAGATTTTAGAACCTCCGTGTTCTACTCATCATTGGCCCGATTATGACCGCAAACGCGCAGCAACTGCAATTTATTAAAGACAGCATTGAAACGATTCCTGATTACCCGAAACCAGGGATTCTTTTTCGTGATATTACTACTTTATTGGATAACCCTCTTGCCTACCAAATGACAATTGATCTTCTGGTAGCGCGATATCAGGACAAAGGCATTACAAAAGTTGTTGGCACAGAAGCTCGCGGTTTTCTGTTTGGCGCTCCGGTTGCGTTACGTCTTGGTGTTGGTTTTGTTCCTGTTCGTAAAGCGGGCAAACTACCTCGGGAAACATTGAGTGAAACGTACGATCTAGAGTATGGCGCTGATAAGTTGGAAATGCATAAAGATAGCGTAAAAGAAAACGATAAGGTGTTGGTTATTGATGATTTGCTGGCAACGGGGGGAACGGTTGAAGCCACTGTTCGTTTAATCCGTCGCTTAGGCGGTGAAGTTTTTGAAGCGGCCTTTATTATTGGTTTGCTTGGTTTAGGCGGTGCTGAGCGTCTGCAAAAACAAGGTGTAAGTAGTTTTACGCTACTTGAATTCCCAGATCATTAATCTGCTTATTTTCGTATTACTAACATATCGGCCTCGCTGTCTATAGTGAGGCTGTGTTAGCATGGTGCCCAACTGTATTCGATTTTCCCGGTATCAATGAGCTATCAGGTACTTGCCCGTAAGTGGCGCCCACAAATATTTTCTGATGTCATTGGTCAGGAGTATATCCTGACTGCGTTGGCTAATGGTCTTGCCCACGGTCGGCTTCATCACGCCTACTTATTTTCTGGCACGAGAGGTGTCGGGAAAACAACGATCGCCCGTTTGTTTGCCAAGGGGCTAAATTGTGAAACGGGTATTACTGATAAGCCTTGTGGTAAATGTGTTAATTGCCTTGAAATTGAACAAGGGCGATTTGTCGATTTAATTGAAATTGATGCGGCTTCCCGTACCAAAGTCGAAGATACGCGTGAATTGCTAGATAACGTGCAATATGCTCCAGCTCGTGGGCGTTTTAAAGTCTACCTGATTGATGAAGTGCATATGCTTTCCCGCCACAGCTTCAATGCGTTATTGAAAACGTTGGAAGAGCCACCCGAGCATGTGAAATTTCTACTGGCAACGACTGATCCGCAAAAATTGCCAGTGACCATTCTTTCCCGTTGCTTGCAGTTCCATCTCAAATCGCTGGATATTGGTCAAATAAGCGATCAGCTTGAACGTATTCTTAAAGCTGAACATATAGAGAGTGACAGCCGTGCTCGTCAGCTATTGGCTCGTGCTGCTGATGGCAGCATGCGTGATGCTTTGAGTCTAACAGATCAGGCTATTGCTATCGGGCAGGGCCAGGTAACAGCCGAAATAGTTAGCTTGATGCTTGGAACGTTAGATGATGAACAGCCGTTATCAATTATTGAAGCATTAATTCGAGCTGACGGTCAGCAAGTTATGGCATTGGTGGAACAAGTCGCTTCACGTGGTGCTGACTGGGAAGATTTGTTGGTAAAGATCCTTTCATTGCTACATCGAATTGCAATGCTTCAACTATTGCCTTCTCAACCAGAGATCGCTTCTTCATCAATTGAAGGCCGTTTGCGCATATTGGCAAAAGCTATTTCACCGGAAGATTTGCAACTTTATTATCAAACTTTGCTGATTGGTCGTAGGGACTTGCCGTATGCGCCGGAGCGCAGGATGGGGGTTGAAATGGCTCTGTTCAGAGCTTTGGCATTTCATCCCAAAAAAGTTATTGAAGAGGTTGCTGCGCCGGTGGTAAATCCTGCGGTTATACCATCAGTTACAACACCAGTTACAGCACAGCCGAAACATAAACAGAGTGATCAGGGGGATGTGCCACCTGCTAATGATATTAATGAACCGGCGCAATTGGATAGAACTTCTCCGTCGCAGCCTCAGATACCTCAGGCGCTTGCATCAAGCCCAACCGCGCAGTTGCTGAAAGCAAGGAATGTGTTATCCCGACAGCAAGAGCAAACGCCAACAAAAAAGCCTGAATCGGCTACGCCGGTTAAGATGAAGTCAGCAACTTCGGCATTGGAACGGATTGCCGCAGTGTCAGGACAGCGACCTCAGTCATCAATAGATAAAAAACAGGAAAACAGACCTGAGAAAAAAGAGGCTTACCGTTGGCGCGCCAAGAATATTGAGGAGAAAACAGAAACTCATGTGGCTACGCCAAAGGCTTTAAGAACAGCTTTGGAACATGAGAAAACACCAGAGTTGGCAGAGAAATTAGCGGAAGAATCTAAACAGAGAGATGCATGGGCCGCAGAAGTTGATAAACTTAAAATTCCTAAACTGGTGCAACAATTGGCATTAAATGCGTTCAAAGAGCAGGTTAGCGCGAATAACATCCGTTTACACCTACGTTCGAGCCAGCGTCACCTTAATTCCGCTTTCGCGCAGAAGTCATTAGCGGGGGCTTTGAGCGAGTTGTATGGCGCAACGGTTGAATTCAGCATTATTGAAGATGATAATCCTGCGGAGAAAACTCCGCTGGAGTGGCGACAAGCCATTTATGAAGAGAAATTGGCACAAGCTCGCCAATCAATTATTGCGGATAAAACTATTCAAACATTGCGGCAGGTATTTGATGCTGAATTGGATGAAGAGAGTATCCGACCGGTTTAACCATGCTGCAATCTGTACCTTGTTGTACGATGTAGCCATAGCGAAGAGAGAAATCTATGTTTGGTAAAGGTGGTTTGGGCAATTTGATGAAACAGGCCCAGCAAATGCAGGATAAGATGCAGAAAATGCAAGAAGAGATCGCCAATCTGGAAGTGACGGGTGAATCGGGTGCGGGTCTGGTTAAAGTGACTATCAATGGTGCTCATAATTGCCGTCGTGTTGAGATCGATCCAAGCCTGATGGAAGATGACAAAGAGATGCTGGAGGACTTGATTGCTGCCGCATTCAACGACGCGGCTCGTCGTATTGAAGAGACTCAGAAAGAGAAAATGGCAAGTGTTTCCAGTGGGATGCAACTGCCGCCAGGCTTTAAGATGCCATTCTGATGCAAACCAGTCCTCTCCTTGAATCCTTGATGGAAGCATTACGCTGTTTACCAGGGGTTGGCCCTAAATCTGCGCAGCGGATGGCTTTTCATCTGCTACAGCGTGATCGCAGTGGTGGAATGCGTTTGGCTCAGGCATTGACCAGAGCGATGTCAGAAATTGGACACTGCAAATATTGCCGGACTTTTACCGAACAGGAACAGTGCACGATTTGTGCTAATCCACGCCGTCAACAAAGTGGTCAAATTTGTGTGGTTGAAAGCCCTGCGGATATTCATGCTATTGAACAAACCGGGCAGTTTGCCGGGCGTTACTTTGTATTGATGGGGCATTTATCTCCATTAGATGGTATTGGTCCAATCGATATCGGTTTAGATCGTCTTGAGGATCGTCTCGCCACTGAAGAGATTTCAGAGGTGATTCTGGCGACTAATCCGACAGTGGAAGGAGAGGCTACTGCCAATTATATCGCGGAGATATGCGTTCAGTACGGTGTGACAGCAAGTCGTATTGCTCATGGTGTACCGGTTGGTGGTGAACTTGAGATGGTAGATGGTACAACATTGTCTCATTCAATTGCTGGGCGACAGAAGATTACTTATTGATTTTCTGTTAACGCCTTACGGTTTTCGAGTTGTGATTGAATATGTAGCTTGAACAGTGTTGTAGCTTGGTTAGAGCAAGTCGTAAAGGTTTTGAGGCGCTACATTTATGTGGCGCATACCTTTTAGCTCATTCTGCTATGATCAAAAGTGACTTCATAATTCTTTTAGATAATCAAACTTGAAATTCAACTTATTTATCCCCATCTGCATATTATCGTCTGATTTTGTCTATCTGAACTGGATTTAGATTGAGGTAATAAATGAGTATGAAAGGTCAGGAAACCCGTGGATTTCAGTCTGAAGTAAAACAACTTCTGCAATTAATGATCCATTCACTCTATTCCAATAAAGAGATTTTCCTTCGTGAGCTAATCTCAAACGCTTCCGATGCTGCTGACAAATTACGTTTCCGCGCATTATCAGCTCCAGAACTTTATGAAAATGATGGTGAATTACGTGTTCGCCTTTCTTTCGATAAAGAAAAGAGAAGCATCACGATTAGTGATAATGGCATTGGTATGACTCGTGATGAAGTTATCGATAATCTTGGAACAATCGCTAAATCAGGAACAAAAGCTTTTCTGGAATCTATTGGTTCAGATCAGGCTAAAGACAGCCAGTTAATTGGTCAGTTTGGTGTTGGGTTTTACTCTGCATTTATTGTGTCTGATAAAGTCACTGTGCGTACTCGTGCGGCTGGCGCTTCAATTGATCAGGGCGTATTCTGGGAATCTGCCGGAGAAGGCGATTACACGATTGCTGATATTGAAAAAGAGACGCGCGGTACAGAGATCACCCTTCATTTACGTGAAGGAGAAGATGAATTCCTGAATGACTGGCGTTTGCGTTCTGTTATCAGTAAATACTCTGACCATATTGCTTTGCCGGTTGAAATTGAAACCAAAAACAAGGGCGAAGAAGAGGGTGAAGAAGATACAGTAACTTGGGAAAAGATTAATAAAGCTCAAGCTTTGTGGACTCGTGGCAAATCTGAAATTACAGATGAAGAGTACAAAGAATTCTACAAACATATTTCTCATGATTTTTCTGATCCGCTGATCTGGAGCCATAACCGCGTAGAAGGTAAACAGGAATATACTAGCATGCTCTATATTCCGTCTCAGGCTCCGTGGGATATGTGGAACCGTGAGCATAAGCACGGGCTGAAATTGTATGTCCAGCGTGTGTTTATTATGGATGATGCGGAACAGTTTATGCCGAACTATTTACGCTTTGTCCGCGGCCTGATTGACTCCAACGATTTGCCGCTGAACGTTTCCCGTGAAATCTTACAAGATAATTCTATTACCCGTAATTTACGTAGTGCATTGACCAAACGTGCATTACAGATGCTGGATAAACTGGCGAAGGATGACGCAGAAAAGTACCAGCAATTCTGGCAACAGTTTGGTCTGGTAATGAAAGAAGGTCCGGCAGAGGATAACACCAACAAAGAAACTATCGCTAAATTGCTGCGTTTTGCTTCTACTCATAATGACAGCTCGGCACAAACAGTTTCTTTGGAAGAGTATGTTAGTAGGATGACCGAAGGTCAGGATAAGATCTACTACATTACCGCGGACAGTTATGCTGCGGCAAAAAACAGTCCTCATTTGGAGCTATTCCGCAAGAAAGGTATTGAAGTTCTGTTGCTGTCAGAGCGCATTGATGAATGGATGATGGGATACCTCACTGATTTTGACGGTAAAAAATTCCAGTCAGTCAGTAAAGCCGATGAATCTCTGGATAAATTGGCAGATGAAAACAAAGCTGAGCAGGAAGAAATTGAAAAGCAGTTGGAGCCGTTTGTTGAGCGTGTGAAAACACTGCTTGGTGATCGCGTGAAAGAGGTTAAATTGACTCACCGTCTGACTGATACTCCAGCAATTGTGACAACAAATGCGGATGAAATGAGTACTCAGATGGCGAAATTGTTTGCTGCGGCTGGTCAACAGGTGCCGGACGTTAAGTACAATTTTGAACTGAATCCTGATCATCAGTTGGTAAAACTGGCTGCTGATATCAGTGATGAGGCTCAATTCGCGGATTGGATTGAACTGTTGCTTGATCAGGCATTGTTTGCTGAACGTGGCACATTAGAGGACCCAAATCAGTTTATTCGCCGTATGAATCAGTTGTTATTGTCTGAAAAAGCTTGATTTAACTATATTTCTTGATAACGATTGTAAACCACGCCTCTGATAATAAGATGGGGCGTGGTTTATTTTTACAGAAAAATATCACGAAATCGTTTACCTGTTTCCTTGAGCGAACCCCATGCTAAATGGTATGGTGATTCGTTTTCTGAAAATATAAAAACTAATTAGCAAGGGGATTTACGCAATGCGTATTATTCTGCTGGGCGCTCCGGGCGCCGGTAAAGGGACTCAGGCGCAATTTATCGTGGAGAAATATGGGATCCCTCAAATTTCTACTGGCGATATGTTGCGTACTGCGGTTAAGGCTGGCACAGAATTGGGTTTAAAAGCGAAAGCGCTGATGGATCATGGCAAGCTGGTCACTGATGAACTGGTAATTGCTTTGGTCAAAGAGCGCATCAAACAAGATGACTGCCGCAATGGTTTCTTGTTGGATGGGTTCCCCCGTACTATTCCCCAAGCTGATGCAATGAAAGAAGCGGGGATTAATGTTGATTATGTCCTGGAGTTCGATGTTCCCGATGAACTCATCATTGAACGTATCATTGGGCGCCGTATACATGCGCCATCTGGCCGTGTTTATCACATCAAATTTAATCCGCCGGCAGTGGAGAACAAGGATGATGTTACGGGTGAAGAGTTGACCATTCGTAAAGACGACCACGAAGATATCGTGCGTAAACGTTTAGTTGAATATCATCAACTGACAGCACCTTTAGTATCCTACTATCGAAAAGAAGCAGAGGTAGATTATACTAAATATTTTAGAATTGATGGTACTCGTAAGGTATCTGAGATTAGCGAAGAATTAACTGAAATTTTAGGTTAATCAACCTAAATGGTTCTTAGAAGGCGACTAACAAGTCGCCTTATCTTATATTATTTATTTACTATATCATGTAAATTGGTCGGTTTTTCCTCATTGTTTGCGTAGATAAACATGATTTTCATCTGTATTTTATTGTGTTAGGGTTTTCACTAGCAAAACAATTAAGGATCGACATAATGAGCAACGGTAAATATGGTGTTTTATTAGTTAATCTTGGTACTCCTGATAAACCGACAACTAAAGCTGTAAGACGTTATTTAGCTGAGTTTCTGAGCGATAAAAGAGTCATAGACTTATCTCGATTCATCTGGAAGCCAATATTATATGGATTTGTTTTGCCTTTACGTTCTTCACGTGTAGCAAAGTTATACCAGAAAATTTGGACGGATGAAGGCTCTCCTCTGTTAGTATATGGCCGTCGGCAACAGAAATTACTGGCAGAAAGACTGGCTGACATCCCTGTTGAACTTGGAATGAATTACGGCTCTCCGTCTCTTGAGCAAGCGATTGACAATTTACTTAAGCAGAATGTTGAGCAGCTAATTGTGTTACCACTTTATCCCCAATATTCTGGCTCCTCATCTGCGGCGGTATTTGATGGTGTCAGTCAGGTATTGCAGAAATATCGTACTATTCCTGGAATTCACTTTATTCGTAGTTATGCTGATCATCCGGCCTATATTTCTGCGCTGAAAGAGACTATTGAGCAGAGTTTCGATAAGCATGGTCAACCAGACCGATTATTGTTTTCCTACCATAGCATTCCGCAGCGTTATGCTGATACGGGTGATATTTATGCTGAACAGTGTAAGTTAACAACACGTTTACTAAAGCAGGCAATTAATTATCCGGCAGAACGGGTAATGGTGGCTTATCAGTCACGTTTTGGTCGTGAACAATGGTTGACGCCATATATGGATCAAACAGTGAAATCCCTGCCTAATCAGGGAATAAAACATATCCAGGTGATTTGCCCCGGCTTTTCGTCTGATTGTCTGGAAACTTTGGAAGAGATAAAACAGCTAAATAAAGAGATATTTCTGAGTGCTGGTGGAGAAAAATTCGAATATATTCCTGCGCTTAACGACAATACAAGACATATTTTACTCCTTGAAACGTTGGTTAACGGGTTTGTCAGAAACGGGAATGAATAGTGATAGGATTAATCTATCATTAGGGTTCATTGGCTTTTTAGGGTATATTGCTACACGGATGCTAGCTTGGTGGAAATGCCATACTTATTTCAGGGTAAATGGGAATTAACCTATGGGCTAGTGGGATGATGTTTTGTATATCAATTAGTAACAGCATATTTGAATTTGGATATAAATAATGAGTAATAAACCGATTAAAGGCACTAACTTAAATGAAGAATATTTTAATTATTACAATTCAAAACAAGATGATGAAATTGATTTGTTTGAGTTATTCTCTGTTTTATTTCAATCAAAGTTATTGATTATTGCTGTTACTATTCTTTTTGCTGTTATTGGCTTTGCAGCAGCATCTTTGATGCCACAAAAGTGGAGTAGTTCGGCTTCTGTTGTTAAACCTCAACTTGAAGAGATACAACCACTTAAAGATACCCTGACTAATTTAGAGGTTTTAAGTTTACAATCATCAATAACTTCGTCGTCGTTGTATAATAATTTTTTAAATAATTTTAATTCACGGGTTTTACGTGAAGAATATCTGATCAATACAGATTATTTTAAAAATCTGATAGCGAAATCAGATGATCATTCACCGCTTGCAAAAAGAAAACTTATTGAAAAGATTGTAAATGATAATATTTCATCTTCTTCAAAAGCGGAGAAAGATGATGAAAATGGTGAAACTAAATTGATTTTCAGTGCTGGAACTGCTGAGGATGCATATAACCTGTTAAATGGCTATATTGACTATGTGTCGTCTGTTGTTCATGAGCAGGTGAAGAGTGAATTAAGTGATATGGTAAAACAAAAGCTAGCTTACTCTGAAGGTTTATATAAAGTTGATTTAAATCGTGTGAATAACGTACAGGAAGCAAATATTGAGCGATTGAAACATGCATTATCTATTGCTAATTCAGCAGGAATTAAAAAACCTATTTCCAGTGAAGGTGCAATGATCAAAGACGATCCAGATTATTCCATTGCTTTGGGAGCTGATGCATTACAACGTAAGCTGAAAATTACGGAGGATATTAAAGATCCCACCTCAGTTGATGCTGACTTACGTAACCGTTTGTTCTATATAAAGGCGCTTAAAGCACTTAAAATAGACACAGTTAATTTCCAACCATTCAAATATATGCAGGCTCCTTATGAGCCAACGGCGAAAGATTCACCGAAACGTTTACTTATTTTGGTAGGCAGTGCTTTTATTGGGCTGATCCTAGCTGTGGTGTTTGTTCTGATCCGTCATATGGCACGTAGTCGTCGACAAGCGGCTTAGTCTTCTTTGGCAGCAAATGTCGAATGACATTTGCTGCCTGTTAGTCTTTTGTTGTGCTAATATGCTGCATCTTTTGGCGTCATAGCATCAATCAAAAATGAAATTCCCCGGTAAACGTAAATCAAAACACTATTTTCCCGTCAGCCTGCGCGATCCTTTACTCCAGCCAATTAAAGAGATGATGGATGGGGAGAATAACCGAGCTTATATCGTTGGCATCGATCAGATATTAGTAGATATTGAAGCGAAAGTAGACGAAGGTTTTATCCAGCGCTATAACCTCAGCCAAGGGCATTCATTAGTTATTGAAGATGATGTCGCTGAAGCTCTGTATAAAGAACTTACTGATAATAATCTTATTAGCCACGAATTTGCTGGCGGCACTATTGGTAATACCTTACATAATTACTCGGTTCTTGCCGATGATCGTTCTGTCTTACTAGGTACTATGTGCAATAATATTCAGATTGGCAGCTATGCTTACCGCTATTTATGTAACACATCTAGTCGTACTGATCTGAACTACTTACAAGGTGTGAACGGGGCAATTGGGCGCTGTTTTACGCTAGTAACGGAAAATGGTGAGCGCACTTTTGCCATCAGTCCTGGGCAAATGAATCAACTTAAGCCGGAGAGTATTCCTGAGAAGATTATTGCTGAAGCTTCTGCATTGGTGTTAACCGCTTACCTGGTTCGTTGTAAACCAGGAGAACCAATGCCAGAAGCGACCATGAAGGCCATCGAATATGCGAAAAAGCATAGTGTGCCTGTCGTTCTGACGTTGGGGACAAAATATGTTATTGCTGATGATCCACAATGGTGGCGTGACTTTTTAGTTGAGAATGTTTCTGTTCTGGCAATGAATGAAGATGAGGCTTATGAGCTTACTGGTTGCAGTGATCCGCTATTAGCTTCAGATATGGCGTTGGATTGGGTTGATTTAGTTTTATGTACCGCTGGTCCGGCTGGACTATACATGGCAGGTTATACGGAAAAAGATTACACACGTCAGACAACTCACCCATTGCTACCGGGGGCTATTGCTGAATTTAACCGTTATGAATTCAGCCGCGCTATGCGTAAATCTGATTGCCAAATCCCAATGAAAGTTTATTCCCATATTGAACCTTATATGGGGGGGCCGGAAAAAATCATGAATACCAATGGGGCAGGTGATGGTGCTTTATCTGCTTTACTGCATGATATAACGGCCAACAATCATCACAGAATGAATGTGCCTAATTCGAGTAAACATATCCGTACTTATCTGACATATTCATCACTTGCTCAGGTTTGTAAATATGCAAACAGAGTTAGTTATCAGGTATTGAGTCAGCATTCCCCACGATTAAGTCGTGGTTTACCTGAAAAAGAAGACAGTTTGGAAGAGTCTTATTGGGAACGATAACTCTAAAATTTCGGCGCTGTATTAATTTATACGGCGCCGAAATTTAGGTATAAAATCATTTATTAAGATTATGAATGATAGTTAAAGTTTATTTTGTTAAGAATAATGATTCTTTATTGAATTGATAGAAGAGAAAATATTTTTCTCTTCTTTATATATCTGTTTAAATAGATTTACATAATATATAAAAAATATTTTGGAATAGAATATTTATATCACTAAGATAGCAAAAATATGCAAATGAAATTTTCTGTTTGTTTTTTGCTTTCAACTTATCCTATTGTTTTATATATGATAATTACGTATAGTAGAGTATTTATAATATAGCTATATATCGCTAAAATTATCAATCAGCCCCGTTCTGATTTAATGATTTCTCTAATTTTTCTATTTATTTTGTGAGGGAACAGATGGAAGATGAATTTGGACTAAAATCACAATTTTTAAAAATATTGGAACTGGTTTTTCAATTGTTGATTCTAATAATTATAATCAAGATGATTGGCTAGAGGATACTCCTTTATTAGTAATATGCTGAAATGATATTCTTTATATATTGAAATGATATCGATCATATATAGAAATGATATTAGTTATATATGGATTGGTGCTGCTATATTTTAGAAATAGCCCCTAGGCTGATACGGAGCTTAATATTTTTTTGTATAGTATTGATATGTGAGTTAGTGTTTTCTAATGCTAATTCTGATAGCGAAATTTTATCGATGATTGATAACTTAGAAGGATCATTTAGCGAAATACTTTTTGTTTACTGTAATTATTTGATTTTGTGGCCTATATTAGGATGGTTTTTTTGTATCTTTTATTATTGAGTTGGAGTTATTGAGACTACTAACATTTGAAGAAAATACGCATCTAATAGCCATTAAATGAAAGTGATAGTATTTAATGACTATAACTTATTATTGCTAATTTAAAGAAATGGAGGAACGTGATGAAATTTTTTATTAAAAATTTCCTATTATATTTCAAGTAATTAATTATTATCTATAACAGCCATTGAGGATACTATGAATAGTTACTACGATTATATAAGAATTGCCAGTATGGTCAGTATGGTCTTAATTATGCCGGGACCAACCAATACTCTATTGGTATCGTCTGGATATTCACATGGTTTTATTAGTACACTCAGGCTGATATTAGCTGAGGCACTGGGTTATATAACAGCAATTAGTTTGTGGGGGTTATTTTTATCTACTGTCTCTCATGCTTTCGTATGGTCATTAGTTATCTTAAAGATGTGTGCTTCGACATACATTGCTTATTTGGCTTTTAAAGTTTGGCATTTCTCATTAGACAAGAATGCGGCGAAAATCCACTTTATCACGGTATTATTTGCCACGTTGCTGAATCCTAAGGCCTTTGTGTTTGCTACATATATATTTCCTCTTACTGCATTTACTTTGTGGTCAGAATACATTCCATGTATGGCGGTTTTTGTTTGCGCGTTATTGCCTGTTTCTTTAATTTGGGTGGGGGTTGGGAAAATGCTATATGCAGGAAAGCTGGGAAAAGGGAGTTTAAAACCCGATCTGTTTTATCGTCTCGCTTCTGTAGTGTTATGTGTTTTCTCGGTTTCAATGTTTTACACGTCAATGAAAGGTGTTTTATATCTTTGACGTAATGAAATATTTGATATCACGACTTTCCGATTGATTTTTGCTGTACAGAATTGAGTAGATCGATACTGTAACTGAAAGCTTTGTTTCCTCTGAGCCGTTCTTATCGCTGGTACTTAAAGTGATAAGAACGGCTCATATGGTTCACTATAGAATAGAAGAAAAAACCCTACTCGGTAACGAATAGGGAATTATGCCATCAACAGTCGCGTCTTCTTAGATTAATGGTGAAAAGGGCGACGCAGGGGGAGGCTCAGTCGGATAGCCTTGCTCACTATTGGCTAATACACTTGCCATTGTTTTGGCAATTTCACGTTCGCCAATAATAACGTGGCTAGCCCCACGCTCCGTGATATAGGTAACTTCATCGTCGTAGTCAGCTCGGACAATGATATTAATATCTGGGCGTGCTTCTCTCGCACTAGCGACAATCTCACCTGCTTCATAGCCATTGGGAATGGTCAGTAGAAGGGAGCAGGCGCAATCCAAGCGAGCCAGTGACATAATATCTTTGCTGGCGGCGTTGCCCATGACGGCACTGATGCCTTGTTCACCGAGTTCCTCAAATTTGGCTCTGGTGTTTTCAATAACAACCAGAGGGATCTCTTTTTCCTGCAAGCGTTGACATAGCAAGCTGCCGATACGTCCGTAGCCGACAACGATAGTGTGACCGCAGATATCGACAGGAATTTGCGTCTCTTCTTCCAGAGTTTCTTCCAGCAACTGTTCCTCAATAGTTTCTGTTTTTTCCAGATAGCGATCCAACAGGCTAAATAGAACTGGATTTAGCATGATAGAAACAATCGCGCCAGCCAGAACAAGGTTACGGGCATTTGCATCAAGCAGGCCGAGTGCGACCCCAAGACCAGCCAGAATAAAGGCAAATTCACCGATTTGTGCCAGACTGACTGAAATTGTCAACGCAGTCCGGCGTGAGTGGCCGAACATCTTTACGAGTAACATTGCAGCTGCGGACTTACCAATAATAATGATTGCCAACGTTGCCAGTATCGATAGTGGCTGTTGAATGAGGACCATTGGGTCGAACAGCATGCCAACAGAAACGAAGAACAATACGGCGAAAGCATCTCTGAGTGGCAGCGTATCTTGGGCGGCACGGTGGCTTAATTCTGATTCGTTTAATACCATACCGGCGAAGAATGCGCCCAATGCGAATGAGGCATCAAACAGAGCAACAGCGCCGTAAGCGATACCCAAGGCGATAACCAGTACGGCAAGGGTAAATAGTTCCCTGGAGCCGGTACTGGCGGTTTTTGCCAGTACCCACGGAATTAGACGACGGCCAACAACAATCATCAGCAGGATAAACGCGATAACTTTGCCGACGGTCATGGCGAGCTCGATAACTAGCTGCCCGATATCGGCTTCTTTATTACCAAGAATACCGGCGGCCGCAGGCAGTAATACCAGAGTCAGCACCATCGCCAGATCTTCGACAATCAGCCAGCCAATAGCTATTTGACCTCGTTGGCTATCGATCAGTTGGCGCTCTTCTAGCGCTCGTAATAGAACAACGGTACTGGCGGTTGATAGACAGAGACCAAAGACGATACCGCTAAATAATTCCCAACCCAGTATTGCTGATAATCCTACTCCGAGTAATGTCGCGACCAGTATTTGCGCAATCGCGCCGGGGATAGCAATGGATTTTACGGCAAGCAGATCTTTGAGTGAAAAATGCAATCCGACACCAAACATCAATAAGATGACACCAATTTCTGCCAGCTCGGGGGCCAGTGATGCATCAGCGACAAAACCAGGAGTGAAAGGACCAGCGAGTACTCCCGCAGTAAGATAACCAACCAGCGGTGAGATTTTCAGGCGTTGTGCCAGCATACCAAGCAGATAAGCGATAAAAAATCCGCCAACGATAGTGGTGATAAGTGGTGTCGAGTGCTCCATTAAGACTCCTTCTTGCTGAGGCTAGTAAATAGCATAGTGAAGAGGTAGGTGTAACTTTATTTTATAGATAATTCGAGGTAAATTCGCTAAAAAAATGAATAAAACATCAAAAAATATGGATTGAAAGGATTAAATTACCCGTAACAGGGATTTATGTTGTTTTATTTGAATATTTATGAGGTAAATAAGCATTATTCCCACATAAAAAGTAACTTTTATGTGGGGTTGTATGGTGATTTTTCTAGTTCTTATCTTCTATATTAGGTAATAAAGCGGTAAATATGCCAAGTAACGGCAGAAAAGCACAAATCTGATAAACCAGTTCAATACTTGTTCTGTCCGCGATATCACCAAGTACCGCTGCGCCAATACCTCCCATACCAAAAGCCAGCCCAAAAAACAGGCCGGATACCATCCCGGTTTTACCTGGAATAAGTTCCTGAGCGTATACCAGGATTGCAGAGAACGCAGATGCCAGAACCACACCAATAATCACGGATAGAATACTTGTCCAGTACAGAGAAGCGTAAGGCAGAACTAATGTAAAGGGTGCAACTCCGAGGATAGATATCCAGATAACATACTTTCTGCCGATCCTATCACCAAGCGGTCCGCCAATAATGGTTCCTGCTGCAACTGCGAATAAAAAAATAAACAGATGAAACTGGGCGTTTTGTACGGAAATGCCAAATTTGTGTATTAAGTAAAAAGTATAATAGCTACTGATACTGGTGAGATAAAAATATTTGGAAAATATTAAAATTAGCAAAATAACCAAGGAACCTATCACGGTTTTTCTTGATAAAACTTTGACGGCGAGGTCAGCTTTAGTTTGATTTTTCTTGATGTAATTCTGAGCTTTATACCATTTACTGATCTGTAGCAGCACGATGATGCCGAGTAATGCCGCCAGAGTGAACCAGCCAACGTTGCCTCTGCCATAGGGAGCAATAAACACAGCAGCTAGCAAAGGCCCAAGGGAACTGCCGAAATTACCGCCGACCTGGAAAAGAGATTGAGCTAATCCGTGTCGACCACCGGATGCCATACGTGCTACGCGCGACGATTCCGGGTGGAATACCGAAGAGCCTGTGCCAATTAATGCAGATGCTAATAGAATTAACGAGAAATTGTTGGCGTAGGCCAGCAGTAATAGACCGGATAAAGTGAAACTCATTCCAACAGGTAATGAATAGGGTTGTGGATGTTTATCAGTATAGAGACCTATCAGTGGTTGTAATAAAGAGGCGGTAATTTGATAGGTCAGTGTGATCATACCGATTTGCACAAAACTTAGGTTAAATTCTAATTGTAGCAAAGGATAAATCGCCAGAATCAGCGATTGGATCATATCGTTCAATAAGTGTGAAACACTGATTGCACCAAGAATAGTAAAAACGGTATTCCTAGTTTTTCTTGTGGGAGATGGGACTATAGTAGTATTGCTCTGTTCACTCATATTCGCTGCCAACCTGTCTTAATCAGTAATCAGTAATCAGTAATCAGTATATTGGTTATTTGTTGAATTTTAATACACATTAGGTAGAGAGTTGATTTTTTACTATTTTGGATATAGTTTTATTTTGGATGTAGTTTTATGGTACTCTCGCGAAGACGAAACAAAACATGTTCTAATAATTGCATAACATACATAACCTATCTCAAGAAATGATCAATTTATCCCGCCTTGTTAGCTTTTGAAGCTGTTTTTGCATGGCAATTCACTAAAAAACATGGAGATATACCATGAAACTCTCGTTCAAGACCTCAGCTTGCGCTTTGGTTGTATCTATAGCATTACTTCCTGCAATCGCAAATGCCTGGGAGAAAGATAAAACCTATGACATTACTATCTTGCACACCAATGACCATCATGGACATTTTTGGCATAACGATTATGGCGAGTATGGTTTAGCCGCTCAAAAAACGGTAGTTGATGAAATCCGCCAAGAGGTCGTGAAAAAAGGTGGTAGTGTGTTGCTACTTTCCGGCGGAGATATTAATACCGGTGTACCAGAATCTGATTTGCAAGATGCCGAACCTGATTTTAAGGGCATGAATTTGGTGGGCTATGATGCAATGGCGTTGGGGAACCATGAGTTTGATAATCCTTTGTCAATACTGCGTCAACAGGAAAGATGGGCAAATTTTCCATTTCTGGCTGCTAATATTTACCAAGCAAGCACCGGCAAACGTTTGTTCAAGCCTTATACCATTTTCGATAAACAGGGTGTGAAAATTGCCGTTATTGGTCTGACGACTGATGATACGGCGAAAATCGGCAACCCGGCTAATTTCCCTGATGTTGAATTTCGGGTTCCTGCGACAGAAGCCAAAATGGTTGTTGAAGAACTAAAGAGAGATGAAAAGCCAGATGTGATTATTGCCGCAACCCATATGGGACACTATGACAACGGTGATCATGGTTCTAATGCGCCGGGCGATGTTGAAATGGCTCGCAGTTTGCCCGCAGGCTATCTGGATATGATTGTTGGTGGTCACTCGCAAGATCTGGTCTGTATGTCCGCGGAAAAGAAAAATTATAAGCAGATCGATTATGTGCCAGGAACGCCATGTTCGCCGGATCGTCAGAACGGTACCTGGATTGTCCAAGCTCATGAGTGGGGGAAATACGTTGGTCGAGCTGATTTTCAATTTCGTAATGGTGAATTGAAGTTGACTCACTATCAGTTGATCCCTATTAACCTCAAAAAGAAAGTGCAGAAGGGAGATGGTGCTACTGAACGTGTTTACTACACTCATGAAATTGCCCAAAACCCGGATATGTTAAAGTTGTTGATGCCTTATCAGGATAAAGGTGATAAACAGCTTGGTGTAAAAGTGGGTTCTATTGAGGGTAAATTGGAAGGGGATCGCAGCAAAGTTCGTTTTGTTCAGACTAATATGGCCCGTGTTGCTCTTTCTGCCATGATGGAACGCGCGGATGCTGATTTTGCGATTATGAGTGGCGGCGGTATTCGTGATTCGATTGAATCTGGCGATATCACTTATAAAGATGTGTTGAAAGTACATCCATTTGCCAACACATTGGTTTACGTTGATATGAACGGCAGTGAAGTCGAAAAATATCTGGCGATAATTGCGAATATGAAAGTTGATTCCGGTGCTTATGCACAGTTTGTGAATGTTAGCCTGATAGCTGATGGTAAAGGTATTAAAGAGGTAAAAATCGGTGGAAAGCCACTAGAGCCGAATAAAACTTACCGCATGGCAATGCTTGACTTTAATGCTATTGGTGGTGATGGTTATCCTCGAGTTGATAATTATCCAACCTATGTCAATACCGGTTTTGTTGATGCAGAAGTGTTGAAAGACTATATCGAGAAGCATTCACCACTGAAAGCGGCTGATTATGAACCAAAGGGTGAAATTATTTATCAATAAATTTTCCCTGACAGAATGATAAATCGAAAGGGCTGCAATCTTGGCAGCCCTTTTGGAGTAATAATTTAAACTTTTGCAATATCAGCGAAATTGCCTTTCACTAGCCTACAGAGATCAGACGGCGCTAATTCAATATCTAACCCTCGTTTGCCGCCAGAGACAAAGATAGTAGGGTACTGTTGCGCTTGATTATCAATAACCGTTGGTAAGAGTTTTTTCTGTCCTAGCGGACTGATCCCACCGACGAGATATCCTGTCACTTTCTGGGCGATTTGCGGATCAGCCATCTCGGCTTTTTTGACTTTAAAAACTTTGGCGACCTTTTTTAAGTCCAGTTCACTTGAAACGGGGGTGACCGCTACTACCAAATTTTTAGCCTCACCATTAAGTGCAACCAGCAAAGTTTTGAAGACTTGCCTGGCATTGAGTCTTAATTTCCTCACTGCTTCATCACCAAAGTTATGCTCATTTGCGTCGTGTTCGTAGGTATGAAGAGTAAAGCTAACTTTCTGTTTCTCTAGCAAAATGATCGCAGGTGTCATGATTTCATTACATAGGATGATTTTGTAATTAAAGATAATGGATGAAATGGAATGATGGAATTGATAATCTGACTACGGCTCTGTTGCTTGTATACAAACAGGTAATATCCCGTACTTAAGAATAACAAAAATGACAGATTATACCTCATATGATTGGCCAATATTATTATAGCGATATATGTAATATTGGCCTTTTTTTAATGCTGTTTTTCTGTCAGCATCTTGGGCAAATTCCCTTCACCATACAGATGCAAGACGCCAACAGCGACGATGTATCGACCGGCGGGTAATTCCTGTAAACGCTTATTCCATCGTTTATTACGTTCAGTCATCAATAGTTGGTATATCTCTTTACTGAAAGTTGTTGGTAAAGCATGTTCTTGTTGTTCAGGTTGATAGTCCATCCACCAACTGATCATGGTTTGTAAAGCACGGGCATTTGCGTGCCAATGGGTTAATGTATCTTCCAGTAGTGGCAGGCCGTTATTGGGAATTTGATTAAGTAAATTAATTTGTGATTTAGTACCTTCTAGTTCAATAATCGTTTTCCCTTGAGCTTTGGCTGCATTCAGGAGCTGATAATCGATACCGTATTGGGGATGCAATCCAAGGTTTTGTGCTTGTCCTGCTTGTAAAATTAAAGCGATTTGCCATGAGGGCAATAGATTGAGGAATTCTTCTTGTTGTTGGATCTCATTGCAACAGTCCTGAAAATTCTGATACATCTCAGAAGATAAACGTTGTTCGATACGGTGATATGATTGAAACTCATCATGAAATGGGGAGTCTGACTGAGTAATATCCGCTTCCACGATTAATGTATCGGATTGATTAAGTTGTTCTATCAATATTTCCGACAGTGGGAACATATTTTTCGTACCCATATGAATACTGCCCACCAGATGCAAATGTCTATCACCTGCTAGTGTAATATCGTGAGCGGGATAGGGATAACGATGGGAAAAATTTATTCCCAAGATATTGGTAAGGTGTTTAATCAGTCGTCCCATTTTAGCTCCGGTTTAGCATTTATTCTTTAGGCTAACTATTTTTTCAGGTTAATATACAGCCGTATCTCTATTCATTTCCATTGAATGTTCCTTTCACTACTATTCAGTATACAAGGAGATTTTACTTGACCTCCGCATTTACCTTTCCAGTTCTTTAAAAATGATAACTAGAGATTTGTAATGAAAACATTGACGGAGACGTAGTGATTTGATGCGGTAACATGGATGGATATTGCTATATGAAAAAGTGCTGGGGTAGAAGTGTAAAATGCGATCATGGATGCGCATTTTTACAGCTCACCCCAAAATCATCAAAGCAGACTTATTTCTTTAGTGATTCAGGATTTAGGTTTAAACCTCAATAAGCGGTTAGCATTACTTACTACCGTAATTGAAGAGAGCGCCATTGCCGCACCTGCGACTACCGGATCTAACAGGGTTCCGGTAAAGGGATAGAGCACGCCAGCGGCAATTGGAATCCCTAATGTGTTGTAGATAAATGCCCCCAATAGGTTCTGTTTCATATTGCGCAGCGTTCCTTTGGACAGTTCAACTGCATCAGCCACACCATGCAGACTATGACGCATCAGTGTTATCGCCGCGGTTTCAATGGCGATATCGCTGCCGCCTCCCATTGCAATCCCCACATCAGCCTGCGCCAGGGCGGGAGCATCGTTAATACCATCTCCCACCATAGCAACCTTGCGACCTGCTGCTTGCAGTTTCTGAATCGCCTCGGCTTTGCCATCAGGTAATACACCCGCAATCACTTGATCAATACCTGCTTCTTTTGCAATCGCATTGGCAGTAGCCGGGTTATCACCGGTTAACATCACTAAACGGTAGCCTTGGTGATGTAATCGCTGTAATGCAGTAATGGTATCTTCACGCAGTGGATCGCGAATTGATAGCACTGCCGCTGCTTTACCTCCTGCTGCCAGAATAACCGGTGTGATGCCTTGTTCTGCTTGTTGAGCGATCAGCGGTTTTAATTCTTGCGTATCAACTTGATTTTGTTCAATCCAGGCTTGATTACCTAGCAACAAGGTTGCGCCATTCACTTCACCGCTGATACCGAGTCCAGCCAGAGTGCGGAATTGTTCAACTTGCGGCAATGCCAGCCCTTCGGCTTTGGCAAGAATGGCTTTGGCTAATGGATGGCTAGAACCTTGTTCCAGTGCGCCAGCCCAACGCAATACCTCTTGTTCGCTGTACCCATTAAAAGTATGGATATCAGTCACTTGAGGCATACCTTCCGTCAGCGTACCGGTTTTATCAAAAACCAGGGTATCCAAGGTACTCGCTTGTTGCAGCGCGTCGGCATCCCGAACCAGAACCCCAAATTCTGCTGCCCGGCCGACGCCAGAGATAATTGACATCGGAGTCGCCAACCCAAGAGCGCAGGGACAGGCAATAATCAACACCGTGGTAATAATGACCAATGAATACATGATCTGTGGCGCTGGCCCCAAGAAATACCAAATAGCCCCGGCAATCAGGGCAATGGCGACCACAACGGGAACGAACACGGAGGAAATTTTATCTGCTAATTGACCAATTTCGGGCTTGCTACTTTGCGCCTGACGGACCAGTTTAATAATTCGTGCTAATGTTGTCTGACTGCCAACTGCGGCGGCAGTAAACAGCACTGTGCCGTCTTGCACTGTCGTACCGGCATGAATGTTATCGCCTTTGGATTTTTGCTGTGGAATCGGCTCACCGGTGAGCATTGCTTCATCTATCCAAATCTCACCTTGCATGATTTCACCATCAACGGGAACACGATCACCGGTTGTCAGACGTAACGTCATGCCGGGTTTGACATTAGCCAATGGCATCTCTTTTTCGCCATCTTCTGTCACCACACGGGCTGTCGGTGGCGTCAGATCCAGCAGACGTTCCAGTGCTTTTGAAGAACGCTGACGGGCACGTTGTTCCAGAGCATGACCCAGGTTTATCAGACCAATAATCATCGCGCTGGCTTCATAATAAAGATGACGGGCTTGTGGCGGAAAAATATCCGGCCATAGATTGACGCTGATTGAGTAAAGCCAGGCTGCGCCTGTTCCTAATGCCACCAATGTGTCCATTGTGGCACTACGGTTTTTCAGGCTTTGCCACGCATTGCGATAGAAGTGACCACCGGCAAAGATCATCACGGCAAACGTGATAACGCCGATAATCAGCCAGATATGACGGTTTTCAGGTGTGAGCATCATATTATCGCCCATCATTCCCCACACCATCACGGGAATACCGACGACCAATGCTAATGCTGACTGCCAACGAAAACGGCGCATATTAGCGTCAGAAACTTGTTGCTGACGTTCACGCCGTTCAGCTTCGTCCTGAATCAGTTCTGCGCCATACCCGGCTTTTTCTACTGCTTTAATCAGCGCCTCCGGTGAGGCGCTACCGGTAATTAAAGCGCTGCGTTCAGCAAGATTCACTCTGGCATTTTCCACGCCATCAACACCTTGTAATGCTTTCTGAACTTTGTTCACGCAACTGGCACAAGTCATGCCGTCCAACAACAACTGGATGCTCTCATCGCTATCACTCACAACGGAGGCGTCAGTTTTTTCGACCGGAACGGAAGAGGTTGCCGCTGCCAAAGGTTCCGGTCTATTCGAAGCAGGTAGTGTCAGCGGCTCAGATTTTGGGGAGTTTTGACCGGAAATCAGTTTTGCGTGATAGCCAGCTTGTTCAACAGCGGCAATCAACGTATCGACATCGGCTTTACCGTAAACTTTAGCTGTTTCAGTATTTACCTCTGCGGCGATAACGCTATCCACGGCTTCCAGCGCTTTACGTGTCGTACCGGCACAATGCATACAACTCAGGCCAGAAAGCGCCAGTTCAACGTCAGGTTGGCTGGCGATTATCGCATCGTAACCGACTGCTTGAATTGTTTCGATTAATGATTCAGCAGAGGCTGAGCCGATGATTTTGGCATAATCAATCGTAATATCCGCCTGTTCCACATCTGTATGATTTGCCAGTGCCTTTTTCACACTGTTAACACAATTCATACAGGAGAGTCCCTGCAAGGCTAAAATAGTTGTGTGTGACATAAAAAACTCCTAACACATAGTGATGTAATTATTCTTCACACTTGTGTGATAATTGATGATATCTACACAGTTCAAGTGAATTTCTGACTTGTTGCGAAGGTTAAACCTTCCCGCAAGGGTAAGGTCAAGGGGAAAAAATGAACATCAGTGAAGTTGCCCAAAAAACCGGTCTTACCAGTAAAGCTATTCGGTTTTATGAAGAAAAGGATCTAATTACACCGCCAGAAAGGGGGGATAACGGCTACCGTTATTATCAGCAGAAACATATTGATGAATTAACGCTGTTGCGTCAGGCGAAACAAGTAGGTTTTACGCTTGATGAATGTCGTGGATTTTTAGTGTTATTTCGCAATCCTAATCGTCACAGTGCTGATGTAAAAGCGGCAACATTGCATAAGGTGGCTGAAATAGAAAAGGCGATTGAAGAGTTGCAGAAAATGAGAAGTAAATTGTTATCTTTGGCGGAAGAGTGCCCTGGAGATGATGGGGCTGAATGCCCCATCATAGATCATTTATCGGGTTGTTGCTCTCATCACTGAGAACTGACCGGCTTTACTTTCAGGGTAATGCCATCAACAGCGATCACTTCCACTTCGGTATGGGCGGGTAGTTCACTGTTACAGTGAACCCGCCAGCTTCCATCAGCCAGTTTGATCCGGCTGTAACCATTTTCAGTGTCTGTAGCTAGTTTGGCCCGGATACCGATGAGCTGGTGGTCTTTCTGGTTCAGGTTATCGCTGCCTTTTGAGGGGCGGCGACGTAACCAGTAGCGCCATAATATTGCGGAAAGCAGCGTCAGAGTGGCAAACAAAACGCCTTGCCATTCCCAGCTCATTCCTGGCAGCAGCCAGGTGACAAACGCAACAACGATAGCGGCTATCCCCGTCCATAACAGATAGCCGCCGGTTCCAAGAAGCTCTGCGATTAACAGCAAGCCGCCAAAAGAGAACCAGAGCCAGGGGGTTTGAGCCGCAATCTGTGCAATCATGATTACTTACCTTTTTTGCTTTCGCCAATCAGTTCAGTAATACCGCCAATCGCACCCATTAGATTGCTTGCTTCCAGAGGCATCATAATGACTTTGCTGTTATCGGAAGCGCCAATACTGGTCAGTGCATCCGTATATTTCTGAGCGACAAAGTAGTTAATTGCCTGCATGTTGCCGTCAGCAATCGCATCGGACACCATTTTAGTTGCGCGAGCTTCCGCTTCGGCGGCACGTTCACGTGCTTCTGCCTGGAGAAATGCCGATTGACGTTCCCCTTCCGCTTTCAGAATTTGAGACTGTTTTTCTCCTTCTGCTTTCAGAATAGCCGCCTGACGGATACCTTCCGCTTCCAGAATATCAGCACGTTTTGTACGTTCTGCTTTCATCTGGGCGTTCATGGCGGAGATCAACTCTTTGGGTGGACGCACATCACGGATTTCAATACGGGTAATTTTCACTCCCCACGGGTTAGTGGCTTCATCAACAATATGCAATAGACGGCTGTTGATAGAGTCACGCTGTGACAGCATTTCATCCAGCTCCATTGAACCCAAAACGGTACGGAAGTTGGTCATCGTCAGATTGATAATGGATAGCTCAAGGTTACTGACTTCATAAGCCGCCCGAACAGGATCGACAACCTGAATGAAGCAGACCGCATCAATAGTAACATTGGCGTTATCGCGGGAAATCACCTCTTGTGAAGGAATATCCAACACTTGTTCCATCATATTAATTTTACGGCCAATGCGATCGATAAAAGGGACGATAATATGCAAGCCCGGTAATAAAGTCCGGGTATAACGACCGAAGCGTTCTACCGTCCATTGATAGCCTTGTGGCACTGTTTTTACGCAAGTAAAGACAATAACCACCGCAATAAAGATCAGAATGGGTACGGCACCAAAAGCGAATAAATCCATAGCAATTCCTTACAATTAAATAAATCAGTAAAGCAGTGAATAGACCTGGCGACGGTACTTTGAAGCCAGGGTGTTACTGGTCCCCATTGCAGACATAATATCCATCATTGTTTTCCGTACTGCGCCATTGGCAGCGGAAAGGTCCTTTTTCAGGAAGCTAAGTAATAATTCCAGAGCTTCTTCATTACGACTAACTTCGTGCAGTTTCAGCGAGAGCTTAACAGCCAGCTCTGCATTTTCTGGTTGAATGGCGAATTCTTGCTGCAATTGTTGGATCTCTGGTGTATCCGCCGCTTGCTTTTGTAACTCAATTTGAGCCAGTAAACTGTGATAATGAGTATCTTGGTCCTGTAATGGAATAAGACTCAGAATTTCCTCGGCCTCTGCTATATTATTGAGCATAATTTGCACTTCGGTCAACATAAGTGCAATTTCACTGTTTTTTGGGGCTAATTGCCAGGCTTCTTTCAGTAGTGGTAGTGCTTCCTGATGTTTTCCTGCTGCGATAAGTTCCTCTGCCTGAGCGACTTTCAACTCTTCCGGCTTGGGTAATACGCGGGCAAGCATCTCTCTGATGACGTTTTCAGGTTGTGGCCCCTGAAAACCATCTACCGGTTGGCCTTGTTGCATAATATAAACCGTAGGAATGGCGCGTAAGCCAAACTGTGCCGCGACCATTTGCTCTTTATCGCAATCCACTTTTGCCAATATGAATTGATTTGCATATTCTGCGGCCAGTTTATCCAATATTACGCCTAATTCTTGACAATGAGAGCTACGTTCAGACCAAAAATAAAATAAAACAGGTACAGTCATAGACTGTTCGACGGTTTGATGTAGATTGCCTTCGTTAACATTAATTCCAGTAGAAGTTGGTAACATATAATTAGTCTCTTAAATTTGGTTGTCGCAGGGTATGATTAAATAGATTGAGGTTATTTTCTTAACTTTCAAGTTGTACCACTCTGCTTACTCAGTATTTTATCCATTATTCTTCCTGGTAAAATCCGGCGCATAATCGTGACTGCGTGGGTTATCCAAGTCACTGGATAACGTAATTTGGGGTTCGGACTTTCCAGAGCATGAATCAGTTTGCGCACAACGGCTTCGGGGGTGAGGGTAAAATGGCGAGCGATCCTGGGGTTTCTGACCGGTTTATCGCTTTGCGTTTGATTCACGTTTTCTGCGAAACGTGTTTTTATCGGGCCAGGGACAATCAGACAAGCTTTAATTCCGGTTCCGGCTAATTCCATTCTTAACGCATCTGACCAAGCTTCCAAGGCATATTTACTGGCGGAGTAAGCACCGCGGCCTGGGGTTGAAATCAATCCCATCACTGAACTGGTTTGGATAATACGGCCTTCACCATGAAGTTGCATTGCTGGAAGTAATAAGCAGGTAAGTTGATGTGTACCAAATAGATTAGTAGAAAATTGCTGTTCCAGTTGTTCACGACTGATCGTATTTAATGGGCCGTAAATACCAAAGCCGCCGTTATTAAACAGCCCGTAAAGACGGCCATTGGTGAGCCTGATGACCTCGGCGGCGGCGCGTTCCACACTCATTTTGTCATCAAGGTCCAATTGGATAGGTTCCAGTCCTAATTCGCGCATATGTTGTAAATCTGCGGGTTTCCGGCAGGCTGCCAATACTCTATAGCCCCGCTGATGTAGTGTTTTGGCCGCCACCAGACCAATTCCACTGGAACAGCCGGTGATAAGAACGGACTTTTGCATAACTTTACCTGCTTATAGACATCAATTTGTTGAAACTAATAGTTTACTACTTAAGAATAATTAAGATGTGCTGATAGTGTGTCAGACATCCAATCGGCGATAAAGGGTTGGGCTGCCAGATTAGGATGTAATCCATCTTGTTGCACCCACTCCGGTTTAATAGCGACTTGCTCCATATAAAACGGAAGCAGGGGGATTTGATTATGTTCTGCCAATTTGGGATAAATCTTGGCAAAAGATTCGGTATAACGGCGCCCATAGTTTGGCGGCAGACGGATCTGCATCAATAAAGGTTGAATATTGGCTTGTTTCACTAACGTAATGATCTGTTGCAGATCTTGCTCTGTTTGTTGTGGGGGAAAACCGCGTAGTCCATCATTGGCGCCCAGTTCTATCAGTACCCAACGGGGTTTATGTTGTTTAAGTAGTTCAGGTAGCCGCTCAAGACCTTGAGCTGCGGTATTACCGCTGATGCTACCGTTGATGACCGTGATTTTATTACCGGATTTCCGCCACTTTTTTTCCATCAAAGCAGGCCATGATTGCTCAATAGGCAGATGATAACCGGCACTAAGGCTATCTCCGAGAATCAGAAGGGTATCAGCCGCAGTCGCTCTGGCGCTAAATAGCATCACTAATAAAAGGAAAAGTAAATGGTAACGGGGAGTATTCTTGAAGTTCAGCATCTTAGTAAACACGTTGGTCAGGGAGAAAATAAGATCACTATATTGCAGGGAGTCGAGTTAGTTGTCGAGTCGGCACAGACTATCGCTTTAGTGGGAGAATCGGGTTCGGGTAAATCCACATTGCTTGGCATTATTGCCGGGTTAGATGATGGCAGTGGCGGGGAGGTTCGGCTGCTAGGGAATAATTTAAGCCAGATGAATGAAGAACAGCGGGCGCAACTACGGGCTGAAAATGTCGGTTTTGTCTTTCAGTCATTTATGTTAATCCCGACGTTAAACGCATTAGAAAATGTCCAGCTTCCGGCTTTATTGCGTGGTGAATCCGAACACAATAGCAGGAAGCAGGCGGTTGAATTGCTGGAACAATTGGGATTGGGAAAACGTTTGAAACATATGCCGGCACAACTTTCTGGTGGTGAACAACAGAGGGTGGCATTGGCAAGGGCATTCAGCAGCCAACCTAAAATTCTGTTTGCTGATGAGCCGACAGGTAATCTGGATCGGCAAACCGGTGATCGGATTGCTGATTTACTGTTTTCTCTTAATCGTGATTACGCCACAACATTAATTCTGGTGACGCATGACAGCCAGCTTGCTGCCCGCTGTCAACGTTGTTTGCGGTTAGTTGATGGCAAATTGAGGGAAGAAAGATGATTTGGCGTTGGTTTTGGCGCGAATGGCGCACCCCTTCTTTATTGATTGTCTGGTTATCGCTTACGCTGGCGGTGGCTTGTGTGTTGGCACTGGGAAGGATCAGTGATCGCATTGATCAAAGTGTCCATTATCAGAGTCGGGATTTTCTGGCGGGTGATTTAGTCCTGCGTGCGGCTTATCCGGTAGATGAAGGATGGTTACAACAGGCGAAAAGCTTGGGATTAACGTTGAGTCGCCAGCTCTCTTTCACCACAATGACTTATGCCGGGGATATTCCTCAGCTTGCTAATGTAAAATCCGTGGATAGTCATTACCCGTTATATGGTGAGCTGGAAACCAGTCCTCCGGGTTTGAAAGTGGAAAAAGGCACGGTACTCGTCGCGCCTCGTTTACTTGAACTGTTGAAAATCAAAGTGGGTGATAACCTCGATGTGGGTGACGCCACGCTTAAGGTGAGTGGAGAATTAATTCAGGAGCCGGACAGTGGTTTCAACCCCTTTCAGATTGCGCCCCGGATTTTAATCAGTCTTGATGACGCGCAATCTACCGGGGCGATTCAACCGGGTAGTCGTCTGACTTATCGTTATATGTTTTCAGGTGATAAAGAAGCGGTTTATCAGTATCAGCAGCTCATTGATCCCCAACTTAAAGCTGATCAGCGCTGGTACACTTTGAAACAGGATAGTGGGGCGCTGGCGAAATCCATTGAAAGGGCGCAGCAATTCTTGTTGTTATCGGCTTTGCTGACGTTATTACTCGCTGTCGCCGCGGTAGCGGTATCAATGACCCACTATTGCCGCAGCCGTCATGATTTAATTGCAGTGCTAAAAACACTTGGGGCTGGACGTTGGGCGTTGCGTAAATGGGTGCTTGGTCAATGGCTAGTGATACTTATCGCGGCGGCGTTGGTGGGAACACTTCTGGGATTGATGTTTGAATATCTGCTCGTACAGATTCTGGCGCCCATGTTACCGAAGATGTTGCCGCAAGCCGGATTCTGGCCGTGGATATGGGCGTTAGGCGCGTTATCGGTTATCGCTTTACTGGTGGGAATACGTCCGTACAAGCAGTTAATGGCAACCCAACCATCAAGGGTATTGCGTGATGATATTATCGCGCCTATCTGGCCGTTGCGCTATTACTTGCCGCTGGCGGCATTGATGATCATTAGCGGGTTGGGCCTGTTGGTTGGAACCAAACCTATGCTATGGGCGTTGCTGGCTGGCATGGTGATGGTTGCGCTATTACTGGCGGTGTTTGGTTGGGGAGGATTATGGTTATTACGTCATCTGAAACTTCGTCAGCTCAGTTTTCGCCTGGCGGTTAATCGACTACTGCGGCAGCCGTTCCAGACAGTGGCCCAACTGGCGGCTTTCTCTTTATCCTTTATGTTATTTGCTTTGTTGCTGGTGGTCCGGGGAGACTTGCTTGACCGTTGGCAGCACCAATTGCCGCCGGACAGTCCAAACTATTTTCTGATTAATATGACTGGACAGCAAATTCCACAAGTAGAACATTTGCTGGCTCAATATCAGGTTAAACCTACGGCATTCTATCCGGTGGTATTGGCTCGCTTGACGGAAATTAATGGTCAGTCAGCTATCGCGTGGGCAGAGGCCAGAGAATCGGATAGCAACACGGTGCAGCGGGAGTTGAACCTGACATGGAAAGAGGAATTGCCTCCGTTTAATACCTTGGTGGAAGGTCGCTGGCCGCCAAAGGCGGATGAGGTTTCTATTGAGCAGGGGCTTGCTGAACGTTTGGCAATCAAAATCGGCGATAAGCTAACATTCAGTGGTGATACGCAGCAATTTAGCGCCATAGTCAGCAGTATTCGATTGGTGGATTGGGAAAGTTTGCGGCCAAATTTCTTTTTTATTTTCCCGAAACAAGCATTGGAGAATCAGCAGCAAACCTGGCTGACTAGTTTCCATTATGAAGGCGATGGCCGACTTCTGACGGATCTTAATCGTCAATTTCCAACCTTGAGCCTGCTTGATACTGGCGCGATGATTAAGCAAATTCAGGCTATTTTGCAGCAGGTCAGTAAGGCGTTGGAGGTTATGGTTGGGTTGGTCATGGTCTGCGGCGCATTACTGCTATTGGCACAGGTTCAGGTAGGGATGCATCAACGGCAACTTGAACTGGTGGTTTACCGCACCTTGGGAGCCAGTAAACAGTTACTGCGTCGTACCCTTTGGAGTGAATTTGCTTTGCTTGGATTAATGGCGGGTTTTACTGCGGCACTGGGAGCTGAGGTTGCGCTTTGGTTGTTGCAGACCAAGGTATTTGATTTTCCGTGGCAACCAGCATGGCAGATGTGGCTATTACTACCAATAATCAGCAGCTTGTTACTTTCATTGTGTGGAAGTGGGTTGGGGCTTCGGTTGTTACGGGGTACGGGATTACACCGGCGAGTTCAGGGATAAAAGGGCGATATTTGCAGACATTCAGGGAATGGGTAATCGCTCGTCGAGATGTGATGAACCCATTCCAGGCTTATTGGCCTACTATACCCTATGGATTTCAAGATTCATCGCGACGGCAAAGGAGTGAATCCCCGGTCGCATAGAGAACTATGTGACCGGGGTGAGCGCAGCCAACAAAGAGGCAACTTGAAAGATAACGGGTATATCGTTGTTTAAGTAAATTCGGCTCTAAGTTGTGGCAATATTTTCTCGCCGAAAGTGGTCAATCCCTTAACATAATCAGGGAAGATCAACATAACCCCGTCCAGTTCGCATTCACGCAGTAAATCTGACAATTGTTTACGACATGTTTCCGGGTTGCCGATAGCAGTGTGGGTCATAAAAGCGTTTTGGGATCTTTCAACCATCGCATTGCTTTTTCCGTCAATATCGACGCCAAAACTGTGCATCATGCTTTTAACTGCGTCTATATCCAAGCCATCACGATAGAACTCAGCCAGCGTTTTAGCTTCTTCATCTGTTTCAGCGCAAATAATCGTACACATACAAAAGGTTTTGGTGGTTGTGTCGTATTCGGCTGCAAGACGTTTAGCCATCAAACTAATTTGTCGCGTTTCTTCTTCATCTTTACCGCCAATGAAGCACACATCGGTGTTCCGTACACTAAAACGTAGCCCACATTCTGATTGACCGGCACAGACCAAATAAGGGCGCGGAATGGAAACAGGTTTAGGCTCAGAAACACAATTCTTGAAATTAAAGTAATCTCCCTGATGATTAACCTGCTTCTCACTCCAAAGCCGTTTGATCAATTGGGTCCACTCTTCGGTCATTGCGTAACGTTGATTGTGGTCTAAATTGTTATCCCATTCCCCCATCTGTTCAAATTCGTCTTTGAATGAACCAGAGACAATATTCAGCCCGGCGCGGCCATGACTAATTTGATCCAGTGTCGCAATCATTTTGGCTGTCACGGCGGGATTATGCAGCCCGGCATGCATAGTTGCGATCAGCCGGGCGTGATGAGTCACTTCGGCAATACCGGCCATCATCGTAACGGATTCCAGCGAACAGCCCCAATGTTCTGTTTCACCGCCAAAGCCGCGCCATTTGCTCATTGACATGATGAAATCCAAACCAATTTGATCAGCCAGAATAGCCGCTTCACGGTTTTGCTGATAAGAAGCATCGAGTGGTGGTGTATTTTTGGAAATAATCCATCCACCTTTCGCTATGGGTAGAAATACACCGAATTCTTTTTTTGCCATGATTAATTCCTTGTTTGACTGTTGTAAGGAATATTTTATAGGTTCATTTTATTGTTAAATTCAGTTAAGTAGTGTGTTGTCATCAGAACATTTCTTCACGACTTGTGACGGTGGTTGCATCATGAATGTGATGATCAGAATAGCTAGCACTGGTATGGCGATAATGAGAAATGCCGGTGTAAAACTACCTGAATAATCCTTAATTGCGCCCACCAGGAAAGGGGCGATACAGGCGGTAGTAGAGATTAGATTCATCACCGAAAACAGTTCCAAGTAAGGCGTGCGCCCAAAATAATTGAATAGCAATATACTGGATGCCAGAAAAGTCATGCCATAACCGATGCCAATACACAATGTGAACAGGATTAAAAATGTCCATGAAGTGGCGGCACTGAGTGCGATAAGGCCGCAGATAATTATCGATAGACTACCGATAAGCAATTTTTTGGGATCGAGCCATTCACCAACAGCGCCTCCTGCAAATCGTGAGAATGCGTTGATAAAAGCCAAAATACTGAGCGAGGAGGCAGCGACAGATTCACTGAATCCGTTTTCAGTAATATGGGCGACTGCAAAACTATTAACGGTTATCCCACACAGTAAAAAAGAGGTATAAGCGGCGGCAATGGCATAAAATTGCCAAGTGTGCAGCGCCTGCCGGACATTCCATATTTCCTTAGTGCGATAGATACTCGTGGGGAGCTGGTCTTGTTGATTTTTACTAACCTTTTCCGCATGGGCGTTTTCCTTTTTACCTTCGCGCATAAATAAAATGGTCAATAAACTAATCAGGGTGAGTGATATCCCGGAAATTGCCCAGTGCATACGCCAGTTTTCCCAAAATATTGTTGCCAGGAAATAGATCCACGGACCGACCACGCCTCCTAATCCCCCAATGGTGAAATAGATACCAAAGGCTAATGACTGTTTTTTAAAAAGTCGACTAATGACATAAGTACCGGGAACCGTCGCCATAAGACTAAAGCCGATCCCTAATAATGTGGTACCGGTAAAATAGGCTGCGATACTGTGGGTGTTATAGAGGATGTAAAAACTGGTGATAAAGGTGAGCGTACCGATCATTAAGGTAGCGCGGACGCCGGTACGACGAATAAACATCGCTGGAAGGTAACTGGACAGCCCACATGACAGGCCCAGTAAAGTGAACCCCAAACCGGCATCAGTCCAACTCCAGTGTAATTCCTTAATCATGCTAGGTAATACAACGCCCAGCGAAGTAAATGTGGTTGCGGTGACCAGAAAGTAAATCAAACCCAAAAGTATCAGTAGGAGCCACTGATAAGTACGTCCGAACTGGTCATGTTGAATGGGCATTTTGACTCCATCAGGATAAAGGCCATCAGAAAATTTCTGATATTTTATTCCGATATCAGAAAAAACTATATCGAATAAAGATCCCGTAGCTAAATTGATCCGTTCGATAATAAGGGGTATCTCTTATTTTGTATTTATTTTTTATGGGGTTCAGAACAATGCCTGTCCATAAATGACCGGATTGATGACCAAGGAGTTTCCCTAAATCGTAATGTAACTCTGGTTTGAAATCGATAGTTTCAGGCTGTCCATGCAAACCTAAGGTATAGTCAAAAGTGCCGACAACCCGAAAATCTCCTAAGCTATTATTGAAGGGAATGCCGTAATCGATATGAATTCGCTGATCATTCCAGCTTCCTTTGGCGTTATTCTCAAAATAAAAAATTGTACGTAACCAGCTAATCCAGCTAGCTTGCCAGTCAATACTGATACCGGGGAAATAGTCGTAATCTACCCCTTTCGTTTTGGCAACCCATTGAGCGAACAAAATATCTTTCACTGGCCCAAAAGAGATGTCATTACCAGTAACTTTACTCAAGCTCACTCTGGGGACAAATTTATAATAGTAAGTGCTCTTATCACCTTGGTAATCACTTTGCAGCGAGTTTTGCCAAATACTATAGACGTACATATCGCCGACACTATAGTCGCCGAAAGCTTCTAAAATCGGCGAAATGGTTTTTTGGGGATCGACCCGATTTTCAAATTGCATATAAAGGCTGGTATCAATCGATTGAAAATTGACAAAATGACCGGCTTGAGCTTGATTGATTGCCGACAGCAGTAATAGCATTGCAGGTAATCCGCTCTTCCTTAATCGAGTGCCTATCCAGCGCCAAATCATTGCCAGATAAGCGGCGCCGCAAAATGGAGAAGAGAGCCTTGAGGTGAAAAAAAGCGGGGGATAGTTTTTCGTATTATGGATTTTTGTGGCAAGTAACACGAAGATTCCCTTTCTCATGCGGTATCGGGCTGGTGATTGCTAACATTGATCTAATGAGACGGTTTTGTCAAAGGGATATTTGATTTTATTGATGAAAGGAGGAGGGAGTAGAAAGATAAGATTATTTTAACCTTAGTGATTTTTCAGTGTTACTAATACACTGATTATTGAATTAGTAATAGGTTTTTTATTTAACTTTGTGTTGAGAGTTGGGGAAATATTGTTGATTAATGGTTTTGTGAAAATATTTTTTAATTATATTTTAGTTAACTTAAATATATAATTTATTTTAAATGGAAAATAGTAATGAAAAATAATAATAAATTGGCGTCTTTTTTTGTATAATCAAAATCATTTTCGAATTTAAATAATTATTGCTTTGGTTTTAAAATATATAGATAAAATATCTTTGTTAATATTTATCTTGAGTAATTAACCCTAACTAGCTCAATGTATCTTTGCATTTTTCACAAATCACTTATACATGAAGTACATATTCAAAAAAATAAAGAATAGATTATGAATAGTTAGGTATTCCAAGACTAAATCGTCTTGGCAAGCCTCTTTTGCAATAACGACATAAATACTGTTAATTTTGCTGGCGGGTGAGCAAGTGCCCGCAGTAAATAAATATCTTCTTTACGTCCATCAGGATCATTAAATAAAGGCACCAATTTTCCAGAACGAATATCGGTGGATACCACCCAATTAGGCAAAAGCCCTATCCCAAATCCACTGACAGCGGCCATTCTCAATGTTTCAAAGTCATCGCTGCAAAAAATTCTATTATCATCGTTGAAGTTAATAGCACTGCGATAACGTGACCAGCAAATACCTGCGGGGTCATGATGTTTATCAAGCAAGTAGTGTTCACTCAGTTCCGTCAGTGTTGTCGGTGTTCCATGCTTTTGAATGTAGTTTGGGCTGGCACAAATAACCCAAGTTTGTGTGGCGATGCGTTTTGAATAAAGTGTGCTGTCCTTTAATTCACCAATACGAATAACTGCGTCGAGACGATCCCTGACCGGATCAGTCAAACGCTCGGTTTGATCAAGTTCAACCTGAATTTTAGGATATCGCGTGAATAGTTCCGCTAGCATCGGAATAATATGTTGGCGTCCAAACGTTGGCAGGCAAGCTATGCGTAATGCCCCTTGCGGTTCGCCATTCAACGCCGCCAACTCAGCCTGGACATCGACAAGATCATTGATAATACCTTGCGCCCTTGCAAATAAAATCTCCCCTGCGTCAGTCAGTGATAAACCACGAGTAGAGCGAAAGAATAGTTTTGTCTCTAGCATTTTTTCAAGGTTGTCTATCTGACGAGTGATAGAAGACGCAGTCATACCTTGCAAACGAGCAACGGCAGAAAAACTTTGTGAACGGACAACATGAATGAATGTTGTTAGCATATCGGTACGTAATAAATCTTTCATCGCAATTTTTACCTATACATTTCATATATTACAAATAATACATAACATCTGGTAGCGCTATCACTTTTGCATTCTATGCAAAACAATTTCGTTCGCTCTCTTTATTCCCACGATTTCAAAATAGTGCCAGAATCACTTCATCATAATTCCGGCCCAAATGCTGATAGTTCCCATGTCAAATACAGTAATTAAACCAAATCCTATTTCTTCCATTTCTCTTATCTTATTATCTGTAGCTTGTGGTTTTGCTGTCGCGAATATTTATTATAACCAACCACTATTGCCAACAATTGGGACAAGTTTTAGCGTTAATGGTTCAATATCCGGCTGGATCGCGACACTAACGCAGGTTGGCTACGCGGCGGGGCTTCTCTTTTTTGGGCCGCTTGGCGATACACTAAGCCGTCGCAAGCTGGTTTTCTGCCTCTTAATCGGTAACATAGTCAGTCTTATCTTATGTGCCACAGCCCCAAATTTTACATGTCTTTTGACAAGTAGTCTGATTGTGGGGCTAACTTCTATTTCAGCACAAATCATCATTCCCGCCGTATCCGGTTGGGTAATACCAGAAAAGCGCGGCCGGGCGGTAGGAAGTCTGATGAGTGGCCTTTTCGCTGGAGCACTGCTTGCCAGAGCATTGAGTGGTGCGGTTGGAGAGCATTTCGGTTGGCGTGAAATGTTTGTATTAGCAGCTTTAATTGATATCTTCCTGTTTTTTCTGGTCTGGTTTGTACTGCCAGAAATAAAAACATCACACACTATGACTTATAGCCAACTTCTTATTTCACTTGGTAAGTTGGTAAAGCAACAACCCCTTTTGCGTGAAGCGGCATTATCCGGTTTTTTACTGTTCGCCGCTTTTAATACGCTATGGGGGTCGCTGGCCTTATTACTTTCCCAACCACCTTACGGTTGGGGAAGCGATATCGCCGGTCTTTTTGGTTTGACGGGCATTGTAGGAATGCTAGCTTCACCCATAATAGGCTCGTTGACAGATCACTTCGGCGGGAGAGCGATTGTTACTACAGGTGCTTTATTGGTGACGTTAGCCTTGTGCCTAATTAGCGGCGCGAGCCACAATATTCTATTTTTATTCGTCGGTATTGTTCTGTTAGATCTTGGCAGCAGAGCGGGTTTAGTGGCAAATCAAACACGGTTATATACATTATTACCTGATGCCCGCAGTCGACTAAATACCGTATTTATGACCTGTTATTTCGCCGGTGGCGCAATAGGTTCCTCTTTGGGAGCTGTCGCAGCCTGGCATTTTTCTTGGTATGGCGTCGCTTGCAGCGGCGGAGGATGCGCATTATTAGCCGCTCTAGTGGTTATATTTAGTTCAAAGAGTCGTTAGTGATAAATATTTAAGGTAAAGTGTTTCCATAAATTAGAAAAATAATTTTCGACTCTATCTTGGTTTATGTTTGATAATTGTCAATTTAATAGTAAAAAATCATCCACTCTACAAAAAGCTTGATATAGTTAAAAACTATAGGGTAAAGTAGTTTATTAGCTTTTAAATGTTTTATTAAAATTTTTATTTAAATCAACTATATAAAAGATATTGTTTGAATATGGGTAGAAAAATGTGGTTAATTGAGCTAATAAATTTTCATTAGATATATTCATGAAAACCATAAATTCTCTTAATGTAATAATGATATTTCTATTTAAATATAAATAAAAGAGGGTGATTATGTATACTGGAATTGTACAAGGAAAAGAAAGCGTATTATCTCTTGATAGAAAAGACGGGTTTAGTACATTAACCGTCAGTAATAATAACCATTTCTTTGATGATGTCTCTGTGGGGGCCAGTGTTGCGATTAATGGTACGTGCCTGACTGTCACCCAATTTAATAACGATATCGTCTGGTTTGATATATCAGATTTTACGGCTGATGTTACCACATTAAAGTTTTTAAATGTGGGGGATGAAGTTAATATTGAAAGATCACATCAAATGAATAAAGAAAATGGCGGTCATAGTCTATATGGGCATATTGAAGGTGTGGCAGAAGTCGTTGAATTTATCAAAACTGGCGAAACTTATCGATTGGTGATTAATATTCCTGGCGATAATATAAGATATTTTTTTCATAAAGGTTTTATTGGGTTACATGGTTGTAGCTTGACAATAAATGGTATAAATGAAGAAGATAAAACCATAGAATTGAATTTAATTCCAGAAACGTTAAGGGCTACCAATCTTAGTAATATTAAAGTTGGTGACTTACTTAATTACGAAATAGATCAAACAACCAGAACGATTGTAGACACAATATCCAGATCGATGAATGCTAATAGATCAATATTATAATTGAAGTAATATAAATAAGCTAGATTGAGTTGAGGTGTGAAGCGGAAGTCACTTTACTTCCGCTTCCACAATTAATCTCAGGCTATTAAATGACAAATGTTTGATTATTTTAATGGACGTTTGTCATCTATTATTTTATCCCAAAATTCATCTATGGTACCTACACTTGTACCGCCACCACTTTCCAGCTCATGGATCGCTGCCTGTGTTGTAGCATTAGGAACATGGTGTTCTTTTGTCGCTCTAGTTAATACCAGACGGACAAAGCTAGACATATTCAAATTATTATCCCGGGCGGCTTGTGCCATCGCATTTTTCAGTTTTTCAGAAACACGAACTTTTAATATAGCCGTATTCATATGTCCTCTTTGTCTCTTAATTTGTATCCTTACTGTGGGACTATTGTGGATACAAATCAAGATAACAAGATCGATAAATAAACAACGTTAGTGTTAGGCGTTAGTTAAATTAGTTTTTCCTGTACCCATTCAAGGCCACTCTGATATTCAGGGGGCAGCATGGGAACAAGTTTCTGCAATGTATCTTTTAATTCATTTTTATCAAAGTGAGAAAGATTAAGATGACCAACTTTACGTGCAGGACGGACTTCTTTCTCATACCAATGTAAATGTACCAAGGGCAAACTGAGCCATTGGGTATTGATATCTGTGCCAATTAAATTGATCATAACTGATGGCGCAGTGACTTCTGGTTGAGGCATGGGTAAATCCAGAATAGCGCGAAGATGTAATTCAAACTGGCTGATAGACGCGCCGTTCTGCGTCCAATGACCGCTGTTGTGCACGCGTGGCGCGAGTTCGTTAATTAATAAGTTATCACCGACAATAAAACATTCCATTGCCATCACGCCGATATATTTCAGCTCGTGCATAATCGCTGACAACATATTTTCAGCCTGTTGTTGTAAATGATAATGCTGTAAATGGTCATTTTCCTGAGGAGAGACAATACTGGCGCGGAGAATGCCATCTTGATGCAAATTGTGCGCTAAGGGATAGAACACACAATCGCCATTTTTATTGCGGGCGCCGACCAGTGAAACTTCGCCCGAAAAAGGAATAGCTTGTTCAGCAATACATTCACCATAAATATCGGTAGGTAATGCTGTTTCATCTCCGGGACGAATACGCCATTGCCCTCGGCCGTCATAACCACCAGTACGGCGCTTAACGATAACGAAATTACCGAGTTCAGAGAATAATTGCGGCCATTGGTTGGTATCAGAGAGTAATTGCCACGGAGCCGTTGCTAGCCCAAGGCTATCTATTAACTGTTTTTGCGGCAGCCGATCAGCCAGACGGGGAAAGATATCTCGATTAGCGAAAGCCTTATGGCGGGCAAGTTCTTGGGTAAGGGCCGTTTCCGGCCAGCGCTCAATTTCAGCGGTAATAACGCTATTCTGATAAGGAACCGCTTCGGGTTCTGCATCCAGGCCAACAGGATAAACCGTGATACCTAAAGGCTCACCAGCTTGACGTAACATGCGACCGAGCTGACCATTGCCTAATACACAAACTGGCTTCATGCTTCCTCCCGCGGATCAGGATTATCGAGTACATCCTGAGTTTGTGTTTCACGCCAATGGCTGAGGCGTTGCAGTAAATCTTTATCATGACGAGCCAGAATCTGTGCGGCCAATAGGGCTGCGTTTGCCGCGCCGGCTTTCCCAATCGCAAGTGTGCCGACAGGAATCCCTTTTGGCATCTGTACGATAGAGTAAAGACTGTCTACCCCATTCAGTGTAGCGCTTTGTACGGGTACGCCGAGAACCGGCACCAGCGTTTTAGCCGCCAACATGCCGGGTAAATGAGCAGCGCCGCCGGCGCCAGCGATAATGACATCAAAACCATTTTGTTCAGCTTGCTCGGCAAAACTGAATAGTTTATCGGGTGTACGGTGAGCAGAAACAATTTCAACATGAAAAGGTACATTAAAAGAAGTGAGAATATCAGCCGCGTGCTGCATAGTCGTCCAATCGCTTTTAGAACCCATGACAATGGCGATTTTGGCATTGTGTTGAGTTGTTCCTGCTAAATCAGGCTGGGCAGTCATAAATCAAATGCTCCTGTGTTTTAACGTCCACCAGAATAAAAATAACGCTTTAAGGCCGCGGATCATATCATGCTCACAAGCTAAGGAAAACGATTGCGTTACTTTATACTTTTGTTGTGACACTTGGATGTCGGGGTTCCCGGTTAATCAGAATGGGAAAGAGATAAGATCGATTGATGTATCCGTTACTTTGAACATCGATCCCTGATGATGCCATGCGCCAAGTACACCGCGGTAAACGGTTTTATCATGCAGAGCAACTTCATGTACAAAAGGGCGGTGGGTGTGTCCGTGAATCATCCAGTCAGCTTGATGCCGCTCAAAAGCATCAATAACAGCTTGCTGGTTTACATCCATAATGGCTTCGGATTTTCTGCTGTTGACCGATTGGCTGTTGGCTCGCATTTTTACGGCAATTTTTTGGCGGATAGACAGAGGTAGCAGTAGAAACAGACGTTGGACCCACGGGGTATGAACCCGCTTACGATATCGTTGATAACCTTCGTCATCAGTACACAAGGTATCGCCGTGCAGAATAAGCACTCGCTTACCGTACAGTTCCAGTACTTTTTCCTGTGGAAGCAATATGACGCCGCTCTCTTTAGCAAAGCGCGAACCGAGCAGAAAGTCACGGTTGCCGTGAATAAAGTAACAGGTAACACCTTGTTGTCGCACAGTTTTTAATGCGCTAGCGATTTCACGGTGGAGAGGATTGTCATCATCATCGCCGATCCAGTAATCGAATAGATCACCGAGAATATAGAGGCTATCGGCTTGAATGGCATCCTCATGCAAAAAACGCAGAAAACCGGCAGTGATTGCCGGTTCATGTTCGCTGAGATGTAAATCTGCGATAAAAAGTGTGCACATATTCAGTGAGTTATTCGCTGACAGTCACTTTTTCGATGATAACATCTTCGAGTGGTACATCTTGGTGCATACCGCTGCGACCGGTAGAAACGCCTTTGATCTTATCAACAATATCCATACCTTCGGTCACTTCGGCAAAGACGCAGTAACCCCAGCCATCAGGGCGCTCAGAACGGAAGTTCAGGAAATCATTATCAACAACGTTAATGAAGAACTGCGCAGTTGCTGAGTGTGGATCGTTGGTGCGGGCCATTGCCAAAGTACCACGGTTGTTTTTCAGACCGTTATTGGCTTCGTTTTTGATAGCTGCATCAGTCGGCTTTTGTTTCATACCAGGTTCAAATCCACCACCCTGAATCATGAAACCGTTAATAACACGGTGGAAAATAGTATTATCGTAGAAGCTATTGCGGCAGTAGTTCAAGAAATTCTCAACAGTTACAGGAGCTTTGTCGGCGAAAGTATTAATTACAATATCGCCAAAATTGGTATGGAAAGTCACCATAATTGAAATCCTAATAATAGTTTTGACTAACCCAGTTAGGGCATTCGGACCAGGCGGCTTTTATATCACATATACCATAATGAGTCAGTACCTATTAGTTTCAGTAGACTATATTGATCGCTAGCCTTGCAAAGCGCTTAATATCGGGTTTCAATATCCTATTGGACTATGCCATATTGAGCCGTTATTGATGAGATAAGGGCATAAATCCAGAATTATCAATTCGTTATTTTTAACACACGTACAGTGAATTTACGGAAAATCTCGATGCTAAAAATTTTCAATACCCTCAGCCGTCAGAAAGAAGAATTTAAGCCAATCCATCCGGGGAAAGTAGGGATGTACGTGTGTGGTATCACGATTTATGACCTGTGCCATATTGGTCACGGCAGAACCTTTGTTTCTTTTGATGTGGTTGCTCGTTATCTACGTTATTTGGGATACGATTTGACCTATGTACGTAATGTGACCGATGTTGATGACAAAATCATCAAGCGGGCGGCGGAAAACCGTGAAAGTTGTGATGATCTGACGGGCCGTATGTTGGCGGAAATGTATAAAGATTTTGACGCGCTGAATATCTTACGCCCTGATCTGGAACCACGTGCGACCCGGCATATCCCGGAGATTATTACACTGACCGAATCGTTGATAAAACGTGGTCATGCTTATGTTGCAGATAATGGCGATGTCATGTTTTCCGTCGAGAGTGATCAGGATTACGGATCACTTTCCCGTCAGGATCTCAGCCAGTTACAAGCGGGGGCGCGAGTGGAAGTGGCTGATGTTAAGCGTAACCCGATGGATTTTGTGTTGTGGAAAATGTCCAAACCCGGTGAGCCAAGCTGGGAATCGCCGTGGGGAGCGGGCCGTCCGGGTTGGCACATTGAATGTTCCGCCATGAATAGTAAACAGCTAGGTAATCATTTTGATATTCATGGTGGTGGCGCTGATCTGATGTTTCCCCATCATGAAAATGAAATTGCACAATCTACCTGTGCCCATGATGGTCCGTATGTGAATTACTGGATGCATTCAGGAATGGTGATGGTGGATAAAGAGAAGATGTCCAAATCGCTGAACAACTTCTTTACTATCCGTGACGTATTGGAATATTACGATGCGGAGACGGTGCGCTATTTCTTATTGTCAGGTCATTACCGCAGTCAACTTAACTATACAGAAGATAACCTAAAGCAGGCCCGTACCGCACTTGAACGATTTTATACAGCTCTGCGAGGTACAGATGCTTCTGTACAGCCGGCCGGTGGTGAAGTATTTGAGGAGCGTTTCATTGAAGCGATGAATGATGACTTCAATACGCCAGAGGCTTATTCGGTACTGTTTGATATGGCACGTGAAATTAACCGCCTGAAATCAGAAGATATGGATGCAGCGAATGGTTTAGCGGCTGAATTACGCAAGTTGGCTGGTATCTTAGGTTTGTTGCAACAAGAGCCGGAACAATTCTTGCACCGTGGTGTTCAGGCTGACGATGAAGAGATTGCTAAAATTGAAGCGCTAATTAAGCAGCGTAATGATGCCCGTAAAAACAAAGATTGGGCGCTGGCAGATTCTGCTCGTAATCAATTAAATGAGATGGGTATTGAACTGGAAGATGGTCCGCAAGGGACAAGCTGGCGTCGTAAGTAAGTTCGATGTTTTTTGGTGTTAATTTATCATTTAGGCTCCCTACTGAGGGAGTCTAATATTGATGGTTAATCTCTATTATCCCACTTGTTGCTTTATGAAATCTCCTGGTTAAGAAATAAGGCAAGCCTGAAAAAAATGTTTATGATTTTTTGAATAAATTCAAAAAAACTCTCTGGCTTATAAAGTTTCTATTTAAACAAGTTAGAATCTTTTAATTCTCACAAGCTGGATGTCTATAAAATTATATTGCTTTTCATTTTTGCATGGATATACCCAGTAATTTATAGCTGTAATATCTCAAGCGACTGTTTGTTTAACAATAATCTTGGTAATATCCGTTTGGATAATGAATTGATAATAATGAGATTATTGATAAAGTTTTTTTACTTTTATTGAATAACTTATAACTTGTAAGATAATAACGATTAACCATCTAATTAATAAATGATTAGGTAGTGAATGTAATTGTTATTGTATTTGAACCAGATTGTGATTATTGTGAATTATAATGAGTTGTTGACATAATAATTTAATATATCAATTATAAGATAACATTATTTAATCTAAGGAGAGTATATGAGCCAAAAAAATGATTTTAAAGCTTTTTCTATTAGTAATAATGCAAATGTAGTGAGCCAAGAGGGATATGAAGAAAGCCGGAGTTTGAGTACTGGATTTCCACCTGAGAATATTACTACTCACTTATTAAATAAGGTATTACGTCAATCTTCAACAATAGCATCCGTGGTTGCTAATTTTATCGCGACACAATCTGGCGATAATGTTTTAGATGATGGTAATATCGCTAAGCTTTCTGCTCAATTAAACAGAGCATTGGAACAAAAAATCACTACAACAGCACCAGATGCTTCGTTAACACAAAAAGGGGTTGTTCAGCTTACTGATGTGATTGGTAATAGTGACTCATTGGCAGTAACGCAAAAGCTTGCCCAGGAAATAATAAATTCATTGCGTGAAAATATTAATAGTAGAGTACTTAATACCCGAAAAGTGAATGGGAAGGTGTTGTCGAGTGACATTAATCTGAATGCCGGGGATGTAGGAAGTTACGATAAATCTGAATCTGATTCTCGTTATGGAAATAAAAACACATCCCTAAAAGCGGTAAATGGTTGGTGGAAATGTGGCAATACTGGGATGATATTTCAATGGGGAATTTCAGACGCTACTGCGTATGATAATCCTGATAGACATGTTAATTTCCCAATTCCATTCCCAGAAAGGGTTGTTGTAGTTGCTGAACATGACTATGGAGGAGGTGTTCATAAAGCAGTTTGGCAAATAAATAATATTCAATTGTCAGGTTTCACTGCGTCAAATCTTGGCATGTTAAGCCGAGGTGTTAAAGAATTTGGACCGATACCTGGGGCAAGATGTGTCTGGTTTGCCTGGGGATTTTAATATGGAAACCGATGACAATAGTTCTTTGCGTTAATAATCATTCGTAATGCAAATTGGACTGATTTCTTTAAATCATTTGTTATTAAATATATTTAATCGGTGATCTTTCCTTTATCAGAATATTTTATGGATGAAAAAACAAACCTCGCTATTTTGGACGAGGTTTGTTAACCGATTTTCTGTGTTTCAATGAGTTGTAATAATGCAGGAGAGCTAAGTAGCTCTGATTACATTATTATGGTTTTTCAGGTAGTTGCACACGAATATTAATTACTCTTCCGTCTGGAATATCGCATGGTTCAGCATCATGGTAATAAACGATTTCTCCTGTTGCAGTTACGCTTTTGACGCGTTGGTTTTGGGCAAATTCCGGAGCGTCTTTATTTTGACGATGGTAACATTCGATGGTTATATCGCCGCTGGCGGTGTCTACCGATTCACGCACCCAAATCAGATTTAATCCATTGCTGTCTGCCGGGATAATAGTTCCGCCGTGAATTCCCCACGCGCCATCTTTGGCAAAACCATTGCAACCGCTGATACGATATTTCCCTGTATCTATGCGCTTAACCGTCACTCCCTCAGCTTCGCTGGTTAACTCGTAAGTTCCGTCTGGATGAATATCTACAACTGGGCTGGATACTCTGAGAATGCCGTTAGTGTCGAAATGTGCGTTTTTGTCTGTCAGAACTCGGCTAACTTTTGTATTTCCTCCCCCATCATTTCCGTGAATAAAGCTAATATTGGCAGAGCTATAATCCGCGACAAATCCCGCCCATATGTCATGCATTCTTGTTACATAGCCGCCTGACCACGGATATCCAATGCCACCATGATTTTCTGCAAATCTGAATGCATGACCACCCTGCGGTAATGATTTTATCCATGCGGTAAGATCACTTATATTCGCTGGATTAATATACTTTGGCTGGATAAATTCAGATCCTTCGGATTTTGCATATGCCCCGATATCCGCCGGCGTCGGTTTATTTTTTGTTGTATAAATATCAGTCCAATCTTCCTCAAAACCAAAATTATCACGGGCAGAGCGATAAGCAATCCCGCCGTTTCTGTACTGCACTTTCAACTGAAAAGCTGGACAGCTTCCAGCTCCGTTATTGAAATGAGCGATATGCTGAGAATCTATTCCAGGTCTCAGCAAGTCATATAACCCTGTGTTTGCGTTCCAGGGGACTGGATTATTAACAGAGTATCCGCCTGCTAATCCAAGCTTAAATGCCCCAACATCCGCTGCCGTTGGTTTATTTTTTGTTGTATAAATATCAGTCCAATCTTCCTCAAAGCCAAAATTATCACGGGCGGAGCGATAAGCAATCCCACTGTTTCTGTACTGCACTTTCAATTGAAAAGCTGGGCAGCTTCCTGTGCCATTATTGAAATGAGCGATATGCTGAGAATCTATTCCAGGTCTCAGCAAATCATATAACCCTGTGTTTGCGTTCCAGGGGACTGGATTACTAACCGTGTTGTTTCCTGTTAATCCGAGCTTAAATGCCCCAACATCTCCGGCATTCAGATTGATATCCCCGGTTAACGCTTTCCCGTTAATTTTTCTACTATTCGGTACCGCATTTTTAGCTAAATTGCCGGTTTCTGCTAAGCCGAGATTTTTCACAAACGCATTTTTATCAGGAATGTCTGCGCCATTTTGGTTTTTTGCTAATCTGTTGTTAGCATTATCATTTACATCAGAAACAAGTTTTTGAGTGACTGCAAGTGAATTGCTGTTGCCTATTTTATCTGTGAGTTGAACAATTCCTTTCTGGGTTAGTGAAGCGCTTGGAACTTCTGCGGCGATCTTTTTTTCTAAGGCTTTATTTAATTGAGTAGTGAGTTTGACTATATCCCCATCATCCAGAACATCATCGCCATATTGTGTCGCGATAAAATTAGCTATTGTAGAGGATATTGCTGAAGATTGACGTAATACCTTATTGAGCAAATGAGTGGTGATATTTTCTGGAGGAAATCCAGTCTTTAAAGCCGGGTTTGCTTCATACCCTTCTTGGCTTACTACGTTAGCATTATTACTAATAGAAAAAGCTTTAAAATCATTCTTGGGACTCATATACTTTCCTCAAATTAAATAATACTATTTTATAATTAACATATTGAATTATTGTGAAAATAACTCCTGTCAACTCCCGCTGAACATAGTCTAGTTAGGAATGGGAATAATGGAATATTCTTATATCTTATGAGGTTAATTATTTTTGTATGGTTGGTAGTAATAAATAACTGTAAATTTTGTAACTAGAAACATATCAAAATTATTTATATTTAATATATGAAATTACTTCTTATATTTCTTCCTGTTTTGTCTGTCAGATGTACGGTATATTTTTTTATTTTTAACGATTGAATAGATTGCTAAAAACGGATTGAGTTCTATTAAGTGATCTACTGTTTGATATGGTTATTTAGTAATAGAAAACATATTAAATTCATTCTGAATAATATGTTTTCTATATCATGACCATGACGCTCTGTTTTATGCCTATTTTTATAACTTCATATTACCAAGAATTAAAGTTACAGTAATAATGGATAGCAACGTTGTCCATGTAATAATAGATGCCATTGCCTCATGATCACCACCCATTTGTTTAGCTAATATATAAGCATTACCAGCACAAGGAACTGCGGAATATAGAATAGCAATGTTTGCGGGAACGCCTGATACACCTAAATATTTTATTATCAATATGGTGATAAGCGGCATTACAAACAGCTTAAGTATAGTCGCATAGGAAATAGAAAGTATCTTTTTTATATGCATGCTGATGATCAATCCAGCGCCTACGGACATTAAGCTTAATGGTGTAGCTGCGTTCGATAAGTAAATAAAAAGTTGCCTGATTGGTCCGGTAATATGAATGTTAAAGTAGTTTAGCAATACTCCAATAATTGCACCAATGATTAGCGGGTTTTTAGCTAAAGCAAGGATAGCGCCACCGAGACTTTTCTTACTTCCGTGACCATAATGATTCATTACGAGTACACTCATAATATTGGTAATAATTATCATATAGGCCACAAAGAATCCGGATAATGCAACTCCCTCACTGCCGAATAGTGATTGTGAAAGTGCTATAAAAACATATGAGTTATATCTAACTCCTCCTTGGAAAATAGATGTAAATAGATCTGGTGTAGTGTTAAAGAAAAATCTACCGATGAAAATAATAATAGCGATTATTATTGTTGAACTTATGGTTGATACGATTGGATAGAAGTTATCGGAACCAGAGAAATTAGCCTCACTAATATCTAATATTAACAAGCAAGGAAAAAAAAGATAGTAAACAAACTTATCTGAAAAGTTCCAGAAGCTAGCAATATCCTTTATATATATTTTAGATAGGAAGCCAAGAGTAATTAGCAAGAATATAGGTAGAATTGAAAAGAAAACATTTAACATCTGGTGGTCCTTTTAGATAGAGAAAACTCTATGCTCTATTTGATTTAAATATCGATGATCCCAAAGGTTGGGTGAAATAAATACGCGTTGTAGTCGCCAGTTAAAATATTTATATTGATGTTTTGTAATTTTACAAGAAAATATATTGGCTTAGGGTTTATGGGTATTCGTTGTTTTTTATGGCTGATATTATTATAGATAAAGAGGACATCATGGCGGATTTAACTAAATGAATATATAAATCGCCACCGGTAGGATCGTAATCAATTTTATTTAATGCTGAAAATAGATCCTGTTTTTCTTGCATGATTAATTGAAATATATTTTGGTAATCCATTTATATTCTCTTTGAAAAATTATAATGTTAACTAACCCTAAAAGTAGGAATATATTACATATATTGTTCTTCTTTAAAACCAAAATTAATAGATAGTGTGATCTTAATCACTTAAAATAAAATTATTATATTTGATTTTTTAAATCTTAAAGTGTGATAAAAATCATCTTTTTAATAGCTAATGATCACTGTAGCTAGATAGTCTAAAGATTAAGTGGGATGTATTAATGGAAAAATAAATTGATTTATCTGTAGCCCTATAATTGATAAAAAACGATAAAAGTTATGTAGTTGCATGAACACGCCTATATTAAATAGGCTGGCATGATTACAGTTATATGTTAATTGTTTCGTTAAATAAGAATGCTAAGATTCTTCTTATAAAAACACTTATATAATTTTATGAGAATTCAATGAGTATTTATTATAATTATTCTGTGTTTCATCTAGAGTAAAGAGACAGCTCTTGAAGGATTATTACTCCATTTTATTAATATTTAAGTGGCTATTTGTTTTAATTACAGTAATTCCAATATCTTCAAATTTCTTGATGTGATTATTGATAATGATGATGAGTTAGCGGGAATATGAGCAATGATAATAATTAGCAGATTCCAGCAGCCATTGCCTCACATCTGAACCGTCTAGATTGGTAGGACGGCAGGATAGAATTAATAAGATTATCTAATTATTGTGCTAATTATGCTCATTTCTCCTGTACCGGAATAGGCATGACTTTGAGGTCATGTGCGATACTAAATTCTGCTTCCGTTTTTTCGCGTAGAGCCTCTAATGTGACATCTGGCGCATGTTCTTTCAGGATTAACTGGCCCTGTTCAAAGCAGAAAACAGCTAATTCAGTGACAATCATGCTGACTTTATTGATGGCGGTGAGTGGCAAAGTACACTGCTTGAGGATTTTTGCTGAACCGTCTTTGGTGCAATGTTTCATTGCAATAATGACTTTGCGTGCGCCGGTGACAAGATCCATTGCTCCTCCCATACCAAGCACCATTTTCCCCGGTATCATCCAACTGGCTAGGTTGGCATGCTGGTCAACTTGCAGACCACCCAGAACACAAACATTTATGTGACCACCTCGGATCAGGGCAAAAGAGAGGGCGCTGTCAAATATGGCTGCGCCGGGCAGGATACCGCAGGGTTTTCCGCCCGCATTGACCAGATTGGGATGTACTTCTGTAATCGGTCCAAGGCCAAGTATGCCGTTTTCTGACTGGAGAGTAATGTGAATGTGATCCGGCAGATAGTTTGGGACTTGCGTGGGAATGCCGATGCCAAGATTAACAACGTCGCCGTCTTGTAATTCGAGTGCGACACGGTGGGCGATAATTTGTTCAGCATTCATTATCAGTTTCCCCCTGGATAAACGATGTAGTCGATCAGTGCGCCAGGTGTTATCACGCAATCCGGTGTAATCTCGCCGACTTCAACCAGTCTATCGGGTTCAGCAAGCGTGATGTCCGCTGCCAGAGCGATCACTGGGTTAAAATTTCGGGCGCTTAACTGGTAGGTCAGATTACCGTGATAGTCAGCAAGATGAGCTTGAATAAACGCGAGATCGGCGCGTAGCGGAAGCTCCAGCAAATAGTCTGTTCCATTGACGGTGATTTTTTGTTTTCCCTCTTCTACAACAGTACCTACCCCGGTTGGGGTCAGGAATCCGCCCAGACCGGCTCCGCCGCAGCGAATACGTTCGATCAACGTACCTAAGGGAACCAGTTCCACTTCTATTTCTCCGGCAAGCATTTTTCGTCCGGTTTCCGGGTTAGTGCCAATATGTGAGGTAATGACTTTTCTCACTCGGTTATTAACCACAAGGGGGCCGATACCAACGTCAATCCCGGCGGTATCGTTAGCAATGATGGTCAAATCTTTGACGCCGGAGTTCAGCAGTGCGGTGATTAAGTGAGGAGGTGTACCTACGCCCATAAAACCGCCAGCCATAATAGTCATGCCGTCATAAAAATGCTCCATAGCTTGTTGTGTGCTAATGAGTTTATTTTTCATATCTATTCTCTATATAGGATATGTTGGACATAGGCGCATGTCCGTAAGGCAATGAATATGCCAGTAAAGCAATATCTTCAGAATGTTTCCGGAGGGGAGAAAGATGAATAGCGTTAAGGCGGTACAGTTTGGCCTGTAGGGTAAGGGGCATTTCGCCAACGTTCACTGTATCGCAGCACAACGCCATCATTTTGGGGCTGTTAGTCAAGATCCGATCCCAACCGTGGTTGTCGGATGAGGCTCGGTGTTGTTGATTGACTCCCTGCTTCATCAATTAGCCTCCGAGAAATCTCGCCGTTCAGGATAAGGGGAAAGGCGGTAATTGGGAGTATAGAAAGCGTTGCCGAATGGGAGCAAGGGGGAAAATGGGTAAGTGTGAGGGGCTTCTAATGGGTTTGACTCACTTTAGCCTTATAGGTGTATGGCGTAGGGATGATCTGTTAATACCGGGAGGCACAGCGTTGTATTCTATGCTGCGCCTTGAATCTATTTGCTAAGACAATTTTAGGTGAGGGTTTCTAAGAGAGATAATTATTGTTCCGACTTGATTATCGTTGCGGGTATCTTTTCCATAACTAAAATCAAAATATTTCATTTGGTCTCCGGTTTCTACCACTGTTCCATTAATCGCTATGAAATTTTTACGGAGCATGGTGTTAAGACCATAGGCATTAGCATCTTTTGGTGCAACATCAATGACGACTTTTCCTGTGTTCTCTTTTCCTTCGGCCATAAAGTTGAATACACCTTTAGGGTAATCTTCTCTGTGAATATCTAATGGAAAATCGGTGCCGTTTGGAGAGTTAAGATTTAATAAAGTCGCTCCGGCTTTTAGAGTGAAATTTGTGTAGAATAAAGGTTGACCTTGTTCATCTAAATCAGTTCTTATGTTTAATATTTGAGAGCTTATTAACATCTGTGCATTATCTTGTAAGATAATATTGCTATTGTATATATTGACCAGATGGCTTTTAAGCATAGCTTTAGAGGATTCAGTGATAGAGAAATCACATTCTAGTGAAATATTACCTTTTATCACTTCATTTTCTTGCTGTATTTCTACCGAAGCCTCTACAGTAAGGTGACTTAACCCTGATATAGCGACTGCTGATTCTTCTGGTTTCAGTGTTTTATTTTTAGGACCGCTAATTCTTACCGTGTTTGCCTTTGCTATTGCAAGGGTACTTGAATTTTGTAATTTTATTCTATATCTATCTGTAATTTGAGAATTAAGATGAAAATTAACAGGTTTTTCTTGACTTCCTGATATTATAAGATTTCCTGAGGAGATATTTATTGTTTCTCCTAAAGTTTTATCTGTATTTTCTGCCTTATGTACTATCTCATATTGCTCTTTAAGTTCAACTGGAATTGATGGTCTGGGCCAATGAATATCGTGTGCTTTAATGCTATTTGTGTTATCCGTATTCAGTGTTAATGTATTTTCTCCAGCGTCCATTTTGAAGGTGAAACCAATGTTTTTATCGAAAGAGCTTGATGGAGTAATAGTTTGACTGCCGTGTTGATGACCGTATGATTGATCTTCATCAGGGACCCAGATAAATTTCTCGCTCATTAATTTTACCCTTTTTTGAGTTAATATTATTTCATTATTAAATGTAGATTAATATAAATATAGTTCAAAATAAGTGAGTTTCAAGATACTTTCAGCCTATTTTATTGCGATTTTGTTGCTGATCAATGGAACCTGATATCAGAATTTTTTCCTGTTTTTAATAGAGATTTTTCAACGGTTTATTTATGTAAGGAATGATATTATGGGAGAATAGTTTATTACTACTTGCTAACTGAATAATTCAGTTTAAATGTAGGTTTGATTGAGCATAATTGGTGAAGAGGAGTTGTTTAAGTTTATAAACAATTCTTTGTGATTGAAAAAATAACGATAGGTAAAAATCCTGTGTCAGGATAGTTATGTTTGGTGGGTCACTGATGTAATCAATACATATTATGTATAATCCGAAGACGATATTAGTTTCAATCTGAGAATTTTACTCTCTGTGAGTAGCCAGATATCTTAGTCGGAAATTGAATCTATTTGTTGTGTCTGTTTTGTTGGGTAAGTCAATGATAAGTGAGTTTGTCAGCGTGTTTTAATAGTCTGTTATTACCTTATTTCTTGTCGTATAGAAAATTAATGTACCTGATTGAACTAATCGGTTTGCCTATATGTGATTTAAATCTCAAAAAAGAAAATTTCTAATTTCCGCACGCTTTATTGTCGATGGTCAAATGAAGTAATCCTCTGACGAGGATCTTGTTGGGGAAATATGTGCAAAATACTATAATGCATTGTAAATACTGAAATAATTATAAAGTTAATTGCGAATACACCTGATTGTGATGATTTTTAGGATGGTTAATTTTATTATGAAATAATAATAGGTACGAGCATAATATTATTCGGTTTTATATTGTTTATTGGCATTCAGAGTGGAATGATTAGCTGATTTTATTTTTTTAGATAAATGATTTTGTGGTTTTTAATGTCTCAATATGAAAATGGATAAGATGCCATTAAATAATTTTTAAATTTAGTGGAAAGGAATAGAACTTTGTCTATATTTAATTAACAACGTAACATGATAAATAAAAATAGTAACGCCTTCGTGGAATAGAAGGGCAAGTTTTACGTCAACAATCCATTTCAAGCTTAAGGAGGTTCTCAGAGATTAGTTCATCAATTTAATTAAGTCAGGGTTTATATTTAATTTTTAATATGAAGATGAATGTTATTCAAGATTCTATGACGTTTTTTATAATTTTCTAATAATATAGGTGAATGAAATGATAGAAAAAACAGAGCGTATTGCAGAATTAGAAAAGATTATCGATTCACAATTAACTTCATCTATTTATAGTGTTAGTAATTTCGTAGGTAACGATAATGATGTACATTTGACTGGAGGCAGTCTGACGAGAACATATACGATTATGCCAATGGAGACAGTGTGGGGCATATATGCAAGCGTTCCAATTATAGGTCCTAATACGGATATTAAAATTATTAAGCCACTTGATTTCCATGTTATGACAAAGTATTGGGAAAATGTTGGAAAGATTTGGTTATTCCAGGAAGCAAGAGCTATTAATGGTGTTATTAAATATTGTGTAGGTGATAATTTTAATTACTTAGCTTCAAGAGAAGCGCAAGGTAATAATAATAGTGGGGGAAGTAAAAATCTGAAAGTTGTGTGTAGGGTTCCGGGAGATTTGAATACTGCTCAAATGATATTGTACTAACACAAGATAGCTCGGTTTTTAAAGTAGAGTTTTTACAGATTAATTGTGTTCTTGATATATTATAAACTGGTTGTAAACTCGAATAAGCTTTTTTAAGGTTATAAATGAAAAGAGACATGATTGCTTGACGAGTTCTCTGGTTTTTAATTCTGGATTTAAGGCTACACTCCGATGTAGCCTTATCTTTTTATTTTAATATAAGGTATTGTATATTTTGCTTGATATTTAGAGAAATAATGTGTGGCTTGCTAAATATGTGTAATATTACTGTGTTTGTATTTTCATGAGCATAGAATTTGTTTTTATGGATATTATTACCATTTTAAGAAATTACTGAATATAATAACACAGAGTATTTGTGATGACTGTTTGTGAAGTGATGACTCGATATTTTTCGGTTTTGTTAATTCATGTTAAATATATTGTTGAAGTATAAAATTGTTTAATTCTGGGTTTTATGAGTAAATTTACACATTAGATATCATTTATAAAGTATGTGTTTTATAGTTTACCATGATTAAATAATAGCTGATTTATATCGATGTTAAGTGGTACATTACCTTATTTGATATCGTACCACAAAGAGTAAAATTAATTTTGAACTGCTAAACATTTACTTTTTGATATGATTGGTATTGATCTTTAAGTGATATTGTTATAATCATAAATTTATGATCATTTTTTAATTGGTCTGGTTTATAACCAATATTAAAATAATCTTCGTGTTTTTCTTTTTTAATTATTTTATTATTGATAGCTATTAGTTTTTTGTCAAATATCTTATTTATATTGTCTTTTATATTATTAGGATTTTGTTGTGAGAATTCAATCATAATTTTTCCTTCATTCTTGCCTTCTGTAGTAATGAAATTAAATAGACCTTCTGGATATTCTACGTTGTCAAGGTAGAGTGGGAAATTGATACCATCGAAAGATTCTAAGTTTAGTAAAGGAGAACCTGCTTTAAGCTTGAACCATGTCTTGTTTTTTTCTATGTCATTTTTTTGCATTATGCCATTATTAATCAAGGTCACTGTCGATTTATCTTGTATGCTTATATTGCAGTAATTAAAGTTTCCATCTCCAAGGTAGAGATTACTACTTTCAAAAGTGAGCTTAGATGATTCACTTAAAGAAATTTCACTAGCTAGAAATATAAAAGCCGGAACATCATCTTCTATTTTTGTTGTTTGTTTTATTTCAAATTCACTGTTCCCTGACATTATGAGTTTTGGCGGTTTATTGGAAACGACATAATCTATAAACATAAATACAGTTCCTGGATTTTTGATGCTTAAGGAGCCTGAATTTTTAAGAATAAAATTAGCGCTTTCAGAACACCCTAAATAAGCAACTGTATGGCTTCTATCAACTGTATGGTTTTGATCATTTAGCCGATAGTCTACTAATAGTGTTCCAGCAGATACATTTATATCTAATCCTTTGCCGCTATCAGTCATTGTTCCGTCATTGTTGCGGTTAAATTCTGGCCAATAGATAGGTATATTATCGGAATCATTCTGTAGTGTTAATGTTTCACTTTCAGCGTTCATTGTGAAATTAGCGCCACCTAATTTATCGAATGAATCTGACTGAGTAGATGAAAGAGTAATAGATCCAGTTCCATAATCTTTGGTATATACCTGAGAATTATTTGGGTCCCATTCAAAGACTGTGCTCATTTTTAACCCCTCATAAGGATGAATATTTTTTTCATAATTAAACATAGTTAAAATAAATATAGTTCAAAGTGAGAGGGTTTCAAGGTATTGAATGAGATTATTGTATATTTACTCAAATTTTCTTGCTAGAAATAAATTCAATTACAGTGCATAGCATAGTGCCCTTTACGTCAATAATTTTACCTAAAAATATATTTTATTGTAATTCGGTTATTGTTTAATACTGGAATTAATTATTAACATTATTCCATATTTCTCTTATAGCGTCTCTTTAATTATTACTTTGTTATTAGGATGGTTACATTACAGATGAATAGCCTGGAATTATCTAACGCTTGTGGGGATAATTGAAATATTTATCCAGTTTTAAAGTAATATCATAGATATAACTTATAATGTATGGTCATAATATTTCTTTTTGTCAGTATTTTTCCATAGCGATTTGCATTATTTAAAGCATATAAATATTATAGTGAATTGATTTATCTCAGTTTTAATTTAAGTGCTGTTTGCCCGGAATTTATTCATATTGCTCTCTCTAATTAATGCTTGATGAATGAAAAATAATATTTAACTCACTGGAGTCTTGTAGGGTAAATAATATCATTTTAATGATAACCATTTGAAATAAATATATGGCTTTTTCATATTATATTCCAATTGACTTGTAATAATGTGAAAGATGGACTACTTTTTTAATGTGGATATATGAAGCTCTCCGATTCACTAAAGAATATTGATTATATAATTTTATTCAGAAATTAAATATTATTTAAGAAAGATATTTACATACCTAAAATAGCTATGAAAATTAATTTCAATTAGTTAATGCCATTATACGATAATTGAATGATTCTTAAAGGATATATAAATATGAAGAAATTTATGTTAGGAGTATTGCTTCTCGGGATTGCGTCTGCTGCAAACGCAGGCAATGGAGCCGATAAGTCTATTGAACTAACTGATCAAGAGTGTATTGCGCAGTGGTATATGTCTAGTGCTTCCCAGTCTTGTGATATATTATCAATTTGGACACTCGGAAATGATACTTGTGCTATTACAGCACAATGTCGTGCTGTTCATGGACCAGTTGTCGAGAATGGTACTCGGTTTTTCCCGTATTCTCAGGTATCACAGATCGCGAACTGCGGTGGTTATTTAAAGACTGATGGATGTTAATTTTATTTTCATTAATTTCAGGCTACGGATTGTAGCCTGATTAGGGCGTTAGGGGAAAATTGTAAATTCAAATCAGTGCTGTAATCTCGGCAAATAGGGATTATGGATAAAATTTTTTATAATTAGTTAGTTATGGCTATGGTAAAGCCGAAAATTACAGTGCATAGATCAATCCTCTTTCCGTCATTAAGTTTACCTGAAAATATACTTTATTGTAATTCGGCTACTGTTTAACTCTGGTGTTAATTATTACTTTGTTATTAGGATGATTACATTACGGATGAATAACCTGAAATTACTTAATGCTTGATGAATAAAAACCATATTTAATTCACTGGAATCTTGTAGGGTAAATAATATTATTCTAATGATAACCATTTGAAATCAATGTACGGCTTTTTCATATTATATTCCAGTTAGCTTGTAATAATGTGGAAGATGGACTACTTTTTTAATGTGGATATATGAAACTCTCCGATTCACTAAAGAATATTGATTGTTTTATTCAGAAATTAAATATTATTTAAGAAAGATATTTACATACCTAAAATAGCTATGAAAATTAATTTCAATTAGTTAATACAATTATACGATAATTGAATGATTCTTAAAGGATATATAAATATGAAGAAATTTATGTTAGGAGCATTGCTTCTCGGGATTGCGTCTGCCGCAAACGCAGGCAGTGGAGCCGATAAGCCTATTGAACTAACTGATCAAGAGTGTATGGCGCAGTGGAGTATGTCTCGTGCTTCCCAGTCTTGTGATGTATTCATTTGGAAGCAAGGAGATGAGACTTGCGCTATTACATCACAATGTCGTACTGATAATGGAGGATTTATCGATAACGGTACTGAGTATTTCCCGTATTTTAAGGTATCAGAGATCATGAACTGCAATGGTCGTTTAAAGATGGGAAGATGTTAACTTTATTTTCACTAATTTTAGGCTACGGATTGTAGCCTGATTAGAGCGTTAGGGGAAAATTGTAGATTCAAACTCAGTGCCGTAATCTCGGCAAATGGGGCTTGTGGATAAAAACTTTTTATAATTAGTTAGTTATGGCTATGGTAAAGCCGTGCAATATGAATAAAGCAGCAATTTAGGAACAAGGTAAAGACCAGTAGGAAAAAATAAATGAAATTAAGATTTGCTAACAACCGATCAATGTGATTTAATGGCGTCACTGGTTTGGAAGTACAGACCTATTTATGAAAAGTTTTTATGAAAAGTATTAAAGTTAAAGCAGTTCACCATTTAGCGTTATCCCTGATACCACTTCATTGCGAATTCCTTCTAATTAGTACCCGTAAATAGTACCCATAAGTAAAACTGAAAAACAGACCTCATAACGCCTTGTGGCAACTTAAAAATTAAAGGAAAATTCTATGTCTAATGCAATGACTGGTTCAGTAAAATGGTTTAACAACGATAAAGGTTTTGGCTTTATTTCGCCAAAAGATGGTAGCAAAGATGTTTTTGTTCATTATTCTGCAATTCAGAGTAATAATTTCAAAACATTGGAAGAAGGGCAGGAAGTTTCATTCTCTATTGAGAATGGCGCTAAAGGTCCATCCGCAGTAAATGTTATCGTATTATCTTGATTTAATTTAACTGCTTAAATCTGTTAGCGACTTTACGATAGCGATGAAGGTAATATCCTGAGTAGTTAAAGTTGTTAATAAGTAAAAACCCGCTTAGTTGCGGGTTTTTTGCATGGTGACAGTAGTATTTTGCTTTGATTATTTTGTCTTGGTAGTTTAAAGGGAACCAAATATTGAAGCTCCCATTGAACTGATATTCCGGTAGTGGTTTGTATTTAGCGCTCAAACCCGCATCAAGGAAGGCAGTAGATTTTTAGGCTGTTGAGTTGTGTTAGGTGTCAGGCGTTGTTCAATATCATCAATAAATCGTTCCAACCAAGCTTGTAGCTCGGTTACATCTATTTCGGTTAAGGGACGTTGTGACCATAGAATGGATTGTCCATCCAAATCACCTTGGACATGAGCCGGCCAATGTTGCCCAAAAAGGTTGTTGGCATGACTGACTTCGGCCCCTAATTCGCAGAACAACTGTAGCCAGTTGTCGTGATAACAGCCAATCAGTACCTGAAAACGCCCGTCAACTTCCAAAGTGTAGATATCATCGTCGGTAGGGGACGCGGGTACTCCGAGTTTAGAGAATAGCGCTTCTATAAGTTGGTGATAGTCGTGTGTCATCGTGTTTTAGGCTCGAAGTTGGAAACGTAGAAATTTTGTCCTAGTCCGATTTCCTTGTTATACATGGATTTAGACCAGAAGTCTTGAGAGAACCAGTTGGAGAATGAGGTTTTGTCCGGGAAGCTGAACTCACCGAAATTAGGATCGAAGAAGGTAACGCCCTTCTGGTCATCTACATAGGCTGCTACGGTATGTCCGGCCATCTGCCCTTCAAAGCTGATCTTCTTGTAGCCTGATTCCTTATTACCTGTATCCAGGATAGCGTTTAATAGATCTTTTGTGCCTTTGCTGCCAGTTTCGCCGTTTGTATCAAGCTGGCTTCGTGGTTGGACGCCGTTCTCACTGAGCCAGGATTCCGTTATTTGACTCTGCTCGGCATATGGATCCATGCCATCCATCTGTAATTGCTTAATGGAAACCAGAGAGTCGATATGAAATTGACCTTTTTGGCCGCCCACATAGAGCTGGTTGAAGACGCTTTCACCCTTGGCATGAGCGCTTATCCAGTGTGCGGAGATGGACTCACAAACCCCGCCGGAGGTGTCTTGATGTTTCATGATTTGGTCCAGAAAAGTACCTTTGGTCTGGGCGAACTTGAAAGTAACTTCGCCGCCGTGCTTACTGGCAGAATCCCGAACACTCCCTAACTTGGTGCTCACCGCAAAGTGAACGATTCTGTCTTTTATCATGCTGAACGAGAAGTGGCTCTCTTGATTCTTCTTGCCATCGGTGGTCAGTTGACGATCGAGCATGGAGTGGCCCGGTAGATTGCGTTGAATCGTCGCGGAAAGGCGCTCTAACAACCCGGGTCTGGGTGAAGAGACTTTCAGAGATTTACCCGACAGTTCCCCCTGTGGTTGATTAACGGCTGTGGTATCAAGCTGTTGGGTAGGAAATATTCTTTGGTGATTAATACCTGAGATGGGAGACAATGGTCACTCCTTTAGTAGTTTTTATTCCAAGGGATATACGCTTGGATATCAGATAGAGTGAATCATAATGTTTTGTCGAAATAGAGAATATTAATAACGGCGGAAGAAATTTTCATTTTCCGTCGAAAACTGGTTATCTCTTTGAAGCGTGATGGCGTCTTCAATTTTGCCATTGGTTATTGATGGCAGACATCAGCGCTTCTAATTGGCTATCCAAACTGGCGTCAATGATCCCGACTTCTGTTTCCAAAATACAGCCCCCTTGATCGAGACGCTCATCAGCGGTGATCTCTAAGTAGCCAATCTCAGGGAAATCTTTGTGTACCCGTGATATTTGTTCACGAACTGTCGCGGCCTGTTCAGGATTAACGCGTAAAATAACCTGTTTTTGGTTGCTGACTAATGACAAGGCTTCACGAACTATCTGTAAGGTGAGGGAAACTTGGTCATAATTCTTTAGGATCTTACGTACAGCCTGCAAGACTACATTGCTCATTTGTTGCTCCACCTGTCGGTAATATTGCTGACATTGCAACTGGGTTTGATGAATCAGATTAGCTTGTTCCGCGCGGGCAGCATCAATACCAGCTTGCCAACCTAACTCTTTTTGTTGCTCATATACCGCCTGCGCGTCACGTTCAATTTCTTGTGCCTGGAGCCGGGCAGCCTCAAGCAGAGACTTGGCGCTGAGGCAGGTCTGATAGTCCGCTTTACGCAGTATCTGGAGTTCAGGGGCCAGTTGAAGGTGCTCTGTTGTTATTTTAATAAATGGTAACATTCTGTGTTCACTTGCTTAGCCAATTTGAGACACAATGCTTGTGCCAATGGTCGTTCTGCCTGGCTGACAGGCCAGGCCGGGAGGTTTTCATAAGGTGGAAGCCGTAGGCTCAAGCGTTTAGCGAAATCAATAGAAAGAGGCTCCATCGCTGTTAGCCAGAACTGTAAGGCGCTGATACGAAAATAGTTTGCATTGATTACTGGTGGTAACGAGCGTTGCCAGCCAGTCGGCCAGTTGCCGATAATGATGTCGAGATACTTTAAGCAGAAGCGGTGCCCCTCTTTTCCTAGTGAATCGTGTAAGTGGCGAAGCTCTGTCGCCAGCAGGCAATGGCGGATAGCTTGCCCGTGAAGTAAAGCTCCTAGCCAGGTAAGAAGTTGTTCTAAGCACGATTGTTCTAACAGGGCGAGATTTCCCAACCCGGTTGGTAATTCATAATCCACATTCAGATCAAATTGGGTTAGCAGTAGCCCATTTAGTCTGGGAGAGTTTCTCCACTCAGGCAGTGAAGATAAGACTGCAAGCCATTCTGATGGTAGGTGGTCAGAATGAATATAGCTGGCAGGGCAAAATCGAAACTGATAGGGCGTTAATGCTGTTGCCATTTATTGCATCCTGCTTCGATGCCACAGGAATTGCGCCAGATTACTGACAAATAACAAGGCTAATAATAGTACAAACAGCCCAATCAGACGCCCCTGTGATTCTTCAGTCACTTGGATAGAGAACAGAGTGGAGTAGCGTGGCGCCAGCGGTACTTGACGCACGCCCGCTGCGGGCACTAATACGACGCTGATCCGATCATAACTCAGCCCTTCAATGCTGTTATTAACCAGTTGCTTGATTTGGGGAATGTAAGTGTCGAGTTGCACGTCCGCCGCGTGTTTGATAAACACCGAAGAAGAAGCTGGAGATAGCTTTTTACCCAGTCGGTCTTGCTCCTCGGGTAAAACAACATGTACCCGAGCGACCAGCACTCCGTCGATCTCAGAAAGTGTTCGGGCAATCTCCTGCGCTTTGGCGAAGTTAAGTCGCGCCCGCTCTTCTATTGGCGAGGAGATAAGGCCGTCTTTGGGGAAGACATCTTGTAACGAAGAGAAGCTCTCCCGTGGATATCCTTTACGTTTGAGCACTTCAACCGCTTGCGCCACATCGGACTCTTCGACTAACAGTTTGATATTGCCATCTTTGTCTGGCTGTTTATCAGAGGAAATGCCCGCTTCCCTGAGCAAGGCTAACATTTCGTTGCCTTCTTTTTGACTGACGCCGGTGTAGAGTTCGATTTTACAGCCAGTTAGCATCAGGACAGCGAGCATAACGCAGATTATATAGGGTTTCTTCACAGCTCCTCACTGGGCTTTCATTAAGGTTTCAATGTTTTGATTGAGCCGTCCTACCGTTTTGGCAATTAGCTCTTCTTGCAGGGTGATTCGCATCAGAGACCACTGCATTTGCATCAGGCTGTTAGGGTCGCTACCGGGCACGGCTAGTTGCGCTTCCAGCTCCTGTTTGGCCTGAGTGAATTGTTGTCTGAGCTGCCCCAATTCACTGATCAGATTGTTTTCAATCCCCTGATCTTGATTGGACATAGCGTGTTCAAAACTCGCAATATTTTCGGCACTGGCCTGAGGTGTATTAAGTTCATCCAGGCTGGTGATCAGTGTCTCACTTATCTGTGGTAGATCCATTGTTCCTCCAAATTTGAGGTAGGTTGAGTTTATTTAGGTTGTCTATCCCTGTTTCACTAAGCTGTGGTTGGTCCATTATTCTTCCAAATCGAGTTTGTGTGAGTTTCGTATCAGGTTATCCACCATACCGTTACGGGGGATCAGTGTTTTCAACTCTTGCCGGATAAGGTCACTCAGGTACTCATTGCCCGGAATAGTCTCAATCTTGCCGAGTATCTTGAGGAGCGCCGTCTCCTGTTGTCGGCCTGTGGGGGCGAATTCACGAACAATCGCTCTCAGTTCTGGCATATCCAGTGGCGGATTGACGGGCAATGTCAGGCCGCCAAACTGTGACCATAGCCGCTCTTGTACCGGAGCGATCAGCTTGTCTTCTAACTGAGCACGTTGGGCGGGCTGTTTATCAGGCGATAAAGCCTGATACCACTGCCATGTCACTTGGCGCTGTGTCGCTGGATCAAAATCGCCTAAAACATTTTCCAGCGATTCTCCCTGTAACCAGCGTTGTTGGCGCTCTTCCAGCATTTGCTGATCCGGCGTGGTTTCCAGTGCTTGCTCAAAGCTGAGTTGATGTCTGGAACTGACCGAAGGCTGTGCCGTTGGTTGCGGCACGGTGTTATGGGATGGCCCTTCAATCCTATCCATGAGATAGCTGTTCCCGCATGCCGTCAACAAAGGAGAGTAATTGTGGATCATCACTGCCAGCCATTCGTGTCAGTCTTTTTTCCAGAGCTGATGCCAGCCCCAGACGCCACTCGCACAACGCTAACCAAGGTTCCAAACTAGGCCAGGGAAGGTCCCGACCAAAATCCAGAGCCTGTTGATATTTGCCTTGGTTTGTCAAAGAAGAGAGTCGAATCAGGTTTGCTGCTTCTTGCCCTTCCTCGCTTGATATCAGCCAGTCAGCAATAATATTGGCTTCATCATGGCAGTGATGGCCGCTTCCAACCAGAGCGATATCTGCCAGTAACCCTTTGAGTGAACGTGTCATGATTAGATCTTCTGTAATATACCCTGCATCAGGTCTTTCATGGACCGGGTGACAGTAGAGTTAATGTTGTAGATAACTGACCATTTGTTGATTTTGTGTTGTAAATCGGCTAGCAAAGCGGGGTTGTCAGCACCGTCGCTGAGGGCGGTGATTGCTTCATCAACGTCTTTGTTGGCTGTGTTAGCTTGTTTCTTCAACTGGTCAGCAACCTTATCGAGGGTATTAACTGTTGTTGCGGAAGTAAAAATTTGGGCCATGATGGTCTCCTTCTGTTGTGTTAAGTATTGCGATTGCGGCTTGGATGGCATCAGCCTCCAGTTGCCATTGTTGGTATTCTTGTACTGAACCGCCACGTCTCAGTCGTTGTTTGATGTCGTTCAGCGCCTGAGAGAGGCGATGTTGCATTTCGTTGACATAAGTGGGATCGGCGCCAAACAGTCGTGCCTCCAGGGATGTCATCATAAAACCGGGCTCCTGTTGAGTTTGATAATAAATTGCTGCTCGCCCTTGGTAATAACAATCGCATCTTGGCGGATGGCCTCGATTCTTAAACCGTTTTCTGTTGTTGCTCCGACGGGGTAACGCAGGTTGTTTTTGAGTACCACATAAGGTATACGCCCGAGGGAAACTGCCCGGACATCGAAATTTAGCTCATCATGGCGGGTGAGCCGCTTATTATTCAGTAATACCAGTGCTGGCCGGTTGCCGAACTCTTGTTTAAATACTTGCTGTAAGCGTTGGAAATTGTGAGCTTGGTGTTCATCCAGTTGACCTGTGAACTCGATACGATCATTTTTATCTTTGTAGGTCAGCGTGTTGGGTAAATCATGTTTAGCTAACAGCATATCTAGTCGCTTGATATGATTGCCCGTGAACTTCGTTTGGTTTTCTATGCCTAGTAAGCCCGGAACATCACGTTTGAGTAGTGATTCGATATCGTTCCATTGCTGGCTGGTATCAGTGACTTCGCCCATAAGGCGAACCCAGCCCGGTTGTTTGCCATTGTAGCTTTGAAGCTGGGCATAGCCTAGTTTTTGTAAAATGAAATCCACCCCTTGACGCAATTCTTCCATAGTGCGTAATTCCAGCCGATAACTGAGAGAGTGAGTATCAAGATATTGTTGCAGCGCTAGCCGTTGTTGATTGAGGTTTACATAACCTTTGAGCAATAGCGGCTCGTTATTGGGCATCATTTGTACACTTACATGACGATAGGCTGAATCGCCATTGAGAAAACGGCGCAGCTCTTGCTCGGCCATACCGTTGGACATGCTGCTTCTTTGCCATCCTTCATGTCCAAGCAGCATCAAGAGACCAAGTGCCAGTACCAAGCACAGTATCAACATTCCACCCGCTACCCGGCTGCGATTTTGGCGGACAGGATGCTGGCGTGGTGTGACCGCCGGTTCTGCGAGTTGGTTTGGGAATGTATGTTGTTGGTCACAAAAAGCCCACAATAACGGGCCTGCCTCTTGACGGGCTAACGCTTGCAATGTCGCTCCCGGCGATAGCGGTTCGCCATTCTGACTTGGCGCGGTTTCACCGGCCCATTCCAACAGGCGAATTGAGTCCGGTTCGACTTCTAAGATCAGGTGCGCTGGGGCAACATCTTCATCCACCAGAACGATATCTGCCTGTAGGGGGTCTGAGCCGATGGCTAAACGCCCCTCAGCTAAATTGACCTCAATACTTTTATTTAGTCCGCGGTAAAAGCGAATTTTCCAACTCATCTGTTCGCCTTATTTTGCACACGAACACACCAGGTTTCTTTCAGTGAACATTGTTGCTCAATGACTCGCCATCCGTAAGTTTTATCCATTCGGCATGAGTTTAAAAATGAGCTTTTACCTGCTTGCCGTAGTGTTTCTTGTACTTGACGGGCCGAGGATAGTGGCTGGCATTGCGCGCTCCCCAGAGCTTTACTCAACGATAAGCTATGATTAGAGATATCTTGTGTCGCCAGTAATCCAGGACGCAGATCTTGCCCGTTGCCAAGAGCCAGATAATGGGCTATCCCACTATCAATCAGACGTGGTTCAATAATGAATAGCCGTACTGATCGCCGAACTTGTTCACTGGTATTGCGAAACAAGACACCCAAATAGGGGATATCGCCTAAAAATGGCACCTTACGTGTTATTTGACTCATTTCGTCGCGATAGATGCCGCCGATCAGCAGACTTTGCCCATGTCCAACTCTGGCAACGGTATCGACAACGGTTCGGCTGATAGTCGGGATACCATCCCGACCTGAACTATTAGGTTTCTGGTTACCATCCTCAATATGCAGATCTAAACTGATTTCAGGAGAATCTCCTACTTGGATGACTCTGGGGATCATGCGTAGCATAGTGCCATAGGTCAGGCTTTTAAGTTCCGCAACCCGTTCGCCATTCACTTTCACGTAGTAGGTTTCATTGTTGTCAATGACCGCTTGCGTATTCTCCTGCGTTAAAAGCGTTGGGCGGGAAATCACCTGAGCGCTTCCTTTACTCTCTAGTAAGGTTATTTTGGCGAGCAAGTAATCCAGACCACGGCGATCAACCAGACTACCTAATGCGGCTGAACCAATGCTTTCACCTTTTTCCTTGCCCTCCTTTTTTTCCCCAGCGGAGGTTGTGATATCAATAATATGACGAGGCCCGGTGTTGATGCCGACTTGCCAGTCAACCCCCAGTTCTGAAAGGTTGTTTGCGTCGATATCGACGATGGAAAGGGCGACTTCAATCCGGGCGGAAGGTTTGTCCAGTACGTTGATCAAATGGGCATACATGGGCATCCTTTCCGGGTTATCCCGTACAATGATGGCATTGAGGGAGGGTTCTGCCTGTACAACCGCACGGCTTGAGTAGCTTCCTCCCGTAGAAGAAGACGCTTCACCAGTAACAGCGGTCACATTGGTATCACTGAGCAGACGGGAGAGAATAGTGGCTATGCCGGGTGCTTCAATGCTGGTATCACGGTACTGAATCTTGCGATCGACTACCGAGGCGTATTTAAGCGGGAAAATTTCCACTGTCAAGGCGCCGGTTTTTTCGCTACGCAGCAATGATTGCTGTTCCAGCGCAGATGCGGTTTGATCAACCAGTTCGAGATAACGGGGCGGGCCTGATATGTAAACCAGTTGATTGCTTGGATCAGGACGCCAGCCAAAGCGTGGTTCCCAAATACCTGAACGTTTTAGGGCTTGCTGTAGTTCCGTTGCGTTGGTTTGTTCAAGCTTAAGCAGGCGCGATTGTATTTCGCTGTTTTTGAATACATACAGCACACTCCCGTCGTAATACCAGACCAGATTATAGAGAGAGGATAAATGTTGCAGGAATTCCTGAGGAGTGTCCTGTTCAAAATGGCCGTTAACTTGATCGGTCACTTTGTCACTGACAACCACTGAGGCTTCATAGTTAGCGCCGAAATTAACCAGTACATCCCGCAGGCTTTCCCCTTTTGCCAAATAGCTATAAGGCGTAGGAAACCAATCCAGATCTTGGCTATAAGCAGAGGGAATCATCACGCCGCTGATGCTCAACGACAACAGTAGGGAACGGCATAACCGTTGGAACTGTTTCATGGTTGCCATATTACCTGTTTCCATTGGGGGGAGGATTGGGTTTCTGACAATAAAGCCATCACTTGTTCCAGTAGATCGACGTGCATGGTTAGCATCTGTTCCAGTATTTGAGCGTCCAAACTATCAAGGTCAAGGCGTGCCTCCAGAATAAGATTCTCTGATTCATCCAAGGTCAGTGCGTGGGGAGCATGGCGTCCCCAACGTGTGACCTGTTGCAATAGTGTTTTCAGTAACTCTGCGCCTGACGGATCTTTTGGGTTATGGCGCCAGCTTAACGGGCTGGATAACACAAGTTCAGTTCCCTGTTGGCGAAGGAACAGGTTGTAGTTATCAATGTGCAAATGGTAATGCCCTTGTCTATCGGAAACGAAAGGCTTCTGGCCCAAGCGACTGGCCAAATGATTGAGTAGAGTTTGCATGTTTCCTCTAATAATTAGGTCGTCGTCGATTGCCAATAAAAACTGTCCTGCGGCAGACACAGAACACGGGCACAAAGCCATTTTTGTAAGTGAATGGCCGACTCGTTGTCATGCTCTAAAGCGGTTAACCACGTCCAACAGGATGACAGCGCTTCGGGAACCGGTGTAAAAGCGGTCAGGCCGCCGCCAGCTTGGAGCGCATCCAGCCCAGTAAACCAGTTGGGCCATGCTTCGCGAGCTTGGGTTTCCGTTGCCGACAGCAGCTTTTCTAATAGTTGCTTGCGTTGGTTAAGCGCTGTTTGCAAAGATATAACCTCTTGATGATGTTGTTCCCGACATTGAGATGGGACACTTTCCGCCTGCCGCCAAAAATGCGCTTTAGCCCGCAATTGCCGTTCTTGGATCTGTAACTGCTCAAATTCAGTGAACCAGAAATCTATCTCTGGCTCCAACAAACGGAGCCACCAGTCAAATAGCGGCTGTAACATCCAGTATTGTAAAAGATGTCTGTCAGCCAGGTTTATGCGGTCGCCCAATACCTTATTCCAGTCACATTCCGGTTCTGCCGCCGCTCTGATGAGCTGTTGTAGATCATCACGCCGCAAAGCTTGTCCACAATTTAACCGTCTACGAAACCAGACGGACTTCATCAAGCTTTCCAGCAGATGTCTGGGTAGCAAGCGTTGTAATAAAATAAACTGTTGGCTATTAATAATGTCGCTATTTTGATACTGAATAGCCGATGATTTTCCGAGTAACTGATCCCGGCGTGGAATTCCCGACTGCATGACAGAGATCTTGCGGCCGAGAAACATGCTGGTTCGAGTCTGATTATGGTCTTGCTGGCTCATGCTATGCTCATCTTGCTGCTAGTCACTCTTGTCGATTAAATTAGGAATGGCCTTATTTTATCTGTCAGGCCAATGGTTAACTTGTAAAAAACGTCAGATTATTTTAGCCAATCGTTACTCTTTGCCATACCTGGCCCGACTGGGGGTGCAATCAAAGCGTCTTCGATAGCTTTGAGTAAAGTAAGATTGGCTGGAGAATCCGGCTTCCATTGAGATATCAACAATACTCATCTCACTGTTGAGTAGGAGTTGGTGTGCATAAAGAATGCGGCGTTCACTGATCCAGGCGCGTGGCGATATTCCGTATACCGAACGGAACAACTCTTTGAAAGTGGTTAATCCCATACCAAATTCTTTAGCGAATTCACTGAGTTTCCACTCCTTAAGGTAGTGGTTTTCCATAAAACTCTGCAAACGTTCCACTTGGCGGTTGCTCAATTGTCGTAATACTGACATGAGCAAAGTGCCTTGTTCTCCAAATGCTAATAGCAATAACAATTCTTCTGTTCTGAGTTGACCCAACGCTGCGGGGTAATCATGAGCCAGTAAATCGACCAGCCCATTTATACTTTGAGATAACAGAGGCGATGAGGTAAATGCAATTAATTCGGGTGTTGGCATATTGTGCCGCTCGACCTCACTGAGCAGAGTGCCAAAACGTTGCAAAAAACCGTGGAGAAAAGCGGTGCTCAGAGGCAACCAGAGTAGCTTACAGGTATCACTACGCGTTTTTGCTGCATAACTGCCACGACGAACAAAAAGCAGTTCGTTGTGGGAGATATCGTAGGTATTGGTACTATCCTGCCATGTCATTTCACCTTCGAGTAGGATATATATCCCTTCCTGAGGATGTTCTATAACGTTAAAGGCAGGCATGCTACGTTGGAATAGCGAGATATCCATTCCCTTCCCTGATGTTGTGATGCCGTTCATTCTATTGTCCTGGATCTGTTGGTGTATGTCTTAAAAATACAAATCACATTATTATTAATAGATATTTTCTTCGGTTTCGCTGTCTGAAATAGACAGAAAGAATAGTTTATGTATTTAACCTGATGGTTAACTATAGCACCTTTTAATTAAAATGATTTTTGCTGGTGGGCCTATTTATGTTCCTTGGCCCGAATACCGTATTATTCTTACGTTTTATAAACGCTTTATAAACGAAGAGTAAAAAGCGATCAAATTTTTGTACGATAACCATTGCCGATAAATTTTGCACCTTTAATCATAAACTGGGCCTTTTTTCCTGACTGATATTGATAGTTATCTCCTTTTATTCAGGCGATGTATTAATGGTTCAGAATACGTTAATAATTGTAATGACTAGGGCAATATTAACGGATTAACAGGTGTAGAAGTCAGCGCAAAGTGAAATCCAAATGACTATATGTAATATAAATTACTTAATAATAAATTCAATCTGGTTTCAACAATTTGATCAATCGATAAAAAGGTAAAATCAACCGAACTGAATTGGATTGTTTATTATAATATTGTTTAAGTAATGTTGGTTTATTAGCAGTAATTTTTATTTATATTAAATTTGTTGTTATTATGTAATTGAATCGTAATAATTAAGAAGCGAATCTGCATTATATTTCGTTTATATTGAGCATTGGCGAGGTGTTTTGAACGCTAATGCTCAATTCATGTATGTTTAATTCGGTGGCTAAAAAACGCTATTAGGGAACAGGTTACGACTCAGGAGCACGATCTTGCCACTGTTCTAACCAGCGTAAAACTTCTGCGGTAGCTTGGATGAGATCGGCAGGAATATAGTGGTCGATTAGGCCATCCTGATAAAGCGCCCGTGCCAGAGGAATACGTTGTAACACCGGAATACCTTCTTCTTCGGCAATACGTCGAACTTGTAGGGCCTGGGCATCGGTGAATTTGAGCGTGATAAGGGGTAACGGTGTTTCCCCTTTCTTGTAACGGATACCTACCGCAATGTGAGTTGGGTTGGCGACGATCACTGATGAGTTCTTGACGCTGGCACGCATATTGCTCGACTGTAATTCTTGATGAAATTGACGTCGCTTACTTTTGATCTCTGGGCTGCCTTCACTCTCTTTGTACTCCCGCTTGATCTCGTCTTTGCTCATTCTAAGCTGCTTAATATGTTGGTAGTGTTCGAAGGCATAATCAGCGATAGAGATCACGATAAGCCCAATGCCACACACGGTCATTAACTGGGTTAACATCATTCCCAGTACAGGGGTAATGCATTTTTCCCCACACTCTGGTAGGTAGAGTAGCGCCTGTAGGTTGCCTGCCAAAGTCACCCAGACCAAGGTACAGAGCAGCCCCACTTTAAGTATCGATTTGATGAATTCCACCAGACTCTTGATAGAGAAGATTCGCTTAGCGCCTTCAACAGGGTTGATCTTTTTAATATCAGGTTTGATGGAGTGTCCACTGAGTAGAAAACCGTATTGAGCGAAGTGCGATGCCAGAGATAGCAAAGCGGAAACGCTCAGAATTGGCAGGCAGAGGTAGACCAGCTCTTGCATCAAGTTTTCAACCACATGGTTTAAGGCTTGGGGAAAGGGTTTATCTAGCAGATTAGCCGGGATCAGCATCAGTTTACTCAGATGCTCCAAATAGTATTCAGACATGACTATCATCATACCGATTAGCCCCAAGATTAAAGAGGTAGAGACGACCTCGTTGCTTTTGGTTACCTGGCCTTTCTTCCGAGCATCTCGGAGTTTCTTGGGGGTAGGCTTTTCAGTCTTTTCTCCACTCATGGCGCCTCCAGAATAGGGATTAACATGCGTACCGGGGAGAGAATTAACAGCACCTTATCATAGGCGTGATGCATCAATAACTGGACATAGATAACCAGTAACAGGCTGGCAATTGCGCTTTTGATTGGCATTGCCAACACGAAAACGTTAAGAGAAGGAGCGAAGCGGCTAATCAGTGCTAACCCGAACTCAGCCAGAAACATGGCAATTAACAGAGGAGCGGCCATCAGGGCGCAGAGTTGCAGCAGATAACTAAACTGGCCGTAGAAAAAATGGAGCCATTGGTTGGTAATGTTGGGGAAGAACTGCGTCACCGGCCAACTGTTATAGCTCTGAAAGAGAGCGCCAAGCAGGCTAAGAAAAGCGCCGCCGGAGAAAAAAAGTGTGATTAGCGTTTGAGTTAATAACAGACCTGTGGGTGAGGTTTGACTTCCCAAGGAAGGGTTAAGCACTGACGCCATTGTTGCTCCCCGTTGGTTATCTATAATAAAACCGGTGGCTTCCATCGCCCAAAATGGAATAGAAGCGATAAAGCCAATGAGCAAACCAAGCAGGACTTCTTTACCGAGCAACAGCGTCAACTCCAGGCTGCCTAATGTGGGCAGAGGGTTGCCGGCTACGGTTGGGTAAGCATAGAGAGCCAGTGAACACGCCACGCCGTTGCGGATTAACCCACCGCCTAGCATCTGTTTGCTGAGCACAGGGAATATCACAAAGCAGCTCATGATGCGCGGTAATAGCAGGGTATAAGCCAGCATTTGCTGCTGGAGCTCTGGTAAGGTCATTTGATCAGCGGCACCTTAAGAAAGGTCATGTTGGCAAAGCTATAAAGTTCGTTGCCAAGCCAGGTAGCGGTAGCGAACAAAGTGATAACGACCGCGATTAATTTAATCACAAAACCCAATGTTTGTTCTTGTATTTGGGTGAGTGCTTGGATTAGCGAGACTAATGTTCCCACTGCCGCAGCCATGAGTACCGGAGGCAGGGAGAGGATTAACACTAACCAGAGCGATTGGCTGGTGAAATGCAAAATATCAGCATTACTCATATTCAATCTCCGTAACTGATAACAAGGCCGTGTGTCAGGCGCGTCCAGCCATCAAGCAGGACAAATAACAGTAACTTGAAAGGAAGAGAGATAGTCATTGGAGAAACCATCATCATTCCCATTGCGAGCAGAATGTTAGAAATAATGAGATCGATTGCAATAAACGGCAGATAAAGCAGAAACCCGATTTCAAAAGCTCGGGTTAATTCACTGACTGTAAAGGCGGGTAACAGTATCAACAAGCTGTCTGGTTCTAGCCGATCTGCATACTGGCTTGGCCAAATTTGTCGGGTACTGTCGATAAAAAAAGTACGTTCACTGGGCTTGATATGCTGTTTAAGAAAGTTTCGGTAAGGCGTCAGACCCTCTTCCACAAATTTCTCTACTGATTGTGCGTTGCTGAATGAAACTTCATTTTGACGCAGGTAATCTTGAGTGGCGAAACCCACCGGAGCCATCACATAGATAGTGAGGATAATGGCTAATCCGTACATTGCCATGTTAGGTGGGATCTGCTGTACGCCCAACGCGTTACGCAGTAAGGAAAATACCACAGCCAGTTTGAGAAAAGAGGTCGCCATTACCGCGATAAAGGGAAGTAGAGCCAGCAAAGCCAGACCGATGATGAGATCCAATTCGTTTGGTAGCTGGATCATGACTGTTTCTCCACGGAGAGATGTTCGACTCTTACTCCCAGACGCCCCTCAATATCGACCAACCGGCCTGAACCCAGGCATTTCTGATTGACAAGAATACGTACTACACCGTCTGAGGGAACGCCAAGATCGAGTAATGAGCCGGGTTGCAGGCTGGTGAGCGTCTGTAGATCCAAGGTCTGACGACCCACTTCGAAACTGACATGAACCTCCAGGTCGTTTAAGTCCGTTACTGGCAAAGCGTCGTCAGAATTGTCAGGGGAGAGGGGGTACATAGTGATTAACTCCAGTTTATGGTCATGGGATTTAAAGTAAGCCCAAGGGCGTCCTTCCAGATATGCCAATAAAGGGGCGTCTGGTTGTTGCTGTAGGGGCAGTAGCAGCACATCCCCTGATTCCAGGGTGCGAAACGCATCTAAAGTCAGGGTTATTGTTCCCCATTGCAGAGAAAGTTGTAATGGAATAGACAGGCACTCGCCAGGTTGACGTTCTGGCAATATAGCAATTAAAGGGGATGGCTCTGATAACCAGAGCGGCAATGTGGCCCCTGGCCGTTCAAGACGTAGTTGTAAACAAGCTGACAAAGGGCGTTCCGACGTGGTACGCAGTGCTGACCATGACAGCGTGGGTAGCACTTTGCTCTGATATTCCAGCAGCGCCAGCAGCAGATCTTGAGGGAGAGAGGTGAGATCCGCTTGTTGTAGATCAGGAGCGAGCCACAATGCTAGCTCGGCTGCATGGCAGTAAAAGGAAAAAGTTTGTCCCTGCCAATGGGCGATCAGTACCCTGTCCAACGTTTCGGGAGGGGCGGTCACATCCAGCGAGAGATGGCTATTATCCCAACTAAATTGTTGCTGGTGGCGACTCAGGGCCTGATGCAGCGTTAATTCTTCTAATGAAACTTTGGATAGGGTTAGGTCATTCATGCATCTTTTTTCCATTCTTCATATACGCTGCGACGTTGACGTGATCCGTGTTCACTATCCGTTTGAGGCGGAAGGGAGAGTTCAACCGTTTGTGTTGGGTAAAGAAGTTGTAAACGTTCAATCAGTTCAAAGCGTGCCTGTTTCAGGAGTTGTTGAGCTGCGGGATTCGCTAAAATCTCGATTTGAAGTTTGCCGTACTCATTAGTGAGTTGGATCTCAAGCGCCCCCAGGCTAGGAAGCGTCAAGTGTAATGTGGCCGGACGCGGTTGCTGTGTGAGTTCGATACTGATCTCCACACTCAGTTTGTCGATCAATGCTTCCAAAAGGGGAGATATGGTTGAAGTTGCTTGCATCGTGGCGAGGATGCGTTCCCCTGGCAGAAGTGGTGTTTGCGGCAAGAAAGGGGTTTTCCCATCTGATCCGCCGGAGTAAGAGGATTGAGAGTCAGACTCTTTTGGCTTTGGTGCCAACAAATGGTAGGTCTCGACTTCATCCAACGCTTTTTTTTCCGTAATGTTGCTTTCGTTGGCGATGTTGCTTTCGTTGGCATAGTGAGCAGGTATAGGTAAAGTCGGATCTGTCTGTTGGTGAGGAGTAGCACCGCGTTGTGTGTCTGGTTGAGATGGGGATCGGCCAGGTGTTGTCTGTATCACTGCATGATATGCCAGTTCATCGTTTGCGTTTTGCTGTACAGGCGTCATTGTTGCGTCAGGATGGCCAGTCACAGTGATATCAACCGGTTTCAGGCCGGAATCAGGCAAGACGTTCAGGTTTGGCTGATCCGTTGGGATTCCAGGTGCTGACAGAGACTCTTGTATCTCGCTAGCGATCTCACTAAGGCGATGAACGGAGGTCGATAAATTTTTCTTCTGATTTTGAGGTGGCGCAGGCATGTCATGGCCTGCCAATGGTAAGGCTTGCTTGCGCGTATCATCAATTACCGGTTGGGGGGAGCCGAATGGTGGAAACTCCTCATCTGAGTCATGTGTAGCATGCCGATCCGCTGTTTTACTATTTATTGTGTTAGTTAACGTTGTTGTGTTAGTTAACGTTGCCGAGTTAGTTAACGGTTGTTCTGTCCGCTGTGTGGTTGACTGGCGTGTGTTGGCGGCATGAGAGGTGATAGCTTGCTCGAAACGGCGTTGCAAATCTGCGTCTGCCTCTGTGGGAGACGACGTTGGGAGGGAGGAGACACCTTTGCCGATAGCTGTCAGTGGGTTCATACTCTTCTGTTTTACACTCTTTCTTGGCGATGGAACTCTTCTTGTTCCAGCTCTTCCTGGTATTCACCTTGGGCACGGATCGCCTCCTGCTGCTGACGACCCAATTCATTAAATTTTTCTTGCTGCTGGCGTGCGTGGTGCAGTACACGCTGACACTCTTGTAATTGACGGAGTTCCAGCTCCACTTTTTCTTTCATTTCAGCCGCTTGCTTTTCCAATTGCGCTTCATTTTCGCGCAACAAGGCAACTTGTTGTTGCCAGCGTTCGAGACCTTTACGGTCAATAGGTTTGCCCTGACACAGTGCAAAAAGCCGCTGTTCCTCTTCTATTCGCCATTGACCGTAATCTTGCAGGGTTTGCAAAGCCTGTTGATGGTTTTGACGGGCTGTTTGTAGTTTCATTTGTTGCAGAGAAAAATGTTTTTCAGCGCGTTCGACTCGTAAGGCTTTTATGCGTTGTAAACGGCTAATCATTATCTAGTTATCTGCTGTAATAGCGCTAAAGTTTGCGGTAAATCACTTGGCTCATGAGTGCCTTGGCGTAACCAGCTACGTATTGCGTCAATATGCGCAATGGCATTGTCAGCAACGAGATCTTGCCCCTTTTGATACTCTCCAATCTGCAACAAAAGCTCCACTTCTTCATATTTAGCTAACCAGTTGCGTAACAGGCCAGCTTGAGCCTGATGTTCAGGAGTAATAATTTGATTCATTACCCTGCTGGCGGAACGTAGCACATCGATAGCGGGATAGTGGTTAGCCGCAGCCAGCTTGCGTGACAAAATAATGTGACCATCAAGGATAGATCGAGTCTCATCTGCTACGGGTTCTGTCATGTCATCGCCTTCCACCAATACGGTATAGAGGGCGGTAATCGAACCTTTGTCGGATTGACCCGCGCGTTCCATTAATCGTGGCAAAGCCGCGAACACTGACGGAGGATAACCACGCCGGGTTGGCGGTTCGCCGGCAGCTAAACCTATTTCTCGTTGTGCTCGGGCGAAACGGGTCACAGAATCCATCAATAGCAGTACACGTTTGCCTTGATCACGAAAATATTCAGCGATTGACGTAGCGACAAACCCTGCTTTAGCTCGCTCCATTGCCGGGCGATCTGAGGTCGCGACCACCAGCACGGAACGTTTTAATCCCTCTTCACCGAGATCCGATTCGATGAATTCTCGTACTTCGCGGCCACGTTCACCAATGAGCGCCAGCACGGTAACGTCAACTTCGGCGCTACGAATCAACGTAGATAGCAATGTACTTTTTCCGCCGCCCGCCGCGGCGAAAATCCCCATCCGTTGGCCTTCACCGCAAGTGAGTAAGCCATCAATAGCGCGTACGCCGAGTGAAAGCGGGTGTTCAATCCGTTTACGACTCATGGGAGCCGGGGCATCTCGATAAACGGGATACCACGCTTGTGGTTCCGGCAATTGGCCGCCGGAAAACGGATTACCTAGCCCATCAAGGACTTGTCCTAACAGGTAATCACCCACACCAACTTGGTGCATAGCTCCGGTTGGACTGACTTCGGTATTTGAAGAGATGCCGAACATTTCACCAAGTGGCGTCAACAGCGCTTGATGTTGTTGGAATCCAATCACCTCCGCCAAAAGCGACAGCGTGTTGTCAGGATTGCGTAAGTGACAAAGTTCACCTATTCGTACACCAGGAATGACGGCTTTAAGTAGTGTACCCGTGACCTGTGTAACCCTGCCGCGAATCTGAATTAGCCGGCATTCATTAATGGCGTGGCGCATTTGGCCGGGAATATGGTCAAGGGAAAGCTTCATGATCGTTTATATAACCTCTGCTGCAAATACTATAAAGAAGGGAGAGAGGGAGGGATTGCAACCTGAGTCGGGAGTTTTTAGAAAATGGTTGGAGTTTGCCTGAACGTTCCCTGCTTTATCGGTGAGATTTCCTGATCTTATTCATGGCGTATTGTTCATGCTTGATGCGCCTTACACCAGATCAATGGGACTCTGCTTTGGGTTACGACGGATTTTGCTAAAAATTCACGACTGATTTTGGCATAGGCGCTGGGACGGTATCTTTATAATTTGTTCATTATTAACTCTGATATGACAAGGTAGGCTATGGATATTATCCAGAATCATCTTCATTCGATAACTTTATCAGAACCGGGTACCGGGGTTACCGCACAACAGGAGCAGGCTAAGGTTGGTCAGTTTCAGGGAGAGAAAGTCGTGTTGGTATCGGCATCCCAATCTTTTGCTGATGCGGCTGAAGAGCTGACCTTTGCATTTTCGGAGCGCAAAGATATGCCGCTCTCCAAGCGTAAAGTTAGCGATGGGCATGCCAGGGTACGAGAAATTGAGGCGTTGGTGGGCGAATATTTGCAGAAGGTGCCGGATTTGGAGCGTCAACAAAAGGTCAAAGCATTGATCTCTCACTTAAATAGCGCCCAATTGACGAATATTGCTCAGTTACAGGCTTATCTAGAAAGTTTCTCTGGCGAGGTGAGTGAGCAATTCTATGCGCTGAGTCAGGCCCGTGACGCGCTGGCCGGCAGGCCAGAGGCACATGCCATATTGACATTGATTGACCAGGAATTGTCACGTTTAGCGCAAGAACAAGGGATTGCTATCGAGTTGGGAGCGCGCATTACGCCTGATGCCGCGACAGCAGCGAGAAATGGGGTTGGCAACTTGCAAGCGTTGCGCAACATCTATCGAGATGCAGTGATGGATTATCAAGGGCTGTCGGCTGCCTGGCGGGATATTCAAGCCAATTTCAAGAGTAGTTCCCTGATGGAAGTAACAGGATTCATCATGAAAGCGTTGAGCGCTGATCTGGACAGCCAACAACGGCAACTTGATCCGATTAAGCTGGAACGTGTGATGAGTGACATGCATAAACTCCGTTTGCTTAATAGTTTGTCGGTTCAGGTTGAGCAGTTATGGAAAAGCGTGATAGAGGGGGAGAATCATGGCATACGGGCCTTCTGACCTTATGGGGGATGTCGTTTCTCTGGTTGAGAAACGTTGGGCCAATGTGCGGGATATTGAAATGCTCGGTCATGCTTTGGGATTGCAGGATAGCCAAACTCAAATTCATTTCTACCGGGAGTTGAAGCGATTGATTCGCTTGATTCCGGTAGAAGTGTTTAGTGATGAAGAACAGCGTCAAAATTTGCTTAATGCTTGTCAACTGGCGCTGGATACAGCGATTGAGAGAGAAGAAGACGAGTTGTGGTCGGGAGAGGGAGCGTCATGAACTGGATAGAGCCACAGTTGCTCCAGTTTTGTCAGGATTTGGGTATGGAGATGTCTGACGTTTCCAGCCCCTTGATCCAAATCGATTTTGAGTATTCTGGTACGTTACAAATTGAGCGCTATGGCGGCGCATTAACACTTTGGCTGGCCCGCGAAATTCCCTGGCATCAAGGAAAAGAGGTCATGGTTAAGGCGATGTTACTCACTTTCAGTGGTCAGGGGCCAGAACTGCCCTTGCGTTGTGGCTGGTTGGGGGAAGATCGCCTGTTATTGTTTGTGACACTAGACGAACGAGATATAACCTTGCCTTTGCTGCATCAGGCATTTCGCTCTTTGTTAAGAGTACAGCGAGAGGTGCTCGCTTCGTGAGCAAAATCGCTGCCGCCCACATAGGAATTGAACAACTAACGGCGATCAGTCGGGAAGAGATAGGGGTTAGTTTACCTGATCGCTACGCGTTATTGCCCGATGGTCAATCCGTTGAGACTCACTCTGCACGTCTTTATCCCGCTAACAAGGCTGATCAGGCTTTGTTGGCTTTTGCTTGCCCGCAAGATGGGTTTCACTCTCTGTTGCGCCCACATGATTTCCGTCAGGCTGTGAGTGGTCTGCGTACAATTTTGCAACAAGATGATGACGTCAGGGTACAGCATGCTGTCTCCCTGTTGGAAAAAATGAATCAAGATGAACAGTTGTTGCAGATGGCTCTGCACCTGTTGCACAAGGTATGACCATGACTCTCAGTGCTAAACAGCAGAGCGCCCTGTTGCTGCTCGGCTGGCTACAACTTCAATACGGTCATCCTGACCGAGCGCGTATTTTATTGGATGCATTACTGGCTTTGCATCCAGAAAATCAGGAAGGGCGTCGCGCCTTGGTGGTTTCATTACTTAAACTGCAAGAGGGGAGCGCGGCAAAAGAACATTGCACTCTCTTACAAGAACAGGGCGAACAAAACGCAGCCCTCTGGCTTTGTGTTAGCCGCGCTTGTCAACAGGAGGGGAACCTGGAAGAAGCGCGTAATGCTTATCAACGTTATCTCGCTCAAGGGGCGCTATTATGAGCCGTGGGTTTGAGTTATTGCGTCTGATTGGCGAGCGTAAAGACATCATGTTGGCGATATTGTTGCTAGCCGTGGTTTTCATGATGGTGTTGCCGCTTCCGCCTATCCTGCTTGACATTTTGATCGCCATTAATATGACCATCTCGGTGGTGCTCATGATGATGGCGGTCTATATCAATTCCCCCTTACAGTTTTCCGCTTTTCCTGCGGTCTTACTGGTGACAACGCTATTTCGTCTGGCGCTTTCCGTCAGTACCACCCGGATGATCCTCCTACAAGCAGATGCCGGTAAGATAGTCTATACCTTCGGTAATTTCGTTGTCGGCGGCAACCTGATTGTCGGGATAGTGATCTTTCTGATCATCACCATTGTACAATTTATCGTCATAACCAAAGGTTCGGAACGCGTAGCTGAGGTGAGCGCCCGCTTTTCTCTTGATGCCATGCCCGGTAAACAGATGAGTATCGACGGAGATATGCGTGCCGGCGTTATTGACGTCAATGAAGCCAGAGAGAGGCGCAGCATTATCGAAAAAGAGAGCCAGATGTTTGGTTCGATGGATGGTGCGATGAAATTTGTTAAGGGTGATGCGATTGCAAGTCTCCTCATCATCTTTGTCAACATTTTGGGTGGGATAACTATAGGCGTCACTCAGAAAGGGATGTCGGCGGCTGATGCATTGCAGCTCTACGCTATTTTGACCGTTGGTGATGGTATGGTCTCTCAGGTTCCGGCGCTATTGATCGCTATCACCGCGGGTATCATTGTTACCCGGGTTTCGTCGGAAGACGCCTCGGATCTGGGTAATGAGATCGGCGAGCAGGTTGTTGCCCAACCAAAGGCGCTGCTGATTGGCGGTGTTTTATTGGTGCTATTTGGCCTTATTCCCGGATTCCCTACATTAACCTTCTTAACGCTTGCACTGGTGGTGGCAGGTGGCGGTTATTTGCTGTTCCAACGCCAGCGACAAGCCAGCGCCAGCCAGGAAACGGATCTTCCTAGCCTATTAGCCCAAGGAGCAGGCGCTCCGGCAGCCAAACCTAAACCCAAAAGCGGTAGTAAGGCCAAGGCTGGCAAGCTGAGTGAGAAAGAGGAATTTGCGATGACGGTTCCTTTACTTATTGATGTGGATGCGGGATTACAGGCTGAGCTGGAAGCTATTTCACTGAATGATGAATTAATACGGGTACGACGCGCCCTCTATTTGGATTTAGGGGTACCATTTCCGGGTATCCACTTACGCTTTAATGAGGGAATGAAGGAGGGGGAATACCTGATCCAGCTACAAGAGGTGCCTGTTGCTCGTGGTCGGCTGCGTTCATCACATTTGCTGGTGCAGGAACCGGTCAGTCAGTTGGAATTGTTGGCTATTCCTTATGAAGAGGGGGAACCGCTATTGCCTAATCAGCCTACTCTGTGGGTAGCCGAAGCACATCAGGAACGTTTGGCGAAGTCCGGGCTGGCGTTTTTATCCATGTCTCAGGTGATCACCTGGCATTTATCACATGTGTTGCGGGAGTACGCCGAAGATTTTATTGGCGTGCAGGAAACCCGTTATCTTCTGGAACAGATGGAGGGTAGCTATGGTGAATTGGTCAAGGAGGCCATGCGCATAATTCCATTGCAGCGGATGACTGAGATATTGCAGCGGCTGGTCGGTGAGGACATCTCTATTCGTAATACACGTACGATTCTCGAAGCTATGGTGGTGTGGGGGCAGAAGGAAAAAGATGTGGTGCAATTAACGGAATATATTCGCAGTAGTCTCAAGCGTTACATCTGTTACAAGTATGCTAATGGTAACAATATCCTGCCCGCCTATCTGTTAGATCAACAGGTAGAGGAGCAGATCCGGAGTGGTATTCGTCAAACGAGCGCAGGTAGTTATCTGGCGCTGGACCCGGCAGTAACACAAAGTTTCCTTGAACAGATGAAGAAAACAGTGGGCGATTTAACACAGATGCAGAATAAGCCAGTGTTAATCGTATCAATGGATATTCGTCGCTATGTCCGTAAGTTAATTGAAGGTGATCACCACGGCTTGCCGGTGCTCTCGTATCAGGAATTGACGCAACAGATCAACATCCAACCTCTTGGTAGGGTGTGTCTATGAATAGTGATCCGCTAATCCCTTGGTTTAAGGAGCGGGGTTATTCAGTACACCCTCATTATATGGGAAGTAGCCCGATCCCTCTTGGCTGGCGTGTGTGGTATGAAGATTGTGAAATTGCCTGGCGTTATGATGCGCCGCGAGTTTGGATCGTGATGTTACGCCGTACCCGGCAGCGCCGAGGGCTTGCTAATCCATTTGCGCCTCTTTATCTGTTGGCGACAGCAACGATGGCAGTACTTGGGCCGGGTAGCCGGCTTTATGGTCAAGTTAATACTTTGGTTGACTCTCCCCTTAATGATGAACGTTTGGCCCGGTTCTACCATCGCTGGACTGGTGCGAGTGAGGTGGCGCCTGGCTGGTTTGAGTTAGAAGCCAGTTGCGTTATATCGCTACATCAAATGAGAAAACAACAAAAAAAAGTCCAACTTTGACAGGAAGAATCAATATCTCTCTTTATTATAGGAGTCACTGATGCAAGAGAAGCCTAACGCTAAGGTACTGCAAGCTGCTGAGGCGGCCATTAAGGACAGCGATCACAGACTGCAACTATTGCAGGAGATGTGGCAGTCTCTTGGCATCAACCCAAATGTGGGTACAGAATTGTTTGGTCATACTGACGTTACTTTGGTTCAGAATGCCGAACAAGAGTTGCTGACAGAAGTTAATCGCTTACGAAGCAACCAACCTCCCTCTTTGGAAGAGGGAAAGCGTCTCCGTCGCCCACCTCGTATGCGTGGCATTATTGTATAAGGAGTTTGAAGGTGGAAATTAGGCCATATCAAAATGACCCACAGCTTTTTTTGAAAGATCTGAACGGGGTTTCGCTAAATCAATTACAAGGTTCTGGATCTTCGAAGCTTGATGAATTGGTTGAGCTTATTCTTGAGAAGAAGATCAAGATTGAATCTGGTTCTGTTGTTATCACTAACGATAAAGAACTCCTGAAAAAACTGATTGCCTATTTTCTGCCAGCGGACGCTGTTGTTAAAGGTGGTCACTTAGATAGCCAAATAAAAAATGGGATCGAAAATCTTAAATCTTTCTTGAATAGCTCAGCATTAAAAACTTGGACATTAAAAGATTTTCTGGCTGCGGTTCATTTTAATTTAACGCCGGATCGTCTTGATGATGATGTAATCGATATATTCGTTTCTGTTATGTCAGGTCATGATAAAAAACGACTTGAGTTACGTGATGAATTGGCTACATTGACCGCAGAGTTAAAGGTTTACAGTGTTATTCAATCGGAGATTAATGCGAAATTAGCAGCTAATGGGACGCTTAATATTACCGATTCCGATTCCTTCAATTTATTGGATCATAAGAAATATGGTTTTAGTGATCAGGCTGCTTTTGAGAAAAGTGCTGAATATAAGCTATTAAAGAAGATATCTTCTAATCCTAAAATTTCTATTAAGACATTTTTAGAAAGTCCCAATAAGCAAAGTGGCGCTATGACAGGTCTGGAGGATTCATATAAATATGACAAGGATAATAATAAGTTAGCCAACTTCTCTACTTCGGTTAACGATCGTGTAAATCCGCTAAACAATACTGTCCAGGAAAAAACAACACGTTTAAATGAGGCGAGTTCCCGTTATAACGCGGCTATCGAGGCGTTAAACCGTTTTATTCAAAAGTATGACAGCATCATGCGCAATATTCTCGGCGCAATTTAAGGAATGATTATGGAGCATCAAGAAACATCAACGACTTCTGACCAATATGCACAAGAACTGGAATCTTTTCTTCATGATGGCGGCACTTTTGCCATGTTGAAGGATATTTCTAGTGATACGTTGGAGCAACTTTACTCATTAGCGTTCAACCAGTATCAGTCAGGCAAATGGCAGGATGCACATAAGATATTCCAGGCTTTGTGTATGTTGGATCACTATGATTCCCGGTTCTTCCTTGGATTGGGCGCGTGCCGTCAGGCAATGGGGCAACTGGAGCAGGCGATTCAAAGCTATAGCTACGGAGCGATGCTTGATATTAATGAGCCCCGTTTTCCATTTCATGCTGCCGAATGTCTCCTGCAATTAGGAGAACTTGATGGGGCCGAGAGTGGCTTCTACTCGGCTCAACAACTTGCGGCAGCTCTGCCGGAACAGGCCGCTTTGGCTGCCAGTTCCAGTGCAATGTTAGAAGCTATCACAATAAAAAGGACTCAGGAAAATGGTTCAAGTCAGTGAATCTAAAGTTCTTCAACCGAGGGTCGACAGTTTTCAAGTTGATGAAATCCTCGCAACTATACCCCCTAAAAGCGAGCAGCATGTTACGCCTAGCCAGGCAAATGACTTGTCTACTGATGTAGCTAAGTCACGAAGGGTATCATTGCCAGCGCCATTGGCTGTGAGTAATACCCGCCTTGGGCGAGAAGAAATGGCTAAGCTCGAATCGATTATGCAAGAGGCTAAGCAGGCTACAGGGCTGATAAAGTCGCTGACAGCAAAGCTGACAGAAACTTCGCGGTTGGCTTCTCTATTACTATCTTCATCTGAGGCAATAGAGATTGAATTGGGCAAATTGACCAGCGAGCTTGATCGTAATCAGACAAATCTCAAAATCCAAGATATCCAGCGAGCACGTCAGCAAAGCTTGCAGAAAATGGATGAGAACCAGCAGAAGATTAAAGAAGCTGAAAATTCTGCTAAAGAGGCGCAAAAATCTGGATTATTTTCCAAGATCTTTGGCTGGATCAGTGCGATTGCTTCAATTGTGGTCGGAGCAATTATGGTTGCCACCGGTGTTGGCGCGATAGCTGGCGCGATGCTAATTGCCGGAGGAGTAGTGGGAGCAGTATCTCAGGGATTACAACAGGCGGCTCAAGATGGTTTAATCAGCAAGGAAACCATGAAATGGCTGGGGCCAGCAATGATGGCGATTGAGATTATAGTGTCTTTGGCGGCACTGGCAGTCAGTTTTGGTGGCTCGGCAGCTGGGATTATAGCCAAAATGGGAGCTAAGATTGGCGGTAAAGCGGCTGAGATGGCAGCTAAGGCTGCGGAGTTTTCTGCTAAAGCTGCCAGTATGGCCGCGAATACCACGGCTCGGAGCGTGAAATTGGCTGTACAGGTAAGTGACATGACAGTGGATCTTGCTAATGGCGCCGCTCAAACTACCAATGCGGCCTTCCAGAGTAAAGCGGCTAACCGACAAGCTGATGTACAGCTTTCACGTAGTGAATTGACCGCGTTTCAGGCTGTTATGGACAGGCTTAAAGAGGAGTTGTCCCAAATGGTAGAGTCTTTCCAACATGTGATGGAAATGATTTTCCAGATGCTCAATGCCAGGGGAGACATGATAAATAACCTTGCCAGCCGACCACAGGAAATTTAGGGAGTAAGAAGATGGAAGCTATTAATAATATCAGTAGTTCTCAGGTGAACAGTGTCAATAATAGTGTTGATATTGTAACTGACAAAATCCCCACACCGACACTGACAGCACATGAAGCGGCTATTCAACAGCCGGAAAAAATTAGGCTCACGGATAAGGTTGAATTAATTGTACCGAAACAGGGTTTCGATCCCAGTCGTTTAGGAAATGTCGGACAAGAATTAAATAATACGCTAGATATGATGTCGCTGTTGTTTGAGATTGCCAAGAGAATGCGCGAACTGGGTATTTTACAGCGTGACACTGAAAATAAAGCGTCCATTGATGCTCAGAAGTCACAAGTGGATGAGATGCGACGTAGCGCCAAGTTGATGATTGCTATGGCAGTGGTTTCAGGCTTAATGACGATTGGTTCGGGGCTGATAGGTGGTTTTTCTTCCGCTAAAAATAGTCAAGCGATTAAGCAGCAGAAGACGTTGGAAGGTAATATTGCTGGTCGTAACGAATTAATTGATCTTAAGTTGCAACAGCTAGGTAAGAGTAGCGATGCGGATCGGGCGGCAATTGGTAGAGTATGGAATGTAGCACAAGATGCTGACAAGAGCGCTCTGAAATCTATTACCTTGGTTTTTGAAAGTCGTAACAGTAAGCAGCAGTTCTTAACTTCAGTGATGAAATCTTTAGAGAGTATGTCCAATAATTCGGTGCAGGTAGAACAAGGACTTTCTCAGGCTAAAGCTAAAGAACATGAAGTGGATTCATCTATTTCTCAACATGAAAAACAGAAGAGTGAAGATCAGATCTCATTGAATAACAATTTCATGAGAGAGGTTTTGCAATTGATACAGCAGCTTTATCAGAGCCATGTCCAAGCATGGCGCGCGGCGACTGGCGTGGTGTGATGCTGGCAGAGTAGAGCCGTGTTGGATAATAAGTCTGAGCGTACCGAGAGGTACGCTCTTATTGGTGTGACCTTTTTATTAAAAGAATTGCCTTTGAGTGACAGAGGCGCAAAAGATGATGGTAGTAAACTGGCACCCTTTTCTGCGGGAGTAACCCGTTTGTTTGACTATTCGGTAGTTCAAGTTGGTCTGATTGCCTTCTCTAGCAGGAGTAACCCATGATGGATGTGATAGCCATCGTCAACCAAGTTTTGTCTGAATTTGCTGTTAAATTCGGCTTGCCGCACCTGGCTTTAAATCATGAAGGTGTGGCCGCTCTCTGTTTTGATGAGCACCTTCACCTCTCTTTGATCTTAATTCCTGAACGCGACCAGCTCGTTTTACAGATAGATGTGGCTGATATTACTGCGGTTGGAGAAGGGATTTTCCGTCAATTAGCCAGTTTTAATCGTCATTGGTATCAGTTTGATCTTCATTTTGGTTTTGATGAGTCAACGCTAATGGTACAGATTTATCGGCAGATGTCAGCTAGTCGGCTAAATCTGGCTCTCTTTGAAGAAAGCCTTTCAAGTATGTTGGATCATGCTGAGTTTTGGCAGGAGTTATTGCAAGCTCAACTTCCGGCTGACTCTCAACAGAGCGAATCTTTAGGAATGAGAGTATGAAAATTGAAAATTCATCACCCATTCATTTAACAAACGTGTCCCATGAAAATAATAGTCTTTGTTGCGGCCGTCGGGTTACTTTGGGACATATGCCGCAAAATGTTAATGAGCCACTTTCTGTGGTGCTAAGTAGAGGTCTTGTCGTAGGGCTTGAACATGAGACAACATTGCAGCGTTTGTTGGATGGGCAGCATACTCCGTTGTCACAACGTAGGATCAGCCAGCCGTGACCAAAATAGGGCTGGTCTTGTTGTGCTTGCTGATTACTGGTTGTGTCAGTGAAGTAGTCAAGCATGATGCATCACGGTTGATTGAGGGAGATGTGACCATGCCGGTTTCTCTGCCTAAAACGGCAGACGTTGAGGTGTCGTTGCTTACTGTGGTTGAAGGTAAAGTATTGACAGTGGGTGAGATGTATTATCGCTTGGACATGTTACCCCTCACTTTTTCTATGCGTTTAAGCCCACAGTTTTCTCATGGTGAGCTATTCTTAAGGACCCGTTTACGTTGGGATGGGAAACGAGCGGTACAGGCGAAAAGCCAACAACGAGTTGTTGCAGGAAAAAGAATTATAGTGCAATTGTCTCCTTTACCGTGTTATCCAGAATGTTTATGAGTTTTAAATATTTTTCCATTAATAAATAAGGCAATAATATTGCCTTTAAAATTTTTAAATGCCATTTGATTATAGGTTAAATAAGAGTAGTATCTACTATAATATCTATTTTAATATTATTTGCTAATTAGTTCATGATAAGCTTTACATCTATTATATTATTATAGCTAGTAAATATAGTTAATGTTTTTCGCCCTTCTCTATTGTTTTATTCTATTTCTTATTTTTGATTACATTTGTTTTTTTACCTTAAAATATTTAATTGTATTTATATGTGAATCCAAGGATTTTATCTGCTACATTTACCGATTTATTTAAACTGTTCCAATAGGTTTGGATGACTGTTGCTATCTTTACAAGAGACGGTAATGTGTAAATTACAGATATATTCTTTAATCATTATCACACTTAATCATCTTCTTTTTTGATGAAAATTTTAATCCCATCTATAACTGATGATTAAAATATTGTATGGTCTGTGAATAGCAATGGGGAAAAGGCACATTTTTACTATGAAAATAATGTTCTTATCAAAAACAACTAATTCATTAAAAGGACTATAGATGTTTCAGTTTGATATTACTATCATTATCCCACTATTTAATAATGAAAGTTATATAGCCTGCTTGTTAGATTCAATATCTGTGCAAGAGAATGTTAATTTTGAGGTTGTTATTATTAATGACGGCTCAACGGATAATAGCTTAGGAGTAATTAATGAATATAAAAAAAGAGATAATAGAATACGGATCTTTAATCAAGAAAACCGTGGTGTTTCAGTAGCTAGAAATCATGGCATAAAATATGCGAGAGGAGAGTGGGTTTTATTTATTGATAGTGACGATTGGCTGAAACCGCAAATATTAAGAAAATGGCTTGATCAAGCTATTGCACAGAAATTAGATGTGTTAATTGGCAATGGAGTTAGTTTCACAGAAGAGCCATACTTACAGGAGAATAAAAGAATAACACGTAGACAACCTTATGGCAGGGTATTAACGGGTAAAGAGTGGATAGAGTATTGTGTTGAATGTAGAGAATGGCCACATTTTGTTTGGTTACAACTTATTAAAAAGGAGCTGATTATAAATAACCAACTCAGTTTTAGAGAAAATACCCTTCACGAAGATATTTTATGGACCATTAATTTGTCACTTATCGCGAATCGAATTGGCTTTTGTGAGGAGTTATTATATTGTTATCGACATAATTTGGAATCAATAACTCGCTCAAAAGAAATTAAAAAATTATATCATCGGGCTGATAGCTATATTACTGTAGTTGATTCAATTATTAACATCTCAAAAGGGATTAGAGGTGAAAAGTCGTTAAGAAGATCACTGAATCGTCATGCAATACGAGAGATTGGCAGTTTATTTATTTTGTATAGAAAAAGGATACAAGATCCTGCCTTAAAAAAATTACTTGCGAAACGTTTTATTGAAAAAATTGCTTTGAGAGATTTATTATCAGGTGTACATAATTATCATGAATTATGGTTTATTATACGTTGTAATCTAATTTTAGTATTAAGGAGATTTATGGGATAATGATTATAATACGTTAGATGCTCTATTTTTAATTATTTTCATCTGATTAATTTTTCATTTCACAGTCTATTAGTAAGGGTAATCCAACATTTAAGTTGACAGTGAGGATATAAAATATTTTCGATATAATTATTTTTTTGAGTAACAAAAATCTTCCTGCGAACATTCATTTTTCCAGGTTAAATGATTGAGAATATCAGCATACATTATAAGGATATTTGAGTAACTTGATAAGAGCAAAGTTATTTATATTAGAAAGGGGAGGAGTGATTTGGCCTTGATTTAGCGTTTATTTTGTTCTTAAATGAATCAGCAGAAATAAGGTTACTATAACAAGACATTTCAGAAATTAAATGCACGGTGATTATGTTGATACTTGAAAGTAGCAAATTCAAGGCGAAGTAATAATCCCTTGCTTTTGATTGAAGGATGGACTATTGGGAAATTAAAAAATAGATAGAATATGAATTCTTGTAGAATAATAGCTAACAAAAAGAGTATTGTTTAATTGGAATAGTTAATGCCTTAATAAATCATGTATCTATTAATTATTATTATTCCCTTATACGTAATGACATACAACCAGAGTTTGTTGATGAGTTCGATATTATACTAAATGTAAGTAATCACCTTATAAAATTTAAGGCTGCGCTATGTGTGGCCTTTTCTTATTCTACTGATTTCGCAGTATTCCTATTAACTGAAATTTAAGGCTACACGGCAGCCTATGGATTCCCATTATATGAATGGGAGTAAAGGATGAAATACATGGATAAACAGCCTGACATCTGGATGCAGCTATGGGTATGGCTGCTGTCAGTCAAAGAACAAGGTATAGGCGCGGCACTGGCTGCCGCGATGGCTTATCTCAGAGGTCGATATAACGGCGGTAAATTTTGGACGTCAATTATGGATTCTATTATGTGTGCCATGATTGCTTGGTTTATCCGTGATGTGTTGAATTTTTTTGGTATGAGCACGGACTTGGCTTACATCGGCAGTGTCATTATTGGTTATCTGGGAACTGACTATTTTGGTCAGATCTTAAGAAAAGTTGTTAATAACAAAACAGGTAATAAACAGTAGGAGTGAATTATGAGCAGAGGTATTCGAAATAATAACCCTGGCAACATTCGTTGGGGTGACGATTGGCAAGGTTTGGTACCAGAATCACAACGTACCGACAAATCTTTCTGCCAGTTTGTCAGCCCTGAATATGGTATTCGGGCAATGATTAAAATTCTGCATAATTACAATCGGAAATATGGTCTTAAAACAGTGAAAGGTATCATTTCACGATGGGCTCCCCATAATGAAAATAATACTGATGCTTATATTAGCCATGTATGTAAAGACACTGAAGTGACTTGTGATCAGGTTGTTGATGTATTTAATGAAGTATTTATGACAAAGCTTCTTAAGTCCGTTATTACCATGGAAAATGGTAGTCAGCCTTATAGCAATGCGGTCATTGATAAAGCATTTTCACTTTTGTAGAGCGATATTATGAAGTTTAACTCTCATGGTTATACTGTTATTGCACTAGCGCTTGTCTCGCTTCTGGCTTACCACTATTACGGTAAGTATACCAAACAGCTTGATACGACAGTTAAGCTACAGAGTGAGTTGCTGGAGCAGCAGAATGAAATCGTTAATCAGCAGGAGCGGATAAAGCTCCTGTCTGAACTGGATAATCAGCATACAAAGGAGCTTGCTCATGCGAAATCTGAAATTGATGTGCTTCGCAACGATGTTGCCGCTGGTCATCGCCGGTTGCGCATCGCGGCCACCTGTAATCAAGGCGAAGCCGGCTCCTCCGGCAGCGTGGGCCATGCAACCCCCCCACGACTTAACCCGGCAGCTGAACAAGATTATTTCGATCTCCGAAGAATGATTGTTGAGAACGAACAACAAACGAAATACTTGCAAGAATATATCAAAACTCAGTGTCAATAGCTGAGTTTTGATAATGTTATTGCGTAATCTAAAACAACGTAGGTAGGGTTGGTTATTAGGGCAAGTATGCTTAAGGTCGATTAATAATCAAACAGGGAATACTGTGTTTTGTAACACAACCCGATAACCATCAATATCTTCGAATGTTTTACCATCAATATCCCAATATGGGTTGTAAGAGGGGACTGCGATAAAGCCAGCGTTTTTCATTAATGATATCTGTTCTAACCATTCTGAACGGTCTGATATATAGAAGGCCAATAAATTGTCCTGCGTGGGGGATCTTCCTACTGTTGTGCCACGATGATGGGTAAATTCGAGATGCCAGAGATGGTTCGGATGCCCGAGAATAATACCATCAAAATTTTCATGATCTTTGAATTGCTCCAGGATAATAAATCCTAAACCTTGGCAGTACATTTCAGCAATTTGAGTTAAGTTGTCAGTTGGTCTGGCGATTCTTAGTATGGTTGATTTTTTCATGGTAATCCCAGTTGATAAAGTTTTTGTGGAATATGCCCAATTCTCAGATCTTCTATTGCTATATAAAACAATCGATAATGGTAGTTGATAAACGAGAAAAGTACAAAGTGGTGAGCTTCAAAATTAAAACAATCTAAAAATATTCGATACTACCGAGCTATTATTTATAATATGGCAAAATTTATGGTTTTATAATTGGCGTTTTTTGATAGGTTAGTTGGTTGTTTTTTTATTTTCTATCATCTTAATTACTAAAGTCTCTTATATGAACACGGATTTGATGTAAGTAGGCCCGTGTTTTTTCACAATGTTATCGAGAGTATGTATTCAGTTCCGATAAATTCTGATAAATATCTTCACTATTATTTGATGGGTCGCTCTTACTTTCTGTTTGTAATAATATCTTATAAGATATATTAAATAATAAAATAATTAATAAATTTATTACCTATTATTTAATGGCTTGAATTTTTCAAAGCCATTAAGTTGATTTCTGTTGTTTTTATCAAGTGATACGACCAGTAGCCTAGTGTCTTGTGGCCCTTAAGCAAAATTTTTATATTATATTATATTTTATTATATTATAATCTAGTTTTGTTAGGGAGATTATAATTAATACTATTTTTCTGTATTCTTTTTTGTTTATTATGTTTTAAGGATAAATTTCTGATGAATATTAAGGAATTAATTATAGTTCTGGCGTTGTCCTGTTCTACACTATTAGGTGGTTGTACTGTTGTGCCTGGGAGTGGCCTTACTGTTTATAATAAAGAAATAATCAATGATGATGATAGTAACTATGATATTAATAATTTGGTAAACGTTTATCCAGTAACACCACAGTTAATTGAAAAGTTACGAGTGAATTCTGCTATTGCACGTCCTAATCCTGAATTAGATAAAGAGTTACAACAGTATGAATACCGTATTGGTGTGGGGGATGTCATTATGGTTACTGTTTGGGATCATCCTGAATTGACGATACCAGCCGGGCAATACCGTAGTGCCAGTGATACGGGAAATTGGGTGCATTCTGATGGAACGATTTTTTATCCCTATGTTGGTAAAATTCATGTAAAAGGGAAAACGGTCACTCAGGTGCGCACAATGATTACTGATAAGTTATCGAAGTACATCGAATCACCTCAAGTTGATGTTAATATTGCTGCTTTCCGTTCACAAAAAGCCTATGTAACAGGTGAAGTTGCCAGGTCTGCTCAACAACCTATCACTAACGTTCCTTTAACCATTATTGATGCGATCAACCATGCCGGCGGCTTAACCGAAAATGCTGACTGGAGGAGGATCATTTTGACTCATAAGGGAAAAGAGACGATTATTTCTCTTCAAGATTTAATGCAGAATGGTGATCTAAAGCAAAATCGCCTGCTCTATTCTGGCGATATTTTATATGTTCCCCGTAATGATGATTTGAAAGTGTTTGTTATGGGGGAAGTCAAAAAACAGACTACTCTGCGTATGGATCGCAGTGGAATGACTTTGACTGAAGCATTGGGCAATGCCGAAGGTATAGATCAATTATCAAGTGATGCTAATGGCGTTTTTGTCATCCGTTCACTGCGTAATGTAACTGATAATAAAGGAAAAATAGCCAATATCTATCAGCTCAATGCGAAAGATGCAACGGCGTTGGTGTTGGGAACTGAGTTTAATTTGCAACCTTACGATATTGTCTATGTTACCAGTGCTCCAGTCGTTCGCTGGAATCGGGTTATTAATCAGTTGGTGCCAACGATATCAAGCATTAATAGCCTGACTGAAACAACTAAGTGGATTCGTAAGTGGCCGAATTAATGTTTAATTCTATTCTGGTCGTTTGTGTGGGTAATGTTTGTCGCTCTCCGACAGGAGAGCGATTATTGAGGCAGATATTTCCTCAGAAAGAGATTTATTCTGCGGGAATATCTGCTTTGGCTGGTAATCCTGCAAATGAGTTCTCAAGTAGGGTTGCGGCTAAGTATGGATTGTCCCTAGATGGACATACGGCACGTCAACTAACCAGTGAATTATGCCAGCAGTCAAGCTTGATTTTGGTTATGGAAAAAAGACATATTGAAGCTGTAAATAGGATAAATCTAGGAGTCAGGGGGAAAACAATGCTTTTTGGCCATTGGTTAAATAAAATGGCAATTCCCGATCCATATAAGTCTGATATCGAGGTTTATGAATATGTGTATCAGTTATTATTTGAGAGTGCTAATAGTTGGCTTGGGAAATTATAACTTATAAGTATTTTCAAATTCTGGGTTTTCTATTCTTCATTACTTATCAATAAAGTAATTATAGGCTTTTTATGACTACATCAGATAAATCAAGTCACACTCATACGGATAGTGATGAAATTGATTTAGGCCGTCTTCTTAGTGCCTTATTCGATTATCGCTGGGTGATTGGTGGAATCACTCTATTGTTTACCGTTATTGGCCTTTGTTATTCCTTGATTGCGACTCCGATATACAAGGCAAATGCTTTATTGCAGGTTGAAAAGAGAAGTAGTGCATTGCCTTTAATTGGCGACATGGCGGATATGCTTTCAGGAAGACCGTCAGATACATCGGCAGAATTGGAGTTATTAACTTCCCGAATGATATTGGGAAAGACGGTAAAGGATCTAAATTTGGATGTTCAGGTTACAGCGGATTATTTTCCTGTGATAGGTAAGGGAATTGCCCGTCTCCGCGGTATGCCAAAGCCAGATATTGTTATTAAACATTTTACAATATCACCCGAATATATGAACAAAGAGATAAAAATATATGTTGACGATTCAGAAAGTTATCGGTTGCTGTTTGATGATCAGATTTTCCGCGGGCAAGTGAACAAAGTATTTGATACTGATGGCATAAATTTGCTTATCTCAAATATTTCAGCTTCTCCAGGACAAAGTTTCACGTTGGTTAAACGGGGGCAATTGGGGGTTATTCGTGGGTTGCAACAAGCTTTGCGGGTAAAAGAAAAAGGTAATAGTACTGGTATTATTTCGCTTGAAATGGAGGGTGATGATCGTGCGAGAATAAAGTCAGTACTGGATAGTATTGGTAAAAATTACTTGCAACAAAATGTGACAAGAAAGACGGAAGAGGCTGAAAGTAGTCTTAATTTCTTAAAAAATCATTTACCTAAAGTTAAAATTGAACTCAATCGTTCTGAGGAGTTGCTTAATCAATATCGTCAAGCGAATGAATCTATCGATTTATCACTTGAAGCAAAATCGGCTTTGGAAACATTAGTCCAAATTGAGAAACAGATTAATGAATTGACTTTCAAAGAAGCTGAATTGCAGCAATTGTATACCAAACAACATCCTGCTTATGTTGCGTTGCTTGATAAACGTAAGACTTTGGTTGATACCAAAAAGGAGCTGAATCAGTCAATCAAACGGTTACCTAAAACACAGCAGGAAATTTTACGTTTGACCAGAGATGTTCAAGTTGGTCAAGAAATTTATGTGCAGTTACTCAATAAACAGCAAGAGTTGAACATCTTGAAAGCAGGGACAGTGGGTAATGTACGTATTATTGATGAAGCTATTGTAGAAAATTCAGCGGTAAAACCGAAGAAGTCACTGATTATTGCATCTATGATGGTATTGGGGTTTATATTGTCTGCTGGATTGGTTTGCATACGAGTCATGTTTCGTAAAGGAATCGAAAGCCCCGAACAATTGGAGGAAATAGGTGTTTCTGTTTATGCCACGGTTCCACTATCTGGGACCCAAATTAAACTTGAACAGCAACAGAAAAAGCGAACTCATCGTCATAAATTACGGTTATTAGCGATTCAAGATCCCACAGATTTAGCTATTGAAGCATTACGTAGCCTTAGAACAACCTTGCATTTTTCAATGATGGAATCTGCGAATAAAATTATTCTTCTTTCAGGTTCTGCGCCTGAACTAGGAAAATCTTTTATTTCAGTAAACCTTGCTGCTGTATTGGCATTAAGTAATAAACGTGTGCTTTTAATCGATGCGGATATGAGAAGAGGTCGTTTACATAAGGTGTTGGAAAGTCCTCAATCTCTGGGGCTGTCTGAATATTTGGCTGGTCAGCATCAGATAAAAGAGATCATTACCAGAACTTATCTTACTGAGCTTGATTTTGTTAATCGAGGTGTTATTCCGCCTAATCCGTCGGAATTGCTTATGCATAACAGGCTTAAAGAATTATTATCTTGGGCAGAAGAGCATTATGATTATGTCTTGGTAGATACTCCTCCTATTTTGGCTGTAACTGATGCTGCAATTATTGGGAGATATGCAGGAACTTCATTGTTAATTGCTCGTTATCATAAAACAAGGGTTAAAGAAGTTAATATTGCTATTCGCCGGTTTAGACAAAATGGCATTCATATTAAAGGTGTGTTGCTAAACGCGGTAGAGAAGAGTTCTGGTCTCTATTATGATTATGGCGGATGTTATCAATACAGTTATAAGGATTGATCACCTTTCTCCGGCTTGTGGGGCCGGAGAAATTTTATCTAATGAGTTTTTATTCCTTTCATCTTATTATATACCTGTTTTTATCCTTAAAAGTTAATCGCCGGTTTGCATGATTTCGTTATATCGTTGCTGGTCCCGGTACATTTGCAGATAGACCTGATATTTGGCTTGATGAAATGAAAATGTCTCTTTTTCCGGTTTGATAATGTTGCCTTCACGTACCATCGATTTCGCTGCTTGAGCGAAGTCGGTAAAGGAACCACAAGCAACGGCACCAAGCAAAGCAGAACCAAGATTGACAGCATCCTCTTCCTGAGTGAGATGGATTTCGCGCCCGGTGGCGTTGGCATATTCACGTAACCATAGTGGGTTTTTAGTTGCGCCGCCACATATAACTAGCCTGTTTATCTTATGCCCTGCTTCTATTAGTGCATCAATAATATGGCGGGTGCCATAAGCGATAGATTGCAGCGTTGCCAAGTAATGGCGGGCCAGAGCGTCACGACTATCTGCCAGCGTCAGCCCGCTGACCATTCCTTTGGCATTAGGGTTTGCCCTTGGTGAGCGGTTGCCGTGATGGTCATCTAAAATATGAAGTTGTGCGGTCGGGTATTTTTCTTGCTTTTCTAACTGTGCGACAGCTTCATTCAGTAGCTGGTAGTAATGATGACCAGATTCCTTAGCTTCGATTTCTAGCTCCAGCCAGTTATTGTGTTGACGAATTGACCACTCAACTAATGCACCGGCGGCGCTTTGTCCACCTTCGTTGAGCCAATAACCGGGTAGCATAGCGCCGAAATAGGGACCCCAAACCCCTGGAACCATGACAGGATGAGGACTGACAATCATATGGCAGTTTGAGGTGCCGCTGATAATGGCCAGGCTGCCCTCTGGATCGGCGCCAGCCAGGGCCAATCCGCCGGCATGAGCGTCAATAATACCACCGGCGACGATGACTTCTGTGTGCAGCCCAAAATCTTTAGCCGTTTCAACAGTCAGGTAACCTGCTTTTTCGCCAAGTTCAATGATGGTAGACGGAACTTTATTTGTTAAATCTTCTAACCCCACATTATAAAGTAGTTTTTCGCTGAACTGTTTTTGATGGGCCAAATAGTTCCATTTACAAGTGAGCGTGCAAATACTGGCTACATCAGCGGCAGTTGCTTTCCACGCCAAAAAATCAGCTAAATCAAAGAAACGCCAGATATCCTGATAACGTTGAGGAAAGTGGTTCTTTAGCCATAATATTTTCGGTAGTTCCATTTCAGGGCTGATTTCACCACCTACATAGCAGAGTGCGGGGTCATTGGTTTGATTTATCGTGATGGCTTCCTTGATTGCCCGATGATCCATCCACATGATGATATCGTGTTCAGGATTGCCATTTTCAGCCACAGAAAGAGGACGTCCTTCTGTTGCTACAGCGACTAATGAACAGGTGGCATCAAAGCCGATTGATTTAACATCAATAGGATTAATATTTGCCAGTGCAACAGCTTCTCTTACTGTTGCACATACTTGCGCCCAGATATCAGTAGAAGATTGTTCAACAAAATCAGTTTTTGGGTGAAATTGCTGGATAGGGCGAGCAGAGAATGCATGCCGTTTGCCGTGTTGGTCAAAAACCGCAGTACGGACACTGGCGGAGCCAACATCAACACCAATGAAATATTGTTGTTCCACCATGAGGTTCTCTCTCATTCATTAACCCAGGCGGATAAAATGAGTTGAGTGGAACAATAACACAATGAGGTTATTCAATTATTGTGAAGCGGCTCGAAAAAGATTTAGCAAAAACCGCCGTAAACCCTTGGCCAGTGCGGGCGGGGATATCAGGCGAAAGGCCCAGAGGGCTTTCAGAATAGTGATTTATTTCTTAAAAAATCGATTTTAAAAATAATATTAATCAGTTCATTAATTAACAAAAAACGGAGTGTAAAGGGTAATATTTTGTTGTCTTACGTTAATTAGTTGAAGTAGTCAGATGTTCAAGTAAATTATTTTAATTAAAGGAGTGGTTTATATGTAAATGTCTTTTAATGTATTTGGCGTGATAAATTTCTGAACATTCTAATCTTAAAATTCTATCGAGTGATATCACTCACAAGTATTAAATCTTTTTCCATTTTTGCGAAATTTTTTCTCGCATATTTTCTGTAAATATTCTTTATTAAGTTGCTGCGCATATGTTGTTGTTTTGTTATGAGATGTCCGAGGGAATATATGGGATTAATCACAGAATGGCTGAGTGCTATTAACGGGGTCGTATTGGGAGTACCGATGATGGTCGGTCTTCTGGGGGTTGGATTGTTTATGCAGCTCCGCCTCTCTTTTCTGCCTATACGTAAATTGGGTACAGGTTTTAAGTTACTATTTGAGCGTAATCATCAACGGGGAGAGGGACAGATATCGCCATTTAATGCACTGATGACTGCGCTTTCAGCCACCATTGGAACAGGTAATATAGCTGGAGTAGCTACCGCGGTTGTATTGGGAGGGCCAGGCGCGCTGTTTTGGATGTGGATAACCGCATTAGTGGGCATGGCAACCAAATATTCAGAGGCGGTGCTGGCAGTCCGTTTCCGTGAGGTTGACAAAAATGGTCACTATGTTGGCGGCCCCATGTATTACATAAAAAACGGCTTAGGTAAAAAATGGGCTTGGTTGGGGACGTTGTTTGCGGTATTCGGCAGTATTGCTTGTTTTGGTATCGGCAATACCGTACAGGCAAATTCTGTTGCTGATGTGCTGCAAAGTAACTTCGGCGTTTCTACCACGGTAACGGCCGTAGTATTGGCGATTCTGGTTGGCGCAGTGCTTATTGGGGGTATTAAACGTATTGCTGATGTCGCAGGTAAATTAGTGCCATTTATGACGGTTGCCTATCTTGCCGCCGGGATTATTGTTCTGGGGGTGAATTTTAGTGAAATTCCCGCGGCATTTGTCCTGATTGTTAAATCTGCATTTACGCCTGTTGCGGCACAAGGTGGCTTTGCGGGTGCGGCAGTATGGGCGGCAATTCGTTTTGGTGTAGCTCGTGGCATTTTCTCTAATGAGGCGGGATTGGGAAGTGCGCCGATTGCTCACGCGACAGCCAAAACCCAAAACCCGATTCGCCAGGGTTTGATCGCTATGCTAGGTACTTTCATCGATACTATTATTGTTTGTTCTATCACTGGCTTAACTATTGTCATTACTGGTGGTTGGTTGAACGGTCAGACAGGTGCGACGCTGACAGCGACTTCTTTCGCTATGGCGATTCCTGGTGGCAACTATATTGTCGCAGGCGCTCTGGTAATATTTGCCTTTACCACAATTCTTGGCTGGAGTTTTTACGGTGAAAAATGTACTCAGTATCTATTTGGGCAAAAAGCTATCATGCCTTTCCGTGTCGTATGGATTATCGCTTTGATGGTAGGCGCTACTCAGTCATTGGATTTTGTCTGGTTATTGGCAGATACATTGAATGCGATGATGGCGATACCAAACCTGATTGCATTAGCCTTGTTGAGTCCCGTTGTTTATCGGCTGACAAAAGAACATATTAAAGATGTCAATGCGGATAGTGTTGATATTAAAGCAAATATCTGAATAAAAGCCTTCCAAACGGAAGGCTTTTTCATCATTGATTGAAATTATTCTTCACTGGTTTTGATATAGATGTTTTTGATCAGGGTGTAGGAATCCAACATCATTTTGTGTGTTTCTCTGCCAAGACCTGATTTTTTGTAGCCGCCAAATGGCGCATGAGCTGGCAGTTCATGGTAAGTATTAATCCACATACGGCCAGTTCTGACAGCTTTAGCGACGCGTAGTGCCCGGTCGATATCCTGTGTCCAGACAGCGCCCGCCAGGCCATAATCAGAATCATTTGCCATTCCGATGACCTCTTCTTCTTCGCTGAACGGAATAACGGTCAATACGGGGCCAAAAATCTCTTCGCGTGCGACTCGCATATCATTAGTAACGTTGGTAATGATGGTTGGCTGGATAAAGAAGCCATCATCATAACCTTTCCCTGTAATGCGTTTGCCGCCCGTGAGAATGGTTGCGCCCTCTTTTTCCGCAATATCGACATATTCAAGAATTTTTTCCATTTGTTCCTGACTGACTTGGCTTCCCATTTGAGTATCTTTTGCCAATGGGTCGCCAACTTGGATGGATTCGAATTCTACTTTTAAGGATTTGAGGAATTCATCATGAATATCTTTATGCAAGAATAACCGGGAACCTGATTCACACGCTTGACCCTGATTCAGCAAAATAGCTTTGGCCGCATATTTTACCGCCTTTTTCATATTGGCGTCAGGGAAGATAATATTGGCTGATTTACCGCCAAGTTCCAGTGTTGCAGGGATCAGCTTTTTGGCTGCGGCTTCGGCTACGGTATAACCTACTCTGGTGGAACCAGTGAATGCCACTTTTTCGACATCTTTATGATCCAAAATGGCTTGACCAACGACTGAACCGCGGCCTGTAACAATGTTAACCACTCCGGCTGGCAGGACTTTATCCAATATTCGACCCAGTTCAAGCAAGGTGATGGGTGTCAGTGTTGCCGGGTTAATCACAACGGTATTGCCCGCTGCAAGAGCAGGAGCTAATTTCCATGCCGCCATCAGTAGTGGGAAATTCCAGGGAATTACCTGCCCGACAACACCAATAGGTTCACGGATCACCAGGCTGAGTGTATTGGCATCCAGAACTGAAGCTTCATCGGTATGGGAACGGATCACACCCGCGAAATAGCGGAAGTGGTCAATGGAGGCCGGTAGATCCATATACAGGGATTCATTTAATGGTTTGCCGGTATCCAGTGATTCAAGGATGGCGAAACGTTCTTGTTCTGCTTCTAGTAAATCAGCAATTTTCAGTAAAGCTGATTGTCTTTCGATAGCGGAGGTTTGACTCCAGGCGTGGAAAGCTTTTTTCGCGGCGCTGACAGCAAGATCGACATCTTCCGCATTACCGGATACATATTCAGCCAGTAATTCTCCTGTCGCCGGGTTATAACTTTTGGTTATCGCTTTGGATACACTATCTACCCATTGCCCACCAATAAGCATTTTGTAGGATTCAACGGGCAACATCTCTTTCTCAATATCATGTAATCGTTTCATTAAGATACTCCGAGTACTTTGGTTTAAGAATAGTTACATCGAGAATCTATCTCATTAGGTTATTTTATTTTCCATTCTTGTTAGTAAAGATCGAATGATTCTCTGTATATCATGTATATAGCCTGATTTCTGTACTTTGCCTGTACTGTACATATGATTTATTGACAATAATGGCCCTGTATTGATCATTTCTATTGGAATAGTTGCTTAATTAGCAGGTTTTATATAGTTCCATTATGTGAATATATTTTTACTTAACCGAATTTATCTTGTCATGTTTTATATTTTTTTAGCATCAACTATAGTAGAGCACAAAATAATAGATGTCTATTAGCGCGTTATATAAAATGTTAGGTATATTAACGAACGGAAATTATAAATGAATGGTGAAGATAAATATCCGTTGGCGTATTCCAACGGATTGAAAATAAATATTATTTTGCTGTAACCCAGAATATCCCGTTACCGTCAAGAGCGGTAAAGGTTTTATGCAGATATAGGCTATCAGCTTGTGGATCGATATCTTTAAATAACTTCGGATGCAGGAATTTAGCAATAATCTCAACCGCAATGATGTTAAACGGCGTATCGTAATATTGGTGGTGCAGTGCTATTACTTGTTTTTCACGAAACGCTCTTAATACGCTTAATTTGGGACGAGTCAGTAATTTTTTCAGTCGTTCCTGTGACTGTTTTAGATTGCCGGTGTAGCCTAATGGCACAGAGAAGCTTCCGGGGTGGACTTTATCCCAATCTGCGGCGGTCATCAGATAAAACTCAGGATTACTGACGATTAATTGTTTTTCGTTTACCTCACCATCCATACCTGAGAACCAGCGAGCACCGAGGTTATCACCTCCGGCGGCCGTAATAAATTCGCCAAAATTTCCATTTCCGAAAGTTTTACAGCAATATTCAGCACCTGACATACCTGCGTGGCGTTCGATAAACACCGGAGGACGCTGTTCTTTACCTAACGTGCCGACACGTTGATTAATAATTTTCATCCTCTCTTGATAGAACTCAATAAATTTTTGTGCATTTTCTTCTTCACTAAATACTTTCCCAAGTAAAGTCATACTTGGAATCGTATTTGTTAGCGGATATTGACAGAAATCGATAAAGATAACCGGAATGCCCGCTTTTTCTAGTAAAATTATGGTTCCACTATCATTGAGCTTAGTTTGAAGACCAATATCAAAAATAACCAGATCGGGTTTATAAGTCAGCGCTTTTTCGACACTAAAATCGCTTTGATAAGGGCTAGGGAATACCGGAATATCACGCAATTGCGGGAAGTCTTTTTCATAAGCAATGGCTAAATCTGGAGATTTAATTTCCAGTGCATTATCCCAGGCAACAATACTTTTAAGCGGATTATCAGGATGAAGAATATTTAGTGCAATCAATGCTCGGCTGTCAGCCAGTATAACCCGATTAACTGGCGCGTTAACTTTAACTTTCCGGCCAGCAACGTCTTTGACTGTAATTTCTTTTGCTTGCGCAAAGACAGACAGTAACATCAATATGGCAGTCAGAAAATATTTTGCAGTACGGTGGATGATTGCCATTATTCCTCCTTTGAATAAAGAACGCTCTTGGTTGAACCGCATAATTTGACAAATTGGGTCCATATCTACTTATGCTAATCTTAAAATGATAATGATAACAATTTACATTAATCAAATGGTTTTAGTGACTTTAGTAAATAATATTTTGATTTTTTTGCTATTTTTAAATAATAACAATGAGTTGAGCGGCATTCTTGAGTTGAAAATAATTCTCATTTGGTGGAAGATTATGGTGATGGCTGGCAAAAACAGCAAACTAAATTTACCAAATTTTCTGGTAGATTGTGATGATCTCAGTTACATTATTGCTCTGAATATCGGCAATTACTGAGGCTGTATCTGGGACTGTCATGTTGTCGGTTGGTCGGGTGTTTTAGTCGTTTGATAGATTTAGCAGGCAAAAAATCGTTTTTTATGCTGTTGAAGAAATAATAAATGATTATATTTTGGCATTATCATTGCCAATCACAAGGATAATCATTCTGGAATAGCATGATGAGAAATTTCATCTTATTGCTATTCTTTATCGATTTGGCTAATTATTTCTGCTTCTGTTATTATTCCCTTGTTTAATATTCTGTGGGGGGATGAATATGAAAAAATTGTTAGTAATTTGTTTGTTAGGATTTGTATTAGTTGGTTGTGATAACCAACCTAAAATTGATGCGTCTAATGAAATTTCGTTGAAAGTATCCATTGAGAAAGTAAGAGACACGTTACCTGATGATAAAAAAGCGAAGTTTGATGAATCAATTCAATCAGCTATGTTTAATAGTATCGATTTTAATGATTTGGTTAAATCAGGTACTAATGGTGACATGAAGGAATCAAAACAAAAGTTCTATAAATTGCTGGATGGTAAAACCGCTGACCAATTGATTGCTGAAGTTGAAAAAATTGAAGCTAAGAGATCAGAAAATGAGTAATTCCTTCATGGGATTATTCGCATTAAACGGCAATGAGGTGTGAATCTATGCCGTTTTTTTATTATCATCAATAACTTAAATGGAACTTAAACAAGCCAATTTTCAAATTTGAATTATTACGACTATTGCTTATAATGTGCGCCGCATTCTAAGTGCAGTATCTCGTTAGGCGAGGCTCCTATACAAACACAGGTTGCTGATCTCACGACGTCGAGAGACGCCCAAGATTAGGACAGGATATATCGAACCAAGGTATATCCCCATGTAACTTTCTGATAATTCAGGATACGTTGTATAGTGCTAAAACTGAGACGTAGAGATAGCCGTTGTATTCTCTCATCTGGTTTCGCCCCTATGTGAGTGCTGTTTGAAGTTCACAACAGTAATAGGGACCAACATCATGAAAACCACATCCCATGAAAAAATGGATGCATTAGCGATTGCTAGTCATTCTATTAATGAAATAAATGCTGATCAGCAGCGGAAACACCAACTGAAAAATGAAGAGACAACTGTCAGCGCATATATGAGCCAATGTTTCATTTCTGTATCTGTTGCTGATTCTGTGTTGTCGGTAAAGAGTAATTTGATTAATCAGCTTGAGGGTGAACAGATCCCAACTTATTTATATGTCATTGATGATGAAGGCTATCTCAATGGCATATTACCGGTGAAAGTGCTATTAACTGTAGCCGATGATTTATTTGTGTCAGATATTATGAGGCAAAGCTATTTTTCCGTATCACCGGAGCAGTCGCGTCATGATGTTTATAGTTTGATAAATCACAGTGGCATGGATAGTGTTCCAGTTATTCATTTTGGCAAATTAGTTGGAGTGCTACGACCACAGGATATTGCTGAACTGATTGAAGATGAAAATACGTTGGATGCTCATTTGCAGGGGGCAACTTTACCTCTGGATCAGCCTTATCTGAGCACCAGCCCAATAACATTATGGCGTAAGCGTGTCGGTTGGTTATTATTGCTATTTGTTGCAGAAGCTTATACCGGTGCAGTGCTGAAAGCATTTGAAGATCAATTGGAAGCGGCAATTTCTCTCGCGTTTTTCATCCCGTTATTAATAGGAACGGGGGGCAATAGTGGGACACAAATTACTTCAACCTTGGTCAGAGCAATGGCACTGGGGGAAGTGAGTTTGCGTAATTTAGGGGCAGTGTTACGTAAAGAGATTTCTACTTCATTTTTAGTTGCGGTAACGATAGGTTTTGCTGCGCTTATCCGTGCCTGGATATTAGGCGTCGGCATTGAAGTGACAATTGTTGTTAGTTTGAGCATCATTGCAATCACTCTCTGGAGTGCCATTGTTTCTTCCATTATTCCGATGGTATTGAAAAGGCTTTCTATTGATCCGGCTGTTGTATCAGCTCCTTTTATTGCCACGTTTATTGATGGTACAGGACTGATTATCTATTTCGAAATAGCGAAATTAGTGATGACAGAACTCGTTTAAAATTACCAATAAGATACCCATATTAATTGGGTGTCTTATTGACTGGATAAGAGTTTATTCCATATTAATATATTTTTATTAGGGGTGTAAATAGGGTTTTTATTTAAATAAACTTAATGTTTTTATATGTTTAATGTTGGGTTTAATCATCAATAAATATAAATAAAATGAACTGATTTAATATGGTGAAATATATATTAAAAATCACTTGGTTAAATAAAATAAGTTATTTTCTGTTTTAATGAATTGATTTGTTTTATTTGTCATTAATCGATATTATTTAGATGTATTTTCAAATGGTTTATTTTTAATTTTAAATTTATTTGTGGTAATAAATTAGGTGTTTTTTATTATATTGAATATGCCTGAGGTTTTAATAAAACTCTATTTTACCCCAAGCATAATCAGTGACGCGTGTCATAAGGCCAACTGCGTCCGCAGAAGAAACTCTTTAAGTTAATAAAAATTTCTCAGGTATATAATGATAAAGATTATTGACTCGACAATATTCTTCTAATTGAAGAGTGGAGTTAATGTTTATTTTATGATATATCCTGTTTATATGGTTTTCAATTACACTAGGATCAAGATTCAATATTGTTCCCATTTGATTTATTGTGTATTTCTGTAAGAAAAGGAAAATAATATCCCATTCACGATCAGTAAAGAGATCTGTCGGTGGTTGGAGTAAAATGGATGGGGGAAGTTTATTATGATATTGATACAGACTAATTAATGAATAATCCTTAGCCTTCCAACAATGATATATAACGCCTATACAACTTCCATCTTCATGATAAAAAGGCATCTTTTCACAGAAATAAGATGATAGAATTTTCTCTTTACCAAATAGATGTGTTTCAAGTGAGCATATTTTTTTCCCTTTTTTCATTACTTCTTGATCATGATGAATATATTCCTTTGCAAATTCAGCGCCATCCCAAGGGAGTTCATGATCATAAAGCCCATTGTAATCAAATGATTGTGAGAAATTTTTGATAGAACTTAACGCTTTATTACCATAAATAAAACATGAAGAACTATCTTTTATTCCCCAAGGTTCGTTGCTTATTTCCATTGTATTGATAATCTGAGGTGATATCGTACAGTTCTTCATAAAAACTCCTTGATAATTTGAAGATTAAATAAACATTCTACTATGGGATTCTCTGGTTTTTTCTGGGATATAGCAATAAAATTGACTTTTTTCATAAGAATTTTCTAGTTTTATGTATTATGATGGATTGAATTGCTGTTTATCATATTTAAAATAACGGGTTATAAATAAGATTTCAAAATAGTGCTACATCTTATACCACTCATAATTCTATGTATAACAATGGGTTGAAGAAGGCTATGTGTAGCATAATTACGAAACGTTATTTATAGTAATACCTGGCAATCTGTTAGTTCAAAAGTACATTTATTGGTTAATTGATTATCTTACACGTTCAGATTCATTCTAAGGAACTTCATGATTGTAAAGCTTTCTACAATCAAATAATTTCTCAATATTATGAGTAAATTCTTTTGTTGCTGAATTAGCATAAATAAAGTATGGAGCACTACTTTTTACTCCCCACGGTTCATGATTTTTTTTCCATATGTTAATGAGTTGCGGAGCGATATTTGACATAAAATGCATTATTGAATATCTATCTATTTTAATGTAATTTTTTATTATAGAAGAATTAAGTATAATGTTTAAATAGGACTGGTTACTTAATCGTATCCTTAAATTTCCAGTTTTTTTAGATAAACAAGTATATTCCATACGAGTTTCACTTACTTTATCTTTAAAAATTTTTTGACACTTGGCAATGGGTTATAAACAAGACCAAAAAGCGATACACAAGTCACATTTTTACACTTCATGAAACCGGTTACATGAACAGCAAACTCATCTCACATTCCATTTGAAATAAATTCATTACTCTATACTTCCGACTATGAGGGAATTCCCTTATAGAATGAATAGCTGTTCTTGCTAATTATTGAAATATTTTTCTATATTGAAGGCCATATATGAGTCAAATCACCCCTCAGTTAACGAATATGTGGGATAAAAGCCATGAATCATGGTTTGTAAAAGATAGGAATCTTCGTTTTATATATGCAAATAAAGTGTTTATCAAATTAAGTCAGCTACCTGAAGACTTTGATGTCATTGGATATACTGCTAAAGAATTACCTACACCGTTTAATTATCTTGCTCACCTTTTTGAAAAGCATGATCGTAAAGTCTTACAATCTATGCAACGAATATCATCTATTGGGGCTGATTTGCAAAGCAATGATCAACAATTTAAACCCTATTTTTGTGAAAAATACCCATTAATGGATGAAAATAACCAATGTATTGGAATAATTTGTCGCATTAAAGAAATAAGTCATTTTTCAGTACAAAATTATATTAAAAATTCCTCTTCTATATCTGTTAGGTTAAGGCCACCCAACAATATACTGACAGAGAAAGAGTGGATTGTGATTTTTTTATTCTGCCGAGGTGTTAGCAATAAAGATATTGCTAATGAAATGAACATTTCATGCCGTACATTGGAAAGGTATTTCCAAAGTATCTATGAGAAATTATCAATTAGATCAATTATTGAATTGAAACTTTTTTGCGAAAAAAATGATTATGATCTTTATATTCCACCAAAATACCTTAAATCTATGAACTATTTCCTGCTATATTGAAGGCGCTACTTCTGTTCTAGCTTTTCTGTCACTTAATCAAGGGGAATGATTTAAGTGACAGAGAGACATGACTTTCAGTAGATAGTGACATGGATCACCTTCGTAGCCAGAGCTAAGGATTTCATCGTTGGTATATTTGTCGGTATATTGAAAATCCTATCATGTTCATATTCCCAACAGCTCTTATTCTATTGTTAAGCCGTTCACTCAATATTATTAAGATAAACCCAATTCACATTATTCTCTTGAAATAAGGTATACAAATCCTTTCATGATAATTTGAATAAATTGAGATATGATTCTTCTTCATATTTATTTTGTATAACCGCTGAGGAGAAATTATGGCCACAATGAAAGACGTCGCCCATCTAGCTGGAGTATCTGTGGCCACTGTAAGCCGTGTTATTAATAATACCGCTTATGTTGAACCGGGCACTCGTGAGCGTGTAGAGAAAGCCATGCGTGAGTTCAACTACCATCGTAATTCTGCCGCGCTTGCATTAGCGAAAAGGTGCGGGAATATGTTGGGTTTACTCACCGGCAATTTGGCTGATCCCTTTTTTTCGCTTTTGGCTCGCGGGGTTGAAACAATCGCCCGACAGAAAGAAGTAAAACTGATGGTTTGTAGTGGAGGATATCAAGCTGAACTTGAGAAATCGGCCTTAGATTTTTTAATTAATCAGGGATGCGAAGCAATAGTAGCGCATATTAGTAGGATGAGTGATGTAGATGTATTACGTTATGCAGCTCATACACCAGGATTAGTGATTATCAATCGATATTTCCCTGCTATCGCCAATCGGTGTATCTGGTTAGATAATGTCAGCGCTTCTCAGATTGCTACCAACTATCTTCTTCAAAACGGTCATCGAAAAATTGCTTGTGTAACCGCAGATCTACCGATTGATAATAGAAGACTCCGTTTGGAAGGGTATCAGGCTGCAATGGCTAATGCGGGTATCACAGTACCTGGCAATTGGGTTATTAGTGTGCCATTCAACGAAAAAGGTGGGGAATTGGCAGCAGAAAAGCTCTTAGAAAGTGGCATCGGTTTTACTGCGGCAGTAACATTTAATGATGTCATGGCTGCCGGTATGATGCGATCCTTACATCAACGGAAAATTAAGTTACCGGAACAACTGTCGATTGTTGGGTTTGATGATATTGTTCCGGCCCGATATCTCTATCCCCCCTTAACTACCGTACACAATCCAATAGAACGAATGGCTCAGCGGGCGGCTAATCTGGCATTGCAACTCAGTGCCAAAAAAGAAATAACGCCACAAATGAATATGTTCTCAGCTGAACTCGTTATCAGAGATTCTGTTTTTTTTATCGAGTAATAAAAAGTGTCGTAATAAGCGTAAAAGCGATATACAGATCACATTTCACAACTCATGAAACCAATTACATGAACAAGTAATCTCTGTCACATCTCATTCGAAATAAATTCATTATTCTGTTTCAACAACCACCTGAAAATGGAGTTTTAATATGGATGATAAGAAAAAGCTTAATCTGGGACTCGCTATACTGCCAATTGCAGCAATACTCTTACTGTTAATTATTGGATATGGTCAACTGAATTTACGCATCGAATCCCTATTACTGATATCAGCAGGAATAGCAGCTATTCTAGCGTATTGGCAAGGCTATCGCTGGAATGACATTATCGATGCTATTGTGGCAAAGCTAGCTAAAGCGATGCCGGTGATGATGATACTGATTTGCGTCGGCGGGTTAATTGGGACCTGGATGTTCAGCGGAACCATACCTTACATGATGTATTGGGGGTTAAAACTGATTACTCCTCAATACATACTGATTGCTGCTTTCTTTATCACGAGTGTTATCTCAGTTTGTACCGGTACGTCATGGGGATCAGCGGGAACAGTTGGTGTTGCTTTGATGGGAGTCGCCGCTGGCCTTGATGTATCTTTGGCTGCGGCAGCCGGAGCGGTTGTTTCAGGCGCATATTTCGGCGATAAAATTTCACCGTTATCAGACTCGACTAATTTCGCCGCCATCGTTGCCGATACTGATCTTTACAGTCATGTTCAACATTTGATGTATACCACTATTCCCGGCTTTGCTTTAGCCGCTATTGTTTATTTTATTGTTGGACATACAAGCTTAACAGGTAACGTGGCAACACCGGAAAAAGTCACAGAAATCGTACAATCTCTTGAAAGCCTGTATCACTTCAATTTATTGCTGATTTTGCCACCGATACTGGTTTTGTGGGGAGCAATAACAAAACGTCCGGTGATACCCGTCATGCTTGCAGCCTGTGCATTGGCTATTGTACTTGGCATAGGTTTCCAAGGACTCACCCTTAAACAGGGCCTTAATGCGTTAATAGATGGTTTCAATCTTTCTATGTTCTCTGATCAGGGACATAACATTACCGGAGTCGTTAGCGATGTCTCCCGTCTGCTCAATCGGGGTGGTATGTCATCAATGATGAGTACTATCCTGCTTGCGTTCTGTGCATTTGCGTTCGCCGGTGCTTTAGCACTCACTGGCGCTTTGACCATCATCATTAACTGGCTTCTACAAGTTGTTCACACAACCGGGCAACTTATCGCTGCAACCTTGGTAACAACTATTCTGGTAACGGGCGCAACCTGTAACGGAAAGTTGGCTCTCCTCATCCCGGCGGAGCTGTTTAAAGGGGCTTATCGTCGCATGGGACTGGATAATAAAAATCTGTCACGAACAATAGAAGACGGCTGTACCGTCATAGAGCCGTTGATCCCTTGGACTGCTGCCGGTATTTACATGGCGACTACATTGGGTGTCAGTACGCTTGAACTGCTACCTTGGGCTATCCAGTGCTATGCCGCCGTCTTCTTTGCTCTCATTTATGGTTTTACTGGTTTCGGTATCGCAAAAATCACGCCGGAAAACTCCTTAAATAAAAAGGAAATTCAAAGTGAAATTGCCTGATTTCAACCAGATAATCGATCGTTACAATACAAGCTCTGTTAAGTGGGATTTTTTAAATCGTCACTTGCACTTACATAAGAGTGACCTGCTGCCAATGTGGGTGTCTGATTTCGATTTTCAATGCCAAAAAGAAGTCCTGCAAGCGCTTCACTCCAGGGTTGACCACGGTATTTTTGGTTATAGCGAACGCGACGATTGCTATTACCAAGCAGCAATAGATTGGTTTTCAAGACGCCATAAATTGACCTTGTACCGCGATTGGTTTACATCGATAGAAGGCGTCATACCCGGATTGGCTTTATTGATACAAATGCTCAGTAAACCGAGGGAAGGTGTCATTGTACAGGGGCCCTATTATGCTTCATTCGCCAAAATTATTACTATGAATGGCAGGGTAGTTATTGAAAACCCTCTACTTGAAAGCTCGGAAGGTTATAAGATTGACTATGGTCATTTAGAGCAAATGTTAGAACAACACAGGCCACCTTTGCTATTGTTATGTAACCCACATAATCCTACTGGCCGATGTTGGAATAGTGATGAACTGCTCCAGTTATTAATGCTCTGCAAAAGGTACGGGACGACGGTAATTTCCGATGAAATCTGGGCTGATTTAATTTTGCCTTGGGGGAAATTTACCTCAATACTGCATTTGGGGAGTGAATGGCATAGCAACGTTATTGTTGCTACCTCGGCAAGTAAAACATTTGGACTTTCATCACTCCGTATATCAAACTTTCTCATTCCAGCTCCCGAACTTCGACGAGCCTTTATCGATCGGTTGAATGCTCATGGACTAGACGTATTTAACGCGCTATCTATGACTGCGGCTACAGCCGCATACCAACATGGGGATGTATGGCTTGATGGGTTACAGAGTTACCTGGCGGAAAATCGTTGCTGGTTCGAGCAAGCTTTAACGTCTGCTGCTCCTTGGTGCCGAATGACAAAAGCGGAAGGTACATATCTGGCTTGGTTGGACTGCCGTGATTTAGGTCTGGATGATGATACTTTGCAACGAGCCTTACTGCAAAAAGCCAAAATAGTCGTTTCAATGGGATTGAATTTTGGTGATCAAGGGAAAGGGTTTATCCGAATAAACTTGGGGTGTCCTCGTCAATATCTTGAAAAAGCAATCACTGGTTTAGTCCAGCTAACATCATAAAATAAAAGGTATCCACGGAATTTGGCCTGATTATATATTTTATCCAGAGCTTGATAACAAAGTAGGGCGTTAATAGCCCTGCTTTAATTCTATGCTCATACCTGAAATTTTCCATGAGGAAAGTTTCAGGTAATGAGCTCTCTCTCATTGGTTTTATATGAGAAGCTCATGTTAACTTTGAAAATGACAACTCATTTAAAATATCTGCTCGGCCATATTTCGCAAGGTTCACAATTTAAAGCGGTAGCAATTAGCCGTTCACCTTTGGGCCACGGACGGTGTAGCGCATTACTTAAGGTAGATGATGCAAGCCCCGCTTCTCTTGAAATAGTAGAAAGATTTGTTCCTTGTTTTTTTAATGCTGCAATAATATCAGCCGGGTGCCAGTCGTCTTTTATAATCATTCCTTATTTTCCTCTCAATTTGGTTATTCAAGGTGCTATGTTCATACTCTCTCTTCAATTTGATATTTTTATATTTCTACAGCTTTTTCCCTGAGTCCGCACAGGCGCGGAATGTTAAAAAATAGCTGTACTAAGAGATTAAACCCCACCAAGTACAGCCAAATATTCTCCGAATAGAAAATTGTCTAACGATAAAAAGTTCATAAATGAACTCTGATTGTTCAAAATTAAACTTTAAATGTGCAGAAATGTTCTTTTTAGATCGCTAGAGTATTCAAAAAGTTTAGTTATTTTTGGAAATGTTGGAAGCGGATGAAATACTTTAATGAATGTCTTAAGCTCTTCAGTTACAGGGAATGGCACCAACTTAGTTAGCTCAGAGAATTGGTGTGCAAGGGGGTATATTTCAAAACTTCTAAATGATCACGCATCACACCTTGTCCATATCCATTGTAAAAATTACACGATCATTATCACCGAACCTCCTGTCATTGCTTACTCAGTTGTCTATCTTATAGACAATAAGACAATTAGTTTTAATGAGTTGCTAGGTTAGGTAAATTCAATTTTTAAATATTTATTAACTGATAAAATCAATCATATAAATAATATTTTATCAAAATAATAACTTTTTTTATATTTTGTGGTATTTATAATGTTATCTTAAAATTAATAAATTGTACACTTTTTGACTGGATTATTGTTGTGATATATTATATGGTTAAGCTGTTTTAAATATAATTCAGATGACAATTCATTCAGATAATGCCTTAATGATAATTAAGTAGTTACTATGTCAAATATAATAAAGGAACAATAGCATGAATAATAAGTTAATTATTTCACCTCAAGTTATTAACACATTGGCAATCAGTAACGACCCTTGGGGAATAAAAGATAAGAATTCGTGTTTTATTTATGGCAATAAAGCGTTGAACTCCATTAAAGGTTTTTCTGATTCATTTGATTTCGAAGGATTTTATGATGATGAGCTTCCTTGGGATGGAGCTGAGTTTGCAAAAGAATATATTCATCATGATCAAAAGGTAATGAAAGAAGAAAAATCATATGTTTCACTCGAAACCCATATTTGGGGAGGAATAAAAACATTATCCTCTTATTTCTGTGAAAAATTACCTATTTATCATGAAAATGGTGAGTGTCTTGGAATTATCTATCACTTGTGGAAAGCCCAAGATTATTCATTAACACGTTTATATCATGGAAAACTCCCGGCATCTATTATATTTCAACCACCGACTCATTTATTTACCCAACGGGAATGGGATGTCATTTTTCTCTCTTTACATAAATATACCAGTAAACAAATTGGTAGAATATTAAATATTTCCTACCGTACTGTTGAACACTATACAGCACAAATATATAGAAAGATTGGTGTTAGGTCTGCTCGGCAATTGGAAGAATACTGTCGCTTTAATAATTATGATCTTTATGTACCAGAAAGATTTTTACGCCCTGAAAGCAGTATTTTGGTTTGAGTTTCAAGTCCTAGCAATGCTTACAAGAGGAAATAGACGAACTGAGTTATCGTTATATGTCGTATTTACCGGAAAAGCGTGCATAACTTATTACGCAATGACCTCCTTTACTGTGCGTTTTAAGGAAGAAACGGCAGTAAATACCCTTTCTTACCGCCTAAGAACTATCTATTCGTATATCTATGATAAGTGAGAAAAGAAGATATTTTATCATCACGAAAGCCCAAATTTTAAAAGCTACTACCGTTTGTAATAAGACAAAAACGTGATGTAAATTACATAATAAAATTATTACGAGATTGTCACAGTTAAATATTAATCCATTAATAATAGTGCATTTTTCTTATTTCAGGCAGTCAAGCTGTAGACATGTCAGATCAACAACTTATTCATCAATAGGCACGTCAGGCAATTAGTGCCACCCCTTGCGGATGTTTCCGTCTGTGCCCGAAAAGGCGGTGACTACCAACACCAGCTGTCTGATAGTTATCTCCCAATCCGCAATAGCGTAGCGCCTGTTTTGCCAACTGAGCTAAAAGTCATCATCCAATCTAATCAGAAAAGGTCATTACTTATCACAAATTAAAAATAACTGTCACAGTTCAAGTCATTCAATGCTGAAATCAATCATCATAAATGTGATGTCAATCACATAATAAAAATAAAACAATAAAATTAATTTGAAATTATTAATGCTGGTTATTAAATGATTAATATTAATCTATTTTTTATACAATGCTGTCACAAAATAATCACATTGGCCTGTTTTTTGCTTTGTCATATAACTCCTTGTTTTTGCTGCTATCTTAACCAATCCCCTATTTTAGTTGCCCGGTTGATAATCAACCCTAAATATTGATCGTTAAGTTAAATTCGTGGTTAATGCTGTTTCGACATTGTGGAATAGAAAGTCAATGAAAAGCAGTATTTTGGTATTAACGGTCTTTTGTAGCGTAGCCTCAGGCAGTCAAGCCGCCGACATCGCAGATCAACAACTCATTCATCAACAGGCCCGTCAGCACGCGCTGGAAGCTCAATTAGCGCCACCGCCTGAGGAGGTTCATCTGTCGGTACCGGAAACCGGGGAGTCAGCCGCCTTTGCGATGGAAACCCCCTGTTTTCCTGTCACTCATGTCGTATTGGCAGGCACCGAAAATTTCCCGCACTGGCTACCGTTCCGGCGTGTCGCTCAACAGGGCGAAAACCATTGCCTGGGCGATAAAGGCATTAGCCGGTTGATAACCCAATTGCAAGATCAGCTCATTAATCACGGCTATGTCACCAGCCGGGTTCTGGCTCCTCCCCAGGATCTGCGTACCCAAACGCTAAAACTGGTGATGATACCGGGCAACATCCGGCATATCCGCTATACCCCAGACAGCGGGAACTATATCCAGCGGATAACCCCCTTTCCCGCGCGTGAAGGCAAGTTACTGGATTTACGGGATATCGAGCAGGGATTGGAAAACTTGCAACGTTTCCCGACCGTGCGGGCGGAGATGAACATTGTCCCGGCAGCGCAGCCGGGGGAGAGCGATATTGTGCTGGACTGGCGTCAGTCCCGCCACTGGCGAGTCGCCACGTATCTGGATGATACCGGGTCTAAAAGCACCGGGCGTTATCAGGGCGGTTTAACCTTCTTTCTGGATAACCCGCTGGCGCTCAGCGATCTGTTCTATCTCTCCGAGGGACGCGATATTCACTCATCTGCCGGGAAAGGCAGCCAGAACGACACGCTCTATTACTCCCTGCCTTTCGGCTACTGGATGGCGAGCGTGACGGCCAGTCATTACGATTATACCCAGACGATAGCCGGGCTGAATCAGGCGATCCAATACCGGGGCAAAAGCCAAAACCTGGCGGTCCAGCTTAGCCGGGTGCTACATCGTAACGCCGACCAGAAAACCGGGCTCAACGGTGAAATTTATCGCCGGACTTCGCGCAATTTTATTGATAAGACCGAAGTTGATGTTCAGCGCCGGGAAACCGCGGGCTGGAAGCTGGGGCTGTCTCATCATCACTTTATCGGCAGCGCGACGCTGGATACCAAAGTGACTTACCAGCAGGGCATGCGCTGGTTTGGCGCACAACCGGCACCGGAAGAGTACCGCAATGAGGGGACCGCCTTGCCTAAAATCACCCAGTTCTCGGCGACGCTGGCCGGGCCGTTAACGCTGTTTTCTCAGCCCTTTTCTTATCAAACCCAGTATCTGCGGCAGATAAGCGCCAGCCCATTGACGCCCCAGGATCGATTTTCAATCGGTGGCCGCTGGACGGTGCGCGGCTTTGATGGCGAGTTGACCTTATCCGCTGATCGGGGCTGGTACAGCCGCAACGAACTGGACTGGCAAACCCCGCTGAAAGGGCAGTCTCTGTATCTGGCAATGGATTATGGCGAAGTGGGCGGCCGGGGCAGCGACGCGCTGCTCGGAAAACACCTGGCGGGGAGCGCCTTGGGCTGGAGAGGCAACCTGAAAAAGGTGAGCTACGACCTGTTTGTCGGCGTCCCGCTGTCCAAACCCGCCGGTTTCCAAACTTCCCCCGTCACGGCCGGATTCAACCTGTATTGGCAGTATTAATTCAAATAACAAAACTGCCGGTGGGTAGTGTTGTGTGGAGCAAAAATCATGAACAAGCAGTTATATCGTATTATCTTTAATCAATCTCGCCAGCTGTGGATGGTGGTGGCCGAGATAGCGCGGGCCGGACGGGGAAGAGCCGGACGTCGCGCTCATCGCCCCTCTTCACCGCAGCGTCGTTGCCGACTCACCGCGCTACGGTTTGGGTTGTTGTTAGCCCTTGGCGGAGTTTCGCTCACCGCGCAGGCGGCGATTGTGGCCGACGGACAGGCGCCAGGCCGTCAGCAGCCCACCATCATTCGCAGCGCCAACGGCACGCCGCAGGTCAATATCCAGACCCCCGGCGCCGACGGCGTTTCCCACAATACCTACCGTCAGTTTGACGTGGATAAACAGGGGGTTATCCTCAATAACAGCCATCAGGCCACGCAGACGCAACTGGGCGGTATGGTCGCAGGCAATCCGTGGCTGGCCAAAGGAGACGCCAGCGTTATTCTTAACGAGGTCAACAGTCGTGACCCCAGTCACCTTAATGGCTGGATTGAAGTGGCCGGGCATAAAGCCGAGGTGATTATTGCCAATCCTTCGGGCATCACCTGTAACGGTTGCGGTTTCATTAATTCACATCGCACTACGCTCACCACCGGACAGGCGCTGATGGAACAGGGTCGGTTGAAAGGGTTTGATGTCAATCAGGGGGAAGTGCGGATTGACGGGCGCGGCATGGACAGCACACAGCAAAGTTACACCGATATTATCGCCCGCTCCGTGGCGATTAACGCCAAATTACACGCCCAAGACCTGAAAGTGACCGCCGGGCGCAATATTGTCGATGCGGCGCATCAGCAGATTAAGAAAAAATCGATTGACGATGAAAAGCACCCGGCGTTTGCGCTGGATGTGGCGGCACTGGGCGGCATGTATGCCCATAAAATCAGGCTGATAGGCACCGAAGCGGGGGTGGGCGTGCATAATGCCGGCAATATCGGCGCGTCTGCCGGCGAGGTCCATATCACCGCCGATGGCCGGATAGAGAACCGCGGCACCCTCAGCAGCCGTGACGCGTTGCAATTAACCAGTACCGCAAAGATAGACAATCAGGGCAAACTCCTGTCTCAATCGACGGCGACCTTGCAATCAGGCGAACAACTGAACAATAGTGGTCGGGTTGAGGCTCGGGGCA
>NZ_RCWD01000003.1:20421-206123 GCF_018448965.1 Photorhabdus hainanensis | reverse complement strand
GAATTGTACATCCTTATCCTTTGCAGCGCTTTTACGCCAAACACCCGAGGTAGGAGCCGGATGCGTTAGTAGCGCACGTCCGGATCTGTGCGGGGGGTAGCCGGTAACGGCTATTCCTACCGCGACCTTTTTACCATCTGCGGCTGGTAGATTCCCTTGTGAGCCATTCCTGCGGTTGCTCTGTGGCTATGTTGTCCTCGATACTTTGCATCCCAAAATTACTTTAATACATGGCCGATTTATAAAATAATTTTGTTTCTTTATTAGAATATATTGTTTTTATATTTATAGTTTTGAAATTGAATTATTTATATATTGCGTCATTTTATATTAAATTATTCGATATTTAAAAATAATATTATTAAATTTTAGGTGATTTATTTCAAATATTTAAGTAATGTCAGTTTTATGTCTTTTATTACAAAAATAAAATTGAAATTATTTCATTTTTATAATATTAAAAACTATTAATTATTTATATATTGAATATCGAAATATGACCAAAAATGAAATAATTTCAGCTTACTTGTAAAGCCTCGACATTTTGTTAATACTTAGTTAGATTTAGCTGTCTAGAAGTCTAAACGTGTAAATGGATAAAAAATCGAGGTCATAGCATGCCAATTTGTATACCGGATGAATTACCCGCAGTGAATTTTTTACGAAATGAGAATGTGTTCGTAATGACATCTACCCGTGCGAATATTCAAAATATACGTCCACTAAAGGTATTGCTGCTTAACCTGATGCCAAAGAAAATTGAGACTGAAAATCAATTTCTAAGATTATTATCCAACACGCCTTTACAGGTAGATATCCAGCTACTGAGAGTAGATAACCGGAAGTGCAGGAATACGCCCGCTGAGCACTTGAATAACTTTTATTGTGATTTCGAACGGATAAAACATCAAAATTTTGATGGCTTAATTGTTACTGGTGCGCCATTAGGATTAGTTGAATTCGAAGATGTGGCATATTGGGAGCAGATAGAGAGAATAATTCGTTGGGCGAAGGAGCATGTCACTTCTACTCTATTTATTTGTTGGGCTGTGCAAGCAGCTTTGAATATTTTGTATGACTTACCGAAGCTTACCAGAGAAGTAAAACTATCCGGTGTTTATTATCATTCTACTTTGGAGCCTTTAGCATTATTGACTCGCGGCTTTGATGAATCTTTTTTTGCGCCTCATTCTCGCTATGCAGATTTTCCTGAGCAGGTTATTCGTGAACATACTGATCTGGATATTCTTTGCAATTCTGAGGATGCGGGGGTGTATTTACTGGCGAGTAAAGATAAGCGTATGGTATTTGTCACTGGGCATCCTGAATATGATGCCGGAACGCTGGCGAGTGAATATTTACGCGATTTAGCAGCAGGTTTGGAGCCAAAGATCCCAATAAATTATTTTCCAGATAATAATCCAGAAAGAAAACCACTGGCATCATGGCGTAGTCACGGGCATTTATTATTTTCCAACTGGCTAAATTATTATGTGTACCAGATCACGCCATATGATCTTACCTACATGAATCCAACACTGGATTAATATCTTTATAAATGGCTGAAATTCAGCCATTTAACCCTTCTGATTTTTTCTGATCTCCTGTCATTAGTACCTATCAAAATATCGCACTTTTTGTAGTTTATCTTATATAACAAAAACTTAACCAAATGATCTTATGATTTATGGAATCAATTTCTCTAATTTAAAATAAGTGATTTCCTTTATAACTAATTGTTTTTTATTGGATAAAAATAAATTTTTAAAAAAATGGAAATCGTTTTTGATTTATTTTAAATATCTATTACTCTTATTCAGGTGGCTTTAAAATGAGGATAGATGAATGACGCAGCAAACTTTAGCGACTGAATTATCGTTTATTAAACGATTTGGAGCGGCAGAGCAGGAGATTTTGATACCTGAGGCGGTAGATTTTCTGAAAGATCTGGTTGTTCGGTTTACTGATGCACGGAAAAAATTGTTAGTCGATCGGGATATTTGGCAAAAGAAAATTGATGATGGTGAATTGCCTGATTTTATTTCGGAAACCAGTTCCATTCGCGAGAGTGAGTGGGAAATTCAAAATATTCCGGCGGATCTCCGTGATCGCAGAGTAGAAATCACTGGACCAGTAGAACGGAAAATGGTTATCAACGCCTTGAATGCTAACGTAAAAGTTTTCATGGCGGATTTCGAAGATTCCTTAGCACCGGCTTGGGATAAGGTGATTGAAGGGCAAATCAACCTGCGTGATGCGGTTAATGGCACAATTTCTTATGTTAATGAGCAAGGTAAGCAGTATCAATTGCAACTTGACCCGGCTGTTTTGATCGCACGGGTAAGAGGACTTCATTTACCGGAAAAACATGTTCTTTATCAGCATGAGCCAATCGCCGGTGGATTGTTTGATTTTGCGCTCTATTTTTACCACAACCATAAACAATTGTTGGCAAAGGGAAGCGGCCCCTATTTCTATTTACCAAAAATTCAGTCCTACCATGAAGCTCAGTGGTGGAGTGATGTATTCAGTTTTGCCGAAGATCGTTTTGAATTACCGAGGGGCACAATCAAAGCAACGGTATTGATTGAAACTCTGCCTGCTGTATTCCAGATGGATGAGATTCTTTATCATCTTCGGCACCATATCGTTGGCCTTAATTGTGGCCGTTGGGATTACATTTTCAGCTACATTAAAACACTGAAAAATCATAGTGATCGGGTTCTGCCTGATCGTCAATCTGTCACGATGGATCAACCTTTCCTCAACGCTTATTCCCGTCTGTTGATCAAAACCTGCCATAAGCGCGGAGCATTTGCGATGGGGGGGATGGCTGCTTTTATCCCGAGTAAAGATATTGAACGCAACAACTGGGTACTAGATAAAGTCCGGGCGGATAAAGAGTTAGAAGCACGTAATGGTCATGATGGTACATGGATTGCCCATCCCGGTCTTGCCGACACGGTGGTGGAGGTTTTCGATAAGGTCTTGGCGGAGCGGCAAAACCAGTTAGATATCTTCCGTGAAGAAGATGCACCGATTACCGCGGTTCAATTGCTGGAACCTTGCCCAGGCGATCGTACTGAAGAAGGTATGCGAGCCAATATTCGTGTAGCCGTTCAGTACATTGAAGCGTGGATTTCAGGAAATGGATGCGTGCCTATCTATGGTTTGATGGAAGATGCTGCGACAGCCGAAATTTCCCGGACATCCATTTGGCAGTGGATTCACCACGAAAAATCATTATCCAACGGTAAAAAAGTGACAAAAAGTTTGTTTAGTCAAATGTTGGCAGAGGAAATGGAGGTTATTAAGCAAGAGGTTGGAGAAACACGTTTCAGCCAAGGGCGATTTAGCGATGCGGCCAAGTTGATGGAGCGCATTACCACTCAGGACGAGTTGATAGATTTCCTGACGTTGCCGGGATATCAATTGCTTGATTAGAGCCAATAACATTAGAAAAATTTAAGAAACGAATAATAACAAAACACCATTATCCGATTAATTTAACTAAAGGTAGGAAGTAGAAGTTATGACAATCTCCAGAACTCAACAAATCGCTCAACTGGAACAAGAATGGAAAAGTGACCGTTGGAATGGGATTATTCGCCCGTACAGTGCGGAAGATGTAGTTAAATTGCGTGGTTCGGTTAATCCAGAACATACACTGGCACAGTTTGGCGCTAAAAAGCTGTGGGAACTGCTACATGGCAAAGCTAAGAAAGGCTATGTCAACTCATTGGGGGCATTGACTGGCGGGCAAGCATTACAGCAGGCAAAAGCGGGTATTGAGGCGATTTATCTTTCTGGGTGGCAGGTTGCGGCTGATGCTAACACGGCATCCAGTATGTATCCTGATCAGTCCTTGTATCCGGTGGATTCAGTCCCGGCGGTGGTAAAACGTATTAACAACAGTTTCCGTCGGGCAGATCAAATTCAGTGGGCAAATGGTATTGATGCTGATAATCAGGAATATATCGATTATTTTCTGCCAATTGTGGCGGATGCGGAAGCAGGATTTGGTGGTGTTCTGAATGCTTTTGAATTGATGAAAGCCATGATTGAAGCGGGTGCTGCGGCTGTTCACTTTGAAGATCAACTTGCTGCGGTGAAAAAATGTGGTCACATGGGCGGTAAAGTTCTGGTTCCGACACAAGAGGCTATTCAAAAATTGGTCGCTGCGCGTTTGGCGGCGGATGTTTCTGGCGTGCCTACCCTGTTGATTGCTCGTACGGATGCTGATGCAGCCGATTTGTTAACCTCTGACAGTGACGCTTATGACAGTGAGTTCATTACTGGCGAACGGACTGTTGAAGGGTTCTTCCGCACCAGTGCGGGGATCGATCAAGCGATTAGTCGTGGTTTGGCTTATGCGCCGTATGCTGACTTGATATGGTGTGAAACATCAACACCTGATATTGAAATGGCCCGTCGTTTTGCTGAGGCGATTCATGCTAAATATCCCGGTAAATTGCTAGCTTACAACTGTTCTCCATCGTTCAATTGGAAAAAGAATCTGGATGATAAGACGATTGCCCGTTTCCAGGATGAACTGTCAGCAATGGGATATAAATTCCAATTTATTACTCTGGCGGGTATCCACAGTATGTGGTTCAACATGTTCGACTTGGCGCATGCTTACGCGCAGGGTGAAGGCATGAAACATTATGTGGAGAAAGTACAGGAAAGAGAGTTTGGATCAATTAACCGTGGTTATACCTTCTCTTCTCATCAGCAGGAAGTTGGCACAGGTTATTTCGATAAAGTCACAACGATTATTCAAGGGGGAACATCGTCAGTAACCGCATTGACAGGTTCCACAGAAGAGCAACAGTTCTGATTGTTCTATACCCTATGAATTTCAGCCTGCCTATTGCAGGCTGAATATATTGAGGAGTTGCGATGGGGATAGATTCGGCACATCTGATAGCGCAGACTATTTTACAGGGATTCGATGCACAATATGGTCGCTTTCTGGAAGTGACTTCCGGTGCGCAACAACGCTTTGAACAGGCGGACTGGCTCGCTGTTCAGCAAGCGATGAAAAAGCGCATCAATCTTTATGATCATCATGTTGGGTTGGTGGTTGAGCAGCTTAAATGCATACATGGCGCTTTCGGATATGATGAAGAGTACATTGGCAAAGTAAAAGTTGTTTATACCAGTTTATTGCCGGATTATCCCCGGTTTGAAATTGCCGAGAGTTTTTTTAATTCTGTTTATTGCCGTCTGTTTGAGCATCGTAATCTGACACCGGATAAATTATTTATTTTTACTTCTCAGCCTGCCCGGAGATTCCGGGACATTCCCCGTCCGTTGTCGCGTGATTTTTTCCCTAATGGAGATCTTGCCTCAATGTTACGGACAATCCTTAATGATCTGCCGCTACGTTTGCCTTGGGAAAATTTAGCGAGAGATGTTCATTATATTACGGACTATCTACAACAAACATTTCCAGTCGAAGAATTATTACAGGCAACTTTCCAGATAGCTAATGAACTGTTTTATCGTAACAAAGCGGCTTGGTTGGTAGGTAAGATCCGCATGGGAAGTCAAGTTTACCCTTTCTTGTTGCCGATCCATCATAATGAATCTGGCGGGATATTTATCGATACCTGCCTGACTGATTATGCTGATGCCAGCATTGTATTTGGTTTCGCCCGTTCCTATTTTATGGTTTATGCGCCTTTGCCTGCGGCTTTAGTTGAGTGGTTGAGAGAAATTCTGCCCGCTAAGTCAACGTCTGAACTTTATATGGCAATTGGCTGCCAGAAGCATGGTAAAACCGAATATTACCGGGAATATCTGGCGTTTATTACCTTCTGCAAAGAGAAATTTATGATTGCTCCCGGTGTTAAAGGGATGGTGATGTTGGTATTCACTTCGCCTTCATTTGATCGCGTCTTTAAGGTGATTAAAGATAGATTTGCGCCGCAGAAAGAGGTGACGCAGGAGCGGGTACAGGAGTGTTACCGTCTGGTCAAGGAACATGATCGGGTGGGGAGAATGGCCGACACGCAGGAATTTGAAAATTTTGTTATTGATAAAGCCCGCATTAGTCCTGAACTAATGGAAGAGTTGCAGAAAGAAGTGCCGGAAAAGCTGGAAGATTTGGGTGATAAAATCCTGATTAAACATCTGTATATGGAACGGCGGATGACACCGTTAAATATCTATATGGAACAGGTAGAAGAGCAGAAGCTGAAAGATGCTATCGAAGAGTACGGCAATGCAATTAAACAACTTGCAGCGGCGAATATTTTCCCTGGAGATATGCTGTTTAAAAACTTTGGTGTAACGCGACATGGACGAGTGGTGTTCTACGACTATGATGAAATCTGTTATATGACAGAGGTTAATTTCCGGGATATACCGCCACCGCGTTATCCAGAAGATGAACTTGCTGGTGAACCGTGGTACAGCGTGGCGGCAAATGATGTTTTTCCTGAGGAATTCCGACATTTTCTTTGCACTGACAATCATATTCGTCTCTATTTTGAAGAGATGCATAGTGATTTATTTAAAGCAGACTACTGGCGGGCGTTACAGGAACGGATTAGAAATGGTCATGTGGAAGATGTGTTTGCGTATCGTCGCAAACAGCGGTTTAGTCAACGTACTGAGATAGAAACTTACTCTATTGCTAAAGTTTCAGCCTGATTTTATTGGGAATTGGCGATTGCTGTTAGCGATCGCCATTTTCACCAATAGCTAATATTATTATCCTCATTAAATTATTTCTCTAAATTAAATATAAATTAATCCCTATTTGTTCTTGTGCGGGGTATGAATATTCCTAATAAAAATAAACTTGGGATTCAATATGAAATATATTTCTTATTATGAAGGCATAATTGGAATGTGAATTAAAAACATATATTTAATGATTTCTTTAAGAAATAAAAATAGATCCACTTATTTGTGGAAGTTCTATAATTTTATAGAGTTTGGGAATCAAGGATTTTTAGCCACGGCTAGCGGTTATAAAAAGAATTGATATTTTTGACTCTAAATTAAATACATGAAAATTCTCATATAACATACATATAACTTCGCGAAAGTATTTAAGGATATAATAATGGCTAGTGTAATTTTATACGGTGATTTAATTCATATTAAAAACAACTATAATAATGGAAATGGTGGTTATCTGGACACTAATGGTCATGCAACCGCGCAAGGCGCAAAATATAACGTATACACGGCGGCTTCGCCGAACCGCGCTCCGGGTACAGGTACGGGAACATGGCAAATTTTGTCTACGAGCGGAAAAGCCATAGGGACAGAGGTTTACAGTGGTGATACTGTGTTTCTTTTCAATCTTTACCAGAATAATGGGGGATATCTCGGCACTAATGGTCATGCGCCGTCACCTGAACTTTATAATGTTTATACGGCGGATAAAGCTGCGCGTCCAGTTGATACTCTGACATGGTATATTTTTTCAGATACAACCAGTGGATATGATGGCAAAGTTCGTGAAGGTGATGTTATCCGTTTTCTGAATGGTTATAATAACGTACGTGGAGGATTTCTCGATACTTGTTTCAATGCTACTGCTGCTGGCGCGGTATATAATGTATATACTTCACGTCTTTCTAACCGGGGCAATGGAACAGGTACTTGGAATTTATCAAAAGCGATTTAATCAGGATGATACTCATCGATTAGTGTTCCATTAACTAATTCTTATATATATGTAAGAATCCGGAAATATAATTATTTTTGGATTCTTTTTCTCATTTGTTGTTGATATTATTTTTAAACTGATTAAATAGTTTTGTTATTATTCTATTATGTTGCCGATAATATTTTCAGAGGGATGATAAATTAAGTTGAATTTATTGGTCTGAAAAGACAGGGCACGAAAAAATCAATGCCCTGAGAATCATATGATAATTTAAGAAAAAGAATTAACGAATCCCGCCATATTCTTTACTGATCTCTTTTGCTGCCCGGATCACCAAAGCACCAAGTTCAGTGATTCGATCATCAGTGATCCGTGAGACTGGGCCGGAAATGGAAATAGCCGCAAAGGCTTGGTGATGCTCATCATAAATACAGGCAGCAATACAGCGCAGACCTAAAGCATGTTCTTCATCATCGAACGAATATCCTTGTTTACGTGCTTGTTCCAGATTTTCTTTTAAACTCGAAGGGGTTGTCTTGGTATGTTGTGTGTAAGAATGAAGTCCTTTCTTATGTAGTAATTGAACCAGTTGGTTATCTGACAATGTTGAAAGAAATGCTTTGCCAGCTCCGGAAGCATGCATCGGCAATTTACCTCCGATAGGGGCGGACATTCTCATCAATGCATTACACTGTACCTGATCGACAATAACCGCTTCATATTCACTGTGATCAAGAATCGCTAAATTAACCGTTTCACCGGAATCTTCCATCAAGCGGCGGAGAATCGGGTGAATGAGTGCCAATAAATTTCGGCTCTGTAAGAAACTGCTGCCGACAATAAAAGTGTGTGAACCGATAACCCATAACCCTAAATCGCCAATCTGACGGACAAAACCGTGCTGTTGCAAAGTGGTCAAAAGGCGGTGAGTGGTGGAATTTGGTAATCCGGCTTGTTGGGCTAAATCAGTCAAGGCGATACCACCGGGTGACTCGGAAATATATTCCAAAAGTGTCAGGCCGCGACTTAATGACTGTACTTGTCCGTTAGCAACAGCATTATTCGCCGTAATCTTAGTTTTTTTTGTTTTTTTACTGGTAACGGCAGTGCTCATCGAAATACCCTCTGAATAATAAGATGGAATTCATTTTCATTTCTCATTATGGACGATAAACCTGAAAAACACTCATCCGATGTGTGGAAAATGCTACCTATCATTGAGATTTGAAGAAATCTCAAAATTTTGCCTAGAATCGTTATGATTGATAGCGCTGGCTTGGAACTTTTAGCAAATATGAGCCGGATGTACAGGAGTAGCGAAACAAATTGGCGAATGGTCAGTAATCGCATATTTTGGCCACTTGCTGATTGCTGCTTTTCCGGGTTTGCATTTCTTATTGCTTCGGGGGTTATGATAGTTAATTCACTGTAAATATACAATATTATTAATATGGTAATGGTTTACTATCTATAAATATAAATAGCTGACATTGTTGGTTCGGCACGATATAAACTGCTAAAGTTTGCTGATACTTTCTATATATAAACTGTAATTCCTGTTATCCAGGTAATCTTTGTAGAATGGAATAAGCGATCTTTTTAGGAATTAGCTAATGATATTAGTCGTATTTCAGTAGGAAGAATGTGTAAATAATACCTTGGGGAATTTATAGGTAATATGGTTTTTATCTAACTATTTTTTGATTATATAATTATAAAAGAGCGTCTGTTATTGTTAAAAATAATGTTTTATATTGTTTTAAATTAGTCGTAATTATTTTAATTAATTTTTTATATTTTCATTTGAATTGTAAAAACATGAGAAAATATTATTAATTATATCAAGGATAATATTTTGTTACTATTTTTTCGGAATGGGAGAATTTAATGAAGCGCATTTTTTTGATTATCTGTTTTCTAACAACTTTAATTGTAGCGATTATTCAGGGTATCGGTTTGGTACTTCCTGATAAAGTTCCTGTTGAATATTTCAAAGAGAGTGGGTTTAAGAATGTGATGAGAACACTTGGTGTTATTGCTGCGGAACCTCATCCTGCGGCTTCAACACGGCAAGCGTTAATTCGGGCTTACCTGATTAACGAAATGAATAATATGGGATATAACGTTACTGAACAGACATTTCATTACTCGGCGGATGATTTGGCCTCTCGGCAGAAGAGAATATATTCAGGCTTCAATAGTCAACAACGACAAGCTTTTGATAAAGAGTTTGCCAGGATAAATACAGGCAACTTTGCAAAACAAGTGGAAGATAAATCAGAATTAACTGGAACAAATCTTATTGCAAAGTTGGAGGTTCCTTCGCCAAAAGGAACCTTATTATTTGTTTCGCATTATGACAGTGTAAGGACTGCGCCAGGAGCAAACGATAATGGTATGGCCGTCGCTTCGGTACTCCAGTTAATGCGGGATCTTGCTGAAAGAACAGATATAAAAAACAACGTTATATTCTTATTCTCTGATGCTGAAGAGTTGGGATTACTCGGTGCGTATCACTTTGTTAAGAATATTAATGAAATTACTACTCAACCAATAGATGTTGTTTTTAATTTTGATGCTCGAGGAAATAATGGCGTGCCGCTCTTATTTGAGACATCGGCAAAAAATCTTGCGCTTGTTTCAGAATGGAATCGGAATGCTTATAAGCCGGTAGCTTTTTCATTTAGCCCCATCGTGTACCAAATGTTGCAGAATAACACAGATTTTAGCGTCTTTCTGGATAGAGGGTTTACTGGGATGAATTTTGCTACCATCTTGGGTTACGAGCATTACCACCGTATGAGTGATACTGTTGAGAATCTTAACCTTGGAACTTTGTGGCGATATCAGCGAACGGTTCGGGATTTGGGAGTGCATTTCGCGGTAAAAGATGAGATTAACATATTTAAAGAAAGTGTAGATGCAGTTTACTTTCCTGTACCCTATATTGGGCTGATTATCATGTCTGTATTTACCGCTTTCGTTACAGGTATTTTAACATTTTTATTCTCTATCTCATTAGCGATAAGAAATATATGGTTTTCATCTTCACCCCGAACGGTATCAAATATTCGGAGCATGTTAAGGATAGTTGCTGGATTACTTAGCCTTATCGTCGCATTAATTTTACCTACTGCATCTTATCTTGTTACGTTACCTGTTTTGTTATTTTTATTAATGGACTTGATGTTACGAGAGTTCAATAAATTTAACGTTGCGTTGATTTTATTAATTATCTGTACCTACATTATATCTATTCTCTATGTTCCGATTATATACCTTGTTTCTATCGGATTGCAGGCTCCTATAGTGGGCGGTATTCTTGCTCTTCTGCCAATACTTATTTTAGGGGCTGGTATAGTCAGTCTTTGTAAACGAATAACTTAAATATATAAAATTATTCGTTATAATTAAAACTAATATAAAACCAGTCATTGAGTAAAAGAATAGAATGGCTGGTTAATTTCGTTAATTAAATAGTAGTAATGATATAATTAATTAACATTAATTATATCATCATGTAAAATATAGATAAAAATAATATAAATTAACTTATTAAAGTAATGTTAGGAAATAATTTTTCGAATATATTTTTGAATTGATTCATCAATAAATTTCATTGTTCTTATGTATTCTTTAAACTAAGATTATCTCTTCTTACTATTAACTGTTTGTGATTTTATGTGGTTATAGCTTTCTGTTAATATTGTTTCATATAGATTCAATACATTTAAAATTGATATTTTATTATTGATTAATAACTTATTTATTAATGTTTAAATGGTATGGTTTACATTTGAAACTAAATTTTTTTGATGTGTAAAATAATTTTTCCAACAAATAATTTATAAAATAATATATGTTCCTTGATTTATCTATAGCCTATTACTAAGAAAGTATAAGGGGATTTCGTATTGGTTAATAACAAATTAGAAAATCACTAGTAGTTTGGCGAGATGGACAACTATTTGACACCTATCGCATTTGAAATATAAATTTTTTTGGCGAATCTATCGCCAATGTCAGTCACTGGAGTGTGATGTAGTTGTTGAGAGCATATAGATATGAAAAATAATATTAACGGTAATTACTTTAAAGTGGCTGGTAATTTTCTCTGTAATTATAAAGTTTATCGGGGAGATAGTGATGGCAGAGTTATTATATTGTTACCTGCTATTGGTGTGGAAATCAGGAAATATGAAACTTTAATACAACAACTGGTAAAAGAGGGTTTTCAGGTTGTCACTGCTGATATGCCAGGCTATGGAGACAGTCAACCTAAACCAAGTCGAGAAAATGACTATGATTATTCCGATCTGTTGCGAGATTATCTGCCGGCAATGTTAGACAAGGCTATTGAATTAAATAGCAATAAAATTCCTATTGTCTTTGGTCACAGTCTCGGGGGGCATATTGCGACGCTCTTTGCCTGCTCGACTGACAGGCCATTTTCTCTGTTTTGTGTGGCAACCGGGAACGTATGGTATAAGAATTGGCAGGGAATGGGGAGGGTACAGATAATAACAGCAGCCATTATTTTTAATGTTCTGACTGCGTTATATGGTTATCTCCCTGGGAAAAAGATTGGTTTTGGCATAAGAGAAGCTAAGGGATTAATGCGGGATTGGGCCAGAACCGCTTGTACGGGAAATTATTATCATGTCCGTGCTTATAAGGGTAAGGAGAATAAAAATTTATCCAAGGCTGTTTATATCTGTTTTAAAGGAGATAATTGGGCTCCGTTAAAGTCCACTCAAGTACTAGCAAGTCTTATACCTAACGCAGAAGTTAGGGAAATAACTTTATCTTTCAAAGGTAATCCTCACAGCGCCTGGATTAAACAGCCAGGAGATCTTATTGCAATCATGAAAAGAGAAATAATGGAGAATAGAGATGATTAATACATTGAAAATTCTGCGTTGGGAATTTCTAGGATTGTTTTTTATCAGTTTATTTCTGACCTGGCAGCTTGAAAGTTATATAAATTGGTGGCAATTTATTTTGTTGTTTTTTCTGATTGATATTATTGGTTATTACCCAGGGCGGATCTGGAGTTTGCTGAATAAAAAAGAAACTCCGCCTTCAGCTTTTTATACCATTTATAATATCTGCCACAATTTATTCACACTCAGTGTGATTAGTTTGCTTTGGATCTGGTTCTTTAAGGACAATTACAGCATTATTGCATTATTTGTCCATATTTGCCTGGATCGTGGTGTTTTGGGAAATTTCCCTAAGTTATCTATTAATATATTTAAACAACCCACTGTTCATTGAAATAAATCACTGTAGAGAGATAACTTACTTGGAAGGGCATTTATTTATGAGTCTAATTAAACAGGCATCGGAAATAGAAATGCAGGCAAAAGATTGGGGCTTGGATGAGTGGTTCACTGAACAGATAAGTGTTGAACAAAGAAAAAGAAGCCATTATGCCAATGATCCTAAATTAACCTATTTGCCGGGTGATTTACGGGAGTCTCTGATCCGGGAGCTTTCTTTTAAATCGATTTCGGAATATGAAGCAACGAAAGCGTTATTGTTACTTGCAGATAAGGCACCTGACAATATCAACTTCGATTATATGCTGACTCAGATATTCGATGAAGGCAGGCATGCTAAATTATTCAGAGAACATCTGGTCAGAATAGGCTTTGCGGACATCGACAATGTGGCCGGAAAGATGGAAAGCCTCTTACGAGGAAAAATGACCAATATGTTGGAGACATTGAGAACTTATTTCGACAAATGGGTAGTGTTGAAAAATGATTATATTGCAGGTGTGTTGATTATTACTGTCGTTTTGGAAGGCGTACTTGCGCCAACTTCGGAACTCAGTGAGATCAAGTGGCGTCCTTTTGATATTGCGGCGGCTGAGACACAGGCCAGAGCTAATGCTGATGAATTAAGACATCTAACGGTGTGTGCAAATATCGTCAAGATGGCGCTCGAAAATGATAGTTCTCTAAAGCAATCGGCTCTTGAGTGTATAGAAGAAGGATTGGCGTTATGGAACCAGGTATCTGTTGATGACTTGTTTATAGAGCGTGAAATGTTCTATCAACGGGGTATGCAGAACCATTTGCGCTTGATTGAAGGTTATGAATTAGCGCCTGGGATGTTGTTGTCCGATTCTACGGTGGAATCTCGCCTTGAACTATCTCATTCTTTGGTTGAACAGATGCAGCGGTCACGCCTTAAATACATGGGCTTAGCGTAGATATTGGCCTTATTCAGCAGGTTGTTTGAATAGGCAAAGGAGAATTAAAAATGACAAATATTGTTGAAGAACTCAGGAAGAATAGCGGGAAATACCAACATTTGACACCAGATAGATTGAAAAGATTGTTATTGGGTTCTGAGGCCGCCTCACAATGCCTGCGTTTGATGGCTCAATCCAGTATGGATGGGCTTCATCAAGTGGGTAATACTATCCGTGAAGCTTCTGCGTGGCTTCCCGCTGTTGGGATTGCCTTAACAATGCATAATCATATTGTACTGGCTTGCAGTAAGTTTCCTGACATATTCGAAGACAGCAACGTATTATTGAATGAAGTTATGGCATCAAAAGCGTTGGTTGCTTCTGCTTTTGCAGAAGGATTACCTGGAACGAATATTTTTACACCATCACTTAAAATGCATTCAAAAGAGGGAAAGCTGTTTGTTAATGGTTCGAAGAAACCTTGTTCTCTATCTTCGATTGCTGACTATTATGTTTTATCAGTCTGCGATACCGATAATGACGATGAGATGAGAGTTGTGCTGATTTCTAAATCGACGCAGAACTCTAAGGTTATTCCTTTTTGGAAATTGGGAATTTTGACTGAAAGTGATAATCAAGAAATCAAATTCTTGGATGCCGAAGTATCACCTAAACGACTTTCCCATTATAAGGGGATTGAACAACAGATGGTGCTTTCCTGCGGTTTATCACTATTTAATTATTTTGCCGCTAATACTTATTCTGGAATTCTTGATGGACTTACTCGCTTCATTCCTGAGAAGGTAGTAGAACAGCAGCCAATTAAATATACCCTGACTCAAGCTGATTATAAGATTAATGTTATTCTCGGTCAGATGTTGATTATTGCCTTTTATGCTAGCCAGGATGAAAATGCCGTTCACAAGATTCTCGCGTTACGTTATACCTTGGAAAAGATCCTTGAGGAAACTGCCGGTTTCATATTTCGATGTTGTGGTGGAATTAAGGTAATGACAACACCAGAAATTATGAATTTCTATTTGGCAGTACAGTTATTCAAATTTCATCCGATAGGAGAATTCCAAATGATTAACCAGATCATACAACAAACTTAATTACTTTTAGAATCACCTATTTATAACTCAAGGATTTTTCCATGCTGTCTACAGCATGATTTTGTACACTTAAAAAAAGAGAGAGAACTATGTTTGTTAATCAATATCGTGAGAATTTATTAAACTCTGTGGGCCTTGAGCTGGATATTAAGTCTGCCGAAGATAACCGGCTTACATTATCGGATGGCCGGGTTGTTAAGGATTTTTTGGCTCAATATGGCGCGCTGCCATTTGGGCATAATCCTGATTTCGCTATCGCTGAAATTAATAGATTCACTGAAAATAAAGAACCTATCTTCTTTCAGCCCAATATTCACAAAAAGGTACGGCTATTAGCTGAAATGCTTGCAGAGCAAATAGATAAGGAAAAATATACCCACTGTACTTTTACTAACAGCGGCGCTGAAACAGTAGAAGCTGCGATTAAATTTACCCGTCTGTTTACTGGCAGAAAGCGTATTCTGAGTTTGCATCGCAGTTTTCATGGTAAAACTTATTCGGCATTATCCGCCACAGGATCACATCGGTTTAAAGCCGATTTCATTTACGATGATAAATTATATGAGCAGGTTGATAGTGAAGATTTGGATGAAATAAAAAGAAAGCTGGAGAGCCGGGAATTTGCCGCATTTATCATTGAACCGGTGCAAGGAGAAGGCGGAATGAAAGTCATTCCACCAGATACCTTGTCCAAGATTTTGGCACTGTGTAAAGGGAATGGCACATTGTCGGTATTTGATGAAGTTCAGACGGGTATCGGTAGGCTTGGGTCATTCTGTGCAGCCACGCTCTATGCTTTGAAACCGGATGTGATCCTGTTTTCCAAAGCATTAGGGGCTGGTATCTCGCCGATTGGCGCGATGTTGTATTCACATGAGCTTTATTTATCCGAGTTTGACAGGAAACATAGCTCTACTTTTGCCAATAACGTTCTGGCAGCGACGATGGGGATTGCTGTTATCGAGCATCTGACTAAAGATGATGGTAAAGCGTTAACCTATATTCAAGAAGTCAGCCGTTATGTTGATGAATGTCTTGAACAATTGTCTGCTAAATACCCGGAGCATTTTTACTGGCAAGGGGCTGGGTTGATGCGTGGTCTTGAAATACAGGACAGCAAAGCGGCTTCCAATATCTTTATCAATTTCAGTCAAAGAAGCGGTGGTCTGGCTTATATCATTTGTAGTTTCTTATTGAAATATTATGGCCTTTTCACCATGCCGTTAATGTCTCGCCCTTGCTCTGTACGTTTTGAACCACCGCTTAACGTTTCCAAAGAGGATATCAAGACGTTTTTCACGGCTTTTGATGAGGTATGTCAACTGGTTCAGAATGGACGATATGACATTCTTTTTTCACACTTGATAGACATACCTGTTGCGAATCTCCCGCCGCCTTCGGTGAGTTATCCAATTTCAAGAAACAATAATATTGCTCAGATTAAAGCGCCTGTCTCTGGATTGGCGGAGGGTAAGAAATTCGCTTTCTTGATGCATACTACTTCGGTCAATGAGCTTGCTCACACTTATTGTCTGTCAATAAAGGAGAATTACACTCTGGAGCAGCAGAAACAGCTCAGTGACTGGATCATGCAGGTTTCCTCGATTGATTTTAATCCTGATGTCGCTATTGAGTTTGGTGTCGAAAGTTCAGCGGCATATGCGAATGGTATGCTCCTTTTCTCACCTATCAGTCCCGAAGATATGATGGCATTATCGGCGAAAGAACGGGCGGTATTGATGAAGGAATATCTTGATGTGGCGGAGAGAAATGGCGCTGAAATCGTCGGTTTAGGGGCTTACACCTCGGTTATTACTAACGGTGGCAATAGCTTGGTGAATAATCGGCAGGGCCGGATATTGACTAATGGCAACTCTTTGACTGCGATGGCGGTAATTGAGGGGATACGCTCAATGTTGATGGAAAGCGCATCCCGGCAAACATTGGCGGTAGTGGGCGCCAGAGGCTCCGTAGGCAGGCTTTCAGTCACGGGTTTAGCCCATAACTTTGGTCGGATTATTTTGGTTAGCCGTCCTAATAAAGCACGCATCTTGCTCTCTGAACTGACCAAAGCGCTTCTTTCCGCAGTGTTAAGAACACATGATGTTATCCAGCCAGATTCGGTCATGGATAAGATGAGAAAATGGCTGTTTAAACAAAATCCGGGGGTGACAGATGCACAAGTATTACATCAGCAAGTTCTTGAGGTCGTTGATACCTTTGGTTTGGAGGCGATAGAGAGTTATGAGCGCTCCTTGAGTCAGGCGGATTTTATCGTTTCGGCAACGAGTGAAGGTAAGCCTTTCTTGAATACGCATTACTTAAAAGATTCCGCTATCGTTTTTGATGCGGCCAGACCTTTCGATTTCATTCGGGATGGCAATCATCAAATTTACGAGGGGGGATTGGTCTATCAGCCTGAGAAAGTGACCTATAGCGATAGCAACGTGATCGATGTACCTGCGGGGGTAAATCTTGCCTGCTTATCAGAAACTATCGCTGTGGCGCTTGAAGGGGTGAGTGTTCATCAAAGCATCGGTAAATCTATTGATTATAATGATGCATTGGCGATTCGGGATATCGCCAGGAAGCATGGGTTCATTCCTGTCCAGTATTCCCGAAATAATCAAGGTGAGCGTTATGAGCATGTTGCTTGATGCTCCTCAGATAATTGCCACCGGGAACGCTCAGGATGTTCTTGGCAACAGTCATCTCAGAAAAATGCTTTGCTATGCAAAGCACCCGTTGAGTAGCCTGTTGTTCAATAGTGAAACGTATTGGTTTACTAATCAAAAGGGGGCTATTGGTTTCTTTCAGGACAAAAATCTGCATATGTGTGTAGGTGGTATTTTGGCTCCTGGAGAAGAACGAGCTGCACTTTTGCACTCTTTTCTCAACTTCACCAAAGAAAAGCGGGCTTTCCCGGTTTTTCTGCACGGTGATGAGAGCGATTTTGTATTGTTGAAAAATAATGGCTTTTCTGTGAACCAGCTTGGCGCGAGTTATTCATTGAGTCTTGATGGATATAATATGCAAGGCAAACGGTTTCAGCAGCTTAGAAATAAAATCAGTAAATCCAGAAGAGCGGGGATTTCCGTTCGAGAGATCTGCTCGCAAGAGGAATATTATCGATTTAAACCACAACTAGAACATATTAATCAGCTTTGGTTGAAAGAAAAACATGCGAAGGTCCTGAAAAAATTGGTGATTGATTTCAACACTGTAGAAGTGAATTCAGGCGAGCACAGAGTCTATATTGCAACACAGGGAGAACAAATTCAGGCATATATTGTTTATAGTTACACTTGGGGTGAAACATCGGGATGGTTTCATAACCTATCTCGAAAAAAACCGGGTATACCCGACGGCACGATGCAATTTATTAATGAAACTGCGATTAATGACTTCCTGAAAGAGGGGGTAGTTTCCTACCTGCATTTGGGCTTCACCCCTTTGGTGGAGTTCGGCGAGGAGGGATACATTAATGACTCGGCGATCTTTTATAAAATTGCTAAATGGTTGTCATCAAAAGGCGGCATTGTTTATCCTGCGGCTTCGCAACGTCAATATAAAATGAGCTGGCGGCCGTCGTTAATTGAACCGGAATATATTGCTTTCCCCCGAGGAAAAGCTATGAAAGCATTATGGTCAACATTACGAACGACTAATAGTATCTAAGTTATAAAAAGTCTTCTTTTAATGTTAGTGACAGGTGATCAGTCGGAGGTAAAAATACTGGCTTGATCACCTGCCATAGTGAATAATTGCTTGCTTGTTGATATATTTTCTATGGTAAATCTATTTTTACTGAGCGTCTATATTTGAAATTATTTCTTCCTTCATAGGTTATTGTTAACTTATTTTTCTTCTTATTTACTTAAGAGGATGTTAATTGTTCTTTTAACATGGAAGTCAGTACTGGTATTCCCACATAATAAATTATCAGGGAGTAAAATGATGGATTTATTGTAATATCCCGCTCAGTCAGAAGACTGAATGGGATATTAACTACCTGAAAAACTATACTTATTCAAACAAACGCTGATGAAGGGTTTGAACAATTTGTTCTGCATCTTTGCCTTGAACAAGCAAGCACAGGTTATGGTTGCTGGCGCCATGACTGATCATGCGGAGATTGAATCTTTCCAACACACTAAAAACCTTTTTTCCTAATCCGTTGGTTTGAGAAAGCTGATTACCAATAATTGCCACTAGCGCCAGATCTTCTTCCACTTCAACCCGACACAGTGTCGAAAGCTCCGTCATCAGCGCATTGGTCAGCAGGCTGCCATTCGTGCTGGTGGAGCCAGTGGTGTCGAGTGTTAATGCCACATTGACTTCCGAGGTGGTGATCAAATCCACCGAGATATTATGACGTGACAGAATAGTAAATATTTCGGCCAAAAATCCCTGTGCGTGTAGCATTTTCAGGCTGTGTAATGTCAGTAACGTCTGTTTCTGGCGCAGGGTAATAGCACGGAACTGTGGGGGGGCTTCTGTGGTATCACAGACCAGCGTACCGCCGGCCTGTGGGTTTTTACTAGAGCCGACAAATACTGGAATACCACAGCGAATAGCAGGAAACAGCGTTGCCGGATGTAGAATTTTGGCACCAAATGTTGCCATCTCCGCCGCTTCATCAAAGGCAATCTGATCAATTCGTTGGGCGGTTGGAACAACTCGTGGATCAGTGGTGTAAATGCCCGGAACATCTGTCCAGATATCAACGCGTTTCAGGCCAAGGGCTTCTCCCAAGAGCGCCGCAGTATAATCGCTGCCACCGCGCCCCAGTGTAGTGGTACGACCGTTCTCTTCACGACCAATAAAGCCTTGGGTGACAACCAGGGTATTTTTCAGTTGTGGTAAGAGATGTTCTGTTGCCAACGACTGAAGTTGTTCATGGTTTGGTTCTGCACGGCCAAAATAATCATTGGTATACATTACCTTGCGTATATCAAACCATTCGACATCTTTACCACGCTGGCGAAGCAATTCGGTAAATAATCGTGTGGACATCAGTTCACCGTGGCTGACTAATTCATCTGTCAGAGCCGCAGAGGTTGCCAGAGATGCGGCCTTAGCAAGGGTTTTAATACTTTCCAGTAGACGATTAATCTCTTGACGAATAGTATCGGATTCATGCAAGCGATCAATAATTGCGTATTGAATGGCGTGGATCTGTTTCAAATAGTCAACCCGCTTATCTGCATCGCAGCCTGCCGCTAATGCAACTAATAAGTTGGTTACACCGGCGGAAGCAGACAGCACAACCACACGTACTGCTTTATTTGCCAGTACGATATCTGCACTGTTATTCATGGCATCGAAATTTGCCACGCTGGTACCACCAAATTTTGCGACTACATGCCCGCCAATTTCAGGGCATTGGGATGAAACAGCACTCATTGCGATAACCTTCTGTTAACTGGATAGTCTTTTAGAAATATCGGGTTAACGGGTTTGAGTCAACGGGGTGAAGAGTGACATCAATATCTTTCATGACGCGATAAGAATCATAAAATAAATTGAGGATAGTAGAGAGAGGTAATTATTTTTTATATACCCGTCATCTTTCAAGTTGCCTCTTTGTTGGCTGCACTCACTCACCCCGGTCACATAGTTTGCTATGCTCCCGGGGATTCACTCCCTTGCCGTCGCGATGCATCTTGAAATCTATAAGGTATACACCTCAGCAAATAGAACTAGAAAAACCTAATCGTTTTGACCAATATCAGTGATTAAAGGAAAAGAGGCTCGAATCATAGAATTACAGGTTACAATCTTTCTTTACTTCCAATTACTTACAGTCAGTTGATAGAGAGCATAGCTATGAAAAATATCAATCCTAGTCAAACCTCAGCTTGGAAAGCGTTAGAACAGCATTTTGCGCAGATAAAGGATATTCACATACGTGAATTGTTTGAACAGGACCCAAATCGTTTTGCTAAGTTCTCAACGACATTCGATGACCAGATTCTGGTAGATTTTTCAAAAAATCGCATCACAACGGAGACATTGGAAAAATTACAGGCGCTTGCTAAAGAGACGGATGTTGCCGAGGCTATCCGCAGTATGTTTTCTGGTGAGAAAATTAATCGTACTGAGGATCGCGCTGTATTGCATATTGCACTACGTAATCGCAGTAATACCCCGATTGTGGTTGACGGGGAAGATGTTACGCGGCAGGTCAACGCGGTGTTGGCAAAAATGAAAGATTTCAGTGAGCGAGTGATTAATGGCGAGTGGAAAGGTTATACCGGTAAGGTGATTACTGATGTGGTGAATATCGGTATCGGTGGTTCAGATCTTGGCCCTTATATGGTGACGGAAGCGCTGAAACCTTATAAGAATCACTTGAATATGCATTTTGTTTCTAATGTTGATGGAACCCATATTGCGGAGACCTTGAAAGCGCTTAACCCGGAAACGACATTGTTTCTCATTGCTTCCAAGACGTTCACTACTCAGGAAACGATGACCAATGCTCACTCTGCCCGTGACTGGTTCCTAAGAAGTGCCGGTGATGAAGGGCATATTGCAAAGCATTTCGCGGCGCTTTCTACAAATGAGCAGGAAATTAAGCGATTTGGTATTGATACCAAAAATATGTTTGAGTTTTGGGATTGGGTTGGCGGCCGCTATTCATTGTGGTCAGCGATTGGTTTGTCTATTGCACTTTCTGTCGGGTTTGAAAATTTTGAACAATTGCTTAGTGGGGCGCATGCAATGGATCAGCACTTTGCCAATACCCCATTTGAGCAAAATATTCCTGTATTGCTGGCGTTAATTGGTATTTGGTACAACAATTTCTTTGGTTCGGAAACTGAAGCGATTCTGCCATACGATCAGTACATGCATCGCTTTGCTGCCTATTTTCAGCAAGGCAATATGGAATCCAATGGTAAATATATTGATCGCAATGGTCATCCAGTAGATTACCAAACTGGCCCAATCATCTGGGGAGAACCTGGAACAAATGGTCAGCACGCGTTCTATCAGCTTATTCATCAGGGAACTAAATTGATCCCCTGCGATTTTATTGCACCGGCGAACAGCCATAACCCATTGAGCGACCATCACAGCAAATTGTTATCAAACTTTTTTGCTCAGACGGAAGCATTAGCCTTTGGTAAATCTCGTGAGCAGGTGGATGCTGAATTTGTCGCCAGTGGCAAACTCGCGATTGAAGTTGAACATGTTGCGCCATTTAAAGTGTTTGAAGGAAATCGCCCGACTAATTCTATTCTGTTACGTGAAATTACCCCATTTAGTTTGGGGGCGTTGATTGCCATGTATGAACATAAGATATTTGTACAAGGGGCGATTCTCAACATCTTTACTTTTGACCAGTGGGGGGTTGAATTGGGTAAGCAATTGGCTAACCGTATTTTACCGGAGCTTGAGGATAGTGAAGAGGTTATCAGCCACGATAGTTCAACCAATGGATTGATTAATCGTTTTAAAGCATGGCGTTAATCACTTACTCTGAATCAGAAAGTTAATTGATATGAGCGAATTATGTTCATCATAATTCGCTTATTTTTACTCAATAATATTTATATAATTTGTTATAACTTTTTATTCTGTATACCTACAACGTGGTATTCTCAGCGGTTATCAATTGTACTTCCGGATAAAAGAAATTTGTCCTAATGGAAAATCGTATGTCAACTGACTCAATATTAACAACGGCGCCTATTCAATGGCTTTCGGTGGATTCGCCCATTTTGTCTGATGAGATTTTAGATTGGTTGATGGAATTAGGCTCAATGACTCGCCGTTTTGAGCAATATTGTAATCGTGTGTGTATCATACCGTTCAGAGAATGTTTTATTACCGCCGAACAACTTTCTGATGAAAGTGAGTGTTTGCCAGCGAGTCAAAGATATTGGCTGCGTGAGATCGTGCTGTGTGGCGATAATATCCCTTGGCTATTGGGGCGGACGTTAATCCCGGAAGCGACATTGACCGGTCCTGATGAAAGTTTGGTTGATTTAGGAACAGTCCCACTGGGGCGGTATCTTTTTAGTGGTAATAAATTGACGCGGGACTATATTCATGTGGGGCGGCAGGTAAACCGTTGGGCAAGACGATCATTGCTAAGGTTATCAGGCAAGCCATTATTATTAACCGAAGTCTTTTTACCTGAATCACCTGTATATAAAGGTAAAATTTAAAAGGGGGAAGGGAAGTATGGCGCAAAGTAAATGGCTGGCCTATTGCCGTTTAATGCGTATTGATAAGCCTATCGGTGCATTATTGTTGTTGTGGCCGACTTTCTGGGCCTTGTGGGTAGCAGGGAAAGGGATTCCGGATATGCACATATTATTGGTCTTTACTGCCGGTGTGTTTCTGATGCGTGCAGCGGGATGTGTGATCAATGATTTTGCTGACAGAAAATTTGATGGTTACGTAGAACGTACAAAAGCACGTCCTCTGCCGAGTGGGTCCATCAGTGAGAAAGAGAGTAAGCTCCTGTTTGTCGTGCTGGCGCTGATCTCTTTTGGGCTGGTGCTGGCCTTGAATAAAATGGCGATCGGGTTGTCAGTCGTTGGGTTGGCTCTGGCTTGGTTTTACCCCTTTGTTAAACGATTTAGTCATCTTCCTCAGTTTGTGCTAGGGGCAGCTTACGGTTGGGCTATTCCTATGGGATTTGCTGCGGTTAGTGAGTCTTTACCACTAGAGTGTTGGTTATTATTCCTAGTTAATATCTTCTGGTCGGTTATTTATGATACACAATATGCGATGGTCGATCGAAACGATGATTTGAAAATAGGCGTTAAGTCCACCGCTATCCTGTTTGGTCGTTTCGATAAATTGATTATAGGGTTATTGCAACTCGCTATGTTACTGGTGCTGGCGCTGGTGGGTTATATGATGAATCTGGGCGGTATCTACTATTGGTCACTGTTGCTTGCGGGTACGCTATTTATTTATCAGCAGAAACTGATCGCCGGCCGGGAAAGAACACTGTGTTTCCAGGCATTCCTCAATAATAACTATGTTGGTCTGGTGTTATTCCTTGGCATTTTCTTCAGCTATGTCTGAAATATCTGGTGATAATGTGAATAACCATTATCACCAGTATTTAAGAAGATTATCCTTCCTTGGCGCTCTCTTCGGTATCGTTATGCTCTGGCGGCAAACTAACACTCTCGATCGTAAGACGAATCTCAGGTGACATCAGTTCACCCAATACCTGATACAGATCGTGGGTATTTGCTGTAATCGCATTGCCACTGTCACTGATATAACCTTCTTCACGTAGTGTATTTACCGACGTAGTAAATACCGCCTTATCAAAGAATTCAGGTGCGTTGATGCCATGCAATACCGACAGACGTTGCGCTAACATCCGACTCTCTTTTTCCAGCGCTCCCCGGCTGATTATTGGGTTGGCGTTCAGTAAAGAGAGGGTGATGGCATAACGTTGCAGTGTTTCACGGACACCGGCTGCCAGTAATTGCAGGGGGCGGATACGTGCTGGATTAAGCACCAACATGCCATGCTCCTTGTTGCAGATAAGGCATTGGCGGGTCAGTTCGTTGATCAGCGTATTAACCACTTCTGGCAGCTCCGCTTTGCTATAACGCATAAACAGCTCGGCTTTAAGGAGTGGATAAATGATCGCGACCTGGTTTAACAACGCTTCGCGGCTGATACGGCGATGATGAATAACGATGCAGGCAATCAGCGATGGCAGTACTAAGAGATGTTGAATATTGTTGCGGTAGTAGGTCATCAAAACTGCCCGATCACGCGGCAGAATGATAATGTCGCCCATACTGTCTTTGTCTACCTCGAACTTATCCATTTGCAGAGCGTGTTCTAACAACTCCTCCGCGGTTTTCTTTGGTACAGTGACATCGGCAGCGTAGGGCGCATTGCTCATGAGCTGTATATAACAATCCAGTTGCTCAAGCAGTTGCTCGCGAGTTAGCGCTCGCTGACGTGACGAAAGCAGGGCGGTTGAACACAAGTTGATCGCGTTAGCCGCCGCAGTGTTGTTGATGTTTACCATAATCTTCTCAGACAGTTGACTGACTGTCGGATTGAACCATTCGGGGCGCTGGAACTCTATTGGATTAATAGAATCGCGCCAGCTAGGAACATGGTTGTTAAGGTATTGGATCAACGGGATGGGTTCGCCAAAGTTGACGTAGCCTTGCCCCAGATTACGAAGTTTGCGCAAACCGCGTATCATCTGGAAAAAGCCCTCTTTCTCTTTGGTTGCGCCACGCAGCTCTTTGGCATAGGTGGCAACTTCCATCACATGTTCGTAGCCGATATAGATCGGAATAATGGTAATTGGGCGTGATTCGCCTCTCAACAGCGCCTGTAACGTCATGGACAGCGTACCCGTTTTAGGATCGAGTAAACGGCCTGTCCTGGAGCGACCGCCTTCCATAAAGTATTCAACAGAATAACCCCGGGCGAATAACTCACCTAGATATTCCCGGAATATCGTGGCGTAGAGTTTATTACCCTTGAACGTGCGGCGGATGAAAAATGCGCCAAGGCGGCGGAATATTGGCCCTGCCGGCCAAAAATTCAGGTTGATGCCAGCGGCGATATGGGGCGGCACCAAGCCCTGATGATAGAGCACATAGGAGAGCAGCAAATAATCCATGTGGCTACGGTGGCAGGGCGCATAAACCAGCTCGTGGCCATCCTGTGCCAGACGGCGGATGCGTTCAGCATTGTGAACATTGATCCCTTGGTACAGACGGTTCCAGGTCCAACCCAGTACACGGCCTGACAGCCGTACCGCTTCATAAGAGAAATTCGCCGCAATCTCTTCCATCATATTAACGGCATTTTGTCGGGCTTTCTCATGTGAGATTTTCTTGCTGCGGGCCTCATCGGAGACCGCCTTTTCTATTGCTTTCGATGCCAGTAACTTGTTAAACAACTCTTGACGAACCGGCAGGCGTGGCCCAACGGCTGCCAGGCGTTGACGTGAATAGTGCATTCGCGCCACGCGAGCCAGCTTATGGGCAATCGTCTTGTCAGTGCCATGCTCAGTCGCCATATAGCGTAGCGATACTGTGTTTGAAAAGCGCACAAAACTATCTCGGCCTAGCCAGAGAATGGCAAAGAATTTTTGGATACCATTGAGTAGCCGCAAATGTGGAGCGCTCTGCCCTTCGCGTCCCGGGGAACGGCCAAACATGACAGAAACTGGCAGCAGTTGGATATCCAGATTTGGATTATTGCGATGAAGATCTAGGTAATCATGGAAAATTTTTACGGATTCCTGCTTTGGCGCACAATAGCGGAATACACGTGGGCCATTATCGATAAATACATAGCTAGGAAGTTCAGTGTCACCAATCTCCAGTGAATTTAATGGGTCCGGCAGATCCTGCTCAAGACATTGCTGACGTAATGCCAGTAAGTCTGCTTTGGAATGATACGGCAGCACGTACAGAATCGGGCGTGTCGTATCGAGCCGCAATTCAGTAATAGGATCTGTGGGGATAAGTTTGCTCTTTACCAGTATTTTTAGTGGTAAATTCAATAATTTATAATATATTTTACGCCAACTTGACATAAATATCTTGAAGCCTCTTGTTAGCAACACGTTGCCAGCATACCAGAAACAGGTGTTGAGATCTGTTGTGTTAAGACAATAATAGAAGGGGAAAGTGTCAAATAACCTTATATTTGGTGTGAATAATTTATGGCGAATCAATCCAAGGGCTTGACCCGTATCATTAAAGCAATCGTATATTCGGTGAAGGGTATTCGGGCGACATGGAAAAATGAGGCGGCTTTCCGTCAGGAAATAGTTTTAGCGATATTGGCTATGATGGTTGCATTTTATCTGGATATCGGCGCAATTGAACGCATTTTACTGATTGGTTCAGTGATGCTGGTGTTGATTATGGAGATCCTGAATAGCGCTATTGAAGCTGTGGTTGATCGTATTGGCAGTGAGTTCCATGAACTGTCCGGTCGCGCGAAAGATATGGGGTCGGCGGCTGTCTTTCTAACAATGATTATGTCGTTAATTGTCTGGGGGACCATCCTTTGGCGCTATTTTATGGCCTGATTTAGTTTAATAGTTAGGTATTATATTATAATTGGCTAATTTTCTACCCTGGTAGGTTCCCAATCGTTATTTAGCTGTATATACTCACATATTGACTGTATAAACAAACAGGGGACGAAATGAAAGCACTTACCGCAAGGCAGCAGCAAGTTTATGACTTGGTGCGTGACCATATTTCGCAAACGGGGATGCCGCCGACGCGTGCTGAAATTGCAGCACGTCTTGGCTTTCGTTCACCTAACGCGGCTGAAGAGCATTTGAAGGCATTGGCTCGTAAAGGGGTGATAGAGATTGTCGCTGGGGCATCTAGAGGTATCCGTTTGCTGCTTGAAGAATCTGGTTTACCGTTAATTGGCCGTGTCGCCGCAGGTGAACCACTGTTGGCACAGGAGCATATTGAAAGTCATTATCAGGTTGATCCGGCACTGTTTAAGCCAAGTGCGGATTTCCTGTTGCGGGTTAGCGGCATGTCTATGAAAGATGTTGGGATTATGGATGGTGATCTGTTGGCCGTACATAAAACACAAGATGTTCGTAATGGGCAGATTATTGTTGCTCGCATTGAAGATGAAGTGACGGTAAAACGTTTTAAACAGACTGGAAATAGAGTTGAATTGCTGGCGGAAAACCCTGAATTTAAGCCAATTGTGGTGGATTTGCGTGAGCAGAGCCTGACAATTGAAGGATTGGCGGTTGGGGTGATTCGTAACGGCAACTGGTCTTGATAATAAAATATCAAATTGTTGTTTTTGAGATTGTTAAAGAATTGCAATATTCCGGCAGAATCATGTTGTTGAATTTATCGTTGTGATTATCTTAAACGTGATTCTGCGGTTGTTTATTTCAGTCTGGCTCTGTATCAAAAGTAAGTATTTACTATCTATTTCTTTTTACTTCAATGCGGTGGTCATGCTGGCATTCATCTCGTTTAGTGCAGGATTCGATCTCTTCACAGGATGAGCATAAGCCATGCGCTTCAATGACGGTATGGCGTAAACTGAACCCGGCGGTTTTTGCTAGTTGTTGGATGGCGGATTCGACGGTTCCACCATCTCGTTCTGTAACAGAACCACAACGGTCACAAATGAACATTGCTGAGGTGTGACTTGGTTGTTCAATATGGTGGCATAGGACATAACTGTTGGTGGATTCTATTTTATGAATAAATCCCTGTTCCAACAGAAATTCCAGTGCTCGGTATACGGTAGGCGGTTTGGCTTGCGGTTCTGCTTCCCGTAGCAAATCCAGTAAATCATAAGCACTGATTGCCCCTGGCTGCTCTGAAATGAGACGCAAAACCTCAAGACGCTGCGGAGTAAAGCGGACTCCACGAGCCTGGCAAATAACTTCGGCCTGTTCCAGTAACTTTTTTTGATTAATCAATTTCATGGCGCCCCTTACAACCAGTACGATAATAATATTGTGATGTTATCATGTTTCTTCAATAGAAAATATTATCCAGCAAAGTTCATTGTGATTGTCCCCTGATGGAGTTAATTTGACTAAATTGGTATTCAGTAGCAAAAATAATGTTTTCTTGAAGTTTATGATAATACAGACAAGAATTATCGTATATGACAGATAATTTTCGGAAAGGAAGCATTTGTGATGAAAGAGCTTTTACAAAATCAGCCTCATTATAGACAGTTCCCAGTTAAAGGCTATCAGGTAATGAAGCATATTATCTGTGAAAGAAGAAAGTTACCTTTTCTAAGAGCATTATATGCATTGATTAATATTTTATTTGTAATTGCAGTATGTATGGGTATTGTATTATCTGTAGCAATTGTTTTATTTATAATAGGTAATGTATCTGTCCCTGATGCCGACTATTTACTTCTGGCACAAGTAGTAGGTGTAGCATTATTAGGTGTAATGTTACTCTCTGTTATTATTTATCGTATTGTTAAGCGGCCTGAATGGGAACAACGGCGTTATTATCGACAAGCAGGTTTATCTCTTTTACCAGAAGAGAAGCGCCAGGCATTACGGTTAAATATTGTTAGTGACTATTGGCTAGGTTTTTGGAGTGAAACTCTAGAGCATTATCCTCTACAATCACGGGTTGCCCATGATAACTATCGTTACTGCCTGCTTCCATTATCTTTGACTCAAGAACATCAATCCCAATTATATAGCGATTGGGGAATTATTGATGAAGAAGGGTATATGAAAATGCTAACGGGTTTGTGGGAGGGGGTGCATTCAAAACATTTTGCGATTGATGCCGCTCTTAGTGATGGGAAAATGTTTAAAGTGCTTGCCAAATTAGTTGAAGTAACACCTGACTATATTCATAAATGCGCCAAACCTATTAATCAACGCCCTCCTGCATTAGTGTGGGGGTTTGATTTGTGGCTTGCAATTGTTTTAAGTCGTAACTGTTTTTGCGCCGGTTATATCAGTGAAGAAATGGCATGGAAAAATATGCTAAAAACCGCTGATTATGTTTATGAAATCTTCGGTAGTTTTGATGAGTTTTATACAAATTTTCGGCTGGGCAATGCTTACTGGAGTAATGATTTTGACCGGTCTAAAGAGCGGCTGGAACAATTTAATTATTATAAGTCACATTGTGACTGGCCAATTGCTAGTTTGCCGTGGCCTGAACCAAAAGGCGTCATGATGGAAAAGCAGATGATGACAGGTTTTTCTGCATTAGTAGAAGATGTTTTACGCAGTAACATGGAACAACAACAAAGTTATGAATTTGATATTACTGAGCTGTCAGCATCTCGTGTACTCCATTAATATTTACATGAAATGTTTCCCTTTGAAGAACATTTCAAAGGGAAATAAATAATTAATATAGGAAATATAGTGTAATAAGTGAGAGACCGGATTTTTTCGTTATGGTATCCATTATTTCTAAAGGCAACATAATTTACCCCGTTTCCTGAAATCACCTGTTTCAAATGAAACGGGGCCAATATTTGCTTTATTAGTTAATGGGTTAAATCAAATTAATAAATTTTCTCTCTATATCTTTAATGGCCGCACATCCTGCCAACTTCATGCAGAGTTTTAGCTCATCTTTAAGTAGGTTTAAAACGGAAGTGACTCCTGGTGCTCCACCTAATGCCAGCGCATATAAAATGGGCCTACCGATAGCGACAGCTTTGGCGCCTAATGCGAGAGCCTTAAACACATGGGTACCACGGCGGATGCCGCCATCTAAATAGACTGGGATTTTAGATCCGACAGCTTCAATAATGTGCGGTAATGAAGCGATTGCTGCCGGGACAGTATCCAACTGCCGGCCACCGTGATTAGAAACTTGAATTGCTGCGGCGCCGTGGTCAACACATTCTTTAGCATTTTCGGCAGATTGAATACCTTTTACGATGATTGGCAGACTTGATTCTTTGGCAAGGAACTCCAGGTCATTAAAATCAAGATCCCGTTTAAAGAGCGCTGTAATCTCTGCTAAGGTTGCTCCTGCGGGAACGCCTGGAATATTCGGAAATGGTAATGAATGTGGGAAAACAAATTTATTACGTTTATCAGTTTCTCTATTACCACTCCACTCTAAATCGACCGTAAAGACGATTGCGGTTGCTCCCATAGCTTTGGCTCGGCGTATCATTTCGCGGTTAATGCCCATATCTTTGGTAAAATAAATTTGGAACCATTTAGGGCCATTACTCACTTTTGCTATCTCTTCAAGAGGTGAATTGGCTAGAGTTTGTGCGGTAAATAGTGTGCCGGCATCAGCGGCGCCTCTTGCTGTGCCCAATTCAGCAGTAGTATGAGTTAGCCCATGTGCTGCCATTGGGGGAATGAAAATAGGCATATCCACTTTACTACCGAGCAACTCGGTTGTGGTGTCAGGCTCTTTTACTCCGGCGAGATAGCGGGGAATAATTTGGAAATCGTCAAAGGCTCTGGTGTTTTCACGTAGAGTCCATTCATCACCTGAGCCGCCGCTGATATAGCCAAATTGGGGCGCAGGAATCAATTTACGCGCTTCATCTTCCAAATCATAAAGGTTAATAATATCAAGGGATTTTTCTGCACTATTTGTTTTGTAGGCTCCTGTCAGTTTTATGTTAGCAGTTGCAGCGTGGGCTGAGGATACAGCGGATAGCGTACCGGCAGCAGCAAGACTTAATCCTCCAACTATAACGTCTCTTCTTGATGGCATATAAATTTCCCTTACTTAGTAGGTTTAATAAGTATTGACAATAGAATTTGTCCACATATTAAGAATAGACCTATTCTGGATAATTCAAGCTAATAAATCCTGAAGAATATTTTTATAAGCTGACAAAGCCTATTGGAACTGGCGATTTTTAGTATGAGAGGAACATCACAAAATTCAGATTAAAGTAAAATGGCTTATTTTATTTGCTTACCTGATTTTTGGGGAATAGTTCAAACAGAGGGGGCGTGGATGCTGAATGTAAAGAGCGGCTTGGGTATAAATTTGGCTTAGAATATTTAATTGTTATCTTTATTAATTATAATAAAATAGTTAATTTCACTAAGTTATAAAAATATTTCATCATTACTTATCAGAAAAAGGCTATTATTGAAATGCTATCTAAAATTATATGTGATGAACAGGTGGATATTTTAATTTTCATTATCTCAAAGTCTTATTTAATGAAAGAATAAGTTTTTTCCTTAAGGAGAACTCATGAGTAATAAGAATGACTTTAAAGCCTTTTCTATTAGTCCAGATGCGAATATTGTTTCTCAGGAAGAATATGAAGAGAGTCAGGAATTGAATATGGGAATTCTTCCCAATGTTATTTCCATTGATTTATTAAATAAGGTCTTGCGTCAATCGTCAACCATATCATCGGTGGTGGCTAATTTTATCGCTACACAATGTGGTGATGATGTTTTGGATGACGGTGATATAGATAAGCTCACTGCCCAATTAAATACAGCTTTAGAGAAAAAAGCTTTAATAGAAATTCCAAGTGCTTCATTAACACAAAAAGGTGTTATTCAACTTACAGATGTACTTGGCGATAGTGACATATTGGCTGTTACGCAAAAGCTTGCTCAGGAAATAGTAAATTCGCTTAGTGAAAATATTAATAGCAGAGTGCCCAACATTCGGCAAGTGAATGGTAAGGAATTATCTGAGAATATTGATCTGGATGCTGTGGATATTGGGGTGTACACAAAAGAAGAAGTAGATAACCAAGTTAATGCCAAAGGTAATAGGAATACTGCCAGTAAAGCGGTTAATGGTTGGTGGAAATGTGGAGATACAGGCGTTATTTACCAATGGGGGCGTACTAAGGTCATTGATGCTGGCCGTATAGAACGTATTCAATTGCCAATTAGTTTTTCCAATACGCATTATGCCGTCAATATTAATTCTATTCAAAGTAAAATGGGTTTTATGGGGGCATCTGTTGGCTATGTAAATGTAATTGATAATTCATCTTTCGATTTATTAAATTCTTGGGTAAATGCCAAATGGGATAGCCCATTCTTTTGGATAGCGATAGGATATTAATTATGTATTATTACAGTGCAAAAACAAATGCTTTCTACCCGGTAGAATTGGAACAAAATTATATTTCCGCTGGTTCATTGCCTGATGATATTATAGAAGTCAGTCATGATATTTATCAGGAATATGCTGCTAATCATGCGCCAGAAGGAAAGCACCGTGTGGCAAATAAAAACGGTTTGCCGGAGTGGGCGGATATTCCCCCGCCAACGAAAGATGAATTACGGCAACATGCTGAATTCCAAAAACAACAACTTATTGCTGAGGCAACCAATCAAATTGCGCCACTGCAAGACGCTGTTGATTTAGGTATTGCAACTGAGGAAGAGAAAATAGCTTTATTGGCATGGAAAGAATACAGAGTAATACTTAATCGGATAGATGTTTCACAGGCAATGGATATTGATTGGCCGGAAAAACTCGAGAGATAAATAGACGCAAGTTTTTAATCTACCCCCAAAATTGACCTGTTTGATTTTTTGGGGGTATATCTGGCTTCCAATTTAAATCTTAATTGTTGATTATCTTCTGTAGGCTAATTTTATTATTCTTTATTTTAGATGAGATTATACTCTATATAAATTAATGGAGAAAATAATGATAGACTTTAAAGGATTGGGTCATATTAATATTGTTGTAGATGACATGATGGCAGCAATAGACTTTTATAAAAATCTATTTGGGGCAATACCAAGACAATTCTTTCCTCATTTTAAAAATAAGGGTTTTGCAAAGTCAGCGGGTTTTATTGATAACCCTGAACAGACTGATGTATCAATGGCATTTTTAGAAATTCCTGGAGCTAGGGTTTTTATTGAGTTAATGGAATATCATCATCCGACGGGAGCAAAAAGGGTTGAAATAAAGGAAGCTAATGATATTGGTGGTATTGGGCATATTTGTCTTAGAATACAAAATATAGATAGTGTATTTGAATATATAAAAAACTTTCCTGATGTCAGATTGATAAACTCATCACCATTATATAAGCCATACAAAATAGATGAAATTACCAGTGATGAATTTATGTTCTTTAACGAGGAGGATGAAAAAAACTCTGTTTTAAAACAAAAAACTTGCGAGATTATGGGCAAGATAAGATATTTTTATTTTATCGACAAATATAATATTCAATGGGAATTTGAACAAGGGCATGATGATATTGGCACGGATTAAGTAGTGCTGAATAATTATTTGCCGATCTGCTGGCCAGTGCAGAAGAAATGGTGAAAATTGAGAAGGGTGAGCTGACACCTAAACCAGAACATGTTCATACTTTCACCGAAATTGATGTTAAAGCAATACGCGAAGCTACCGGCTTGAAGCAGCAAGATTTTGCTGTGGCGGTCGGGGTAAGTTATGACTTGGTGAAAAGTTGGGAAAGCCAACGCCGTTATCCCACTGGCGCATCAAGAAAACTGTTGTTGTTGCTTCAGGCGAATCCTTTTATTATCAACCAGCTTAAAATGATTTAATTGAGCGACAGCAGGATTAGGAACTGTACGAAAAAGGGCTGTAGTGCAAAGGTTCGGTACCAGTCAGATCTGTTGACAAGAACTGAGCTTGAGTATATGCACGACAGATAAAAATAGCCCAGAAGATTGGGCTATTGTGAAAGTTGTATTAAGAAAAAACGACTTTAAGGCTACCGGGTGTTCGGCGTGGTTTCCCGATCACAATCTGAACGTCCCGCCCTAGTCGATTCAGGCAATCTAGCATTTTTGCCTCGCTGATCCCCCGGAACTGCCCACGTAGCATGTTAGATCAGCGGGGTTGAGTCATGCCTAACAATTGTGCGGCTTTTTCCTGTGTTAGGCGGCGGCTTTTAATGATGTTGCCGATGGTGGTAGCAAGTTGTGCTTTGACTTGCATTTCTTCGGCATCTGCCGTACCGAGATCGGCATAAATGTTACCGCTACTGACTTCGATATTGTGGTTCATATTATGTTCCTCTGGCATGGTCTTCTGCGATTTTCAATCGTTCACGAATTTTATCCATCTTTTCCTTCGAAAGGGTAGGAGATAAAGACATTGCCCGGTCACTGTATGCGTTTGCAAGAGGTCAGAATATCTATCTGCTACATGCATTCGTGAAGAAGACCGACAAAACCCCGGCAGCAGCCATCAAGACAGCCCATACGAGGCTTAAGGAGTTCAAATGAAACCAATATCACTGAACGAATTGAAGGAGTTGATGTTGAATGACGCGGAGTCTATCGCTGCGTATAAGGAGGCCGACAAGGAATTGGAACTGATACAGATATTGTTTGAGATGCGTGAACGTTCTGGCATGTCAAAGACTGAGCTGGCAGATAAAATCGGTATCAAACCATCAGGTATCAATCGGCTTGAAAAAAATCCTCTTGGCGCAAGTATGAAGACCTTGGAACGTTATGCGGCAGCGTGTGGCGCGGTTATTAACTTCAACGTTCAATATCAGTAAAAGGAATGGGACTTTGGTCCCGTTTATCCCTTTAGCTGAAATAATTACGCTAAAGTCAACGTACTCTGCGTTTCCCCAAAATATTCCTGAGAGCAAATTGTACGGCTCTACATTAAATCACCTGTGATACTTCTTAACGTCAATTGTCAATGATACCTAATAGTGTCATCAGTACGGGGGCGTTTCACTATGCTATAGTAGGCCATAATTTAATATTATTCTCCGCAGTATATTCCCTTATTTATGGGTACTGAGAATATCAAAATAATCTAAAAAGTATAGCAATGCACCAAAGTAAAGAAATTGAAAAAACGTTTAAATTCAGCGAGAAAGATAAAGAAACGGTTAAATATAGCCTTAACCGTTTCTCCGTAGCTCCCATGCTCGACTGGACAGATCGTCACTGCCGTTATTTCCATCGTTTATTAAGTCAGCAAACGCTGTTATATACCGAAATGGTGACAACTGGGGCGATTATTCATGGTAAAGGCGATTATCTGGCATACAGCGAAGAAGAACATCCGATAGCATTACAACTAGGTGGCAGTGATCCGCAGGCGTTGGCGCATTGTGCGAAGATTGCACAGGAGCGTGGCTATGATGAAATTAACCTAAACGTCGGTTGTCCTTCTGACCGGGTGCAAAATGGCCGTTTTGGCGCTTGCCTGATGGGGGAAGCTAAACTGGTCGCTGATTGCGTCAAAGCCATGCAGGATGTGGTTAATGTGCCGGTGACAGTTAAAACCCGTATCGGTATTGATGAACAGGACAGTTACCAATTCCTATGTGATTTTATTGATGTTGTTGTGCAACGCAGTGGCTGCAATATATTTACCATTCATGCCCGTAAAGCTTGGCTTTCTGGTTTAAGCCCAAAGGAGAACCGTGAGATTCCACCGCTGGATTACCCACGAGTTTATCAATTGAAAAAGGATTTTCCTCAATTAACGATTGCTATCAATGGCGGTATTAAATCGCTGGAAGAAGCGAAACAGCATCTACAACATGTGGATGGAATTATGATTGGGCGTGAGGCTTATCAGAACCCGTCTATTCTGGCACAGGTTGATCATGAATTATTTGATGCTTCAATGCCGGTAGTTGATACTGTTGCGGTGGTTAAAGCACTTTATCCTTATATAGAGCAAGAACTATCAAAAGGAACATATCTGGGGCATATTACCCGCCATATTTTAGGTATTTTCCAGGGGATTCCGGGGGCACGTCAATGGCGTCGTCATCTTAGTGAAAATGCACATAAACCGGGCGCGGATGTTTCTGTTGTGGAACAGGCGTTAGCTATGGTGACTGAGCGGATGTAATATCCGCTCATTTTACTGTTAAAGGCACAGTCATATATGAGAATTGAGCACTAAAATATTTATGGATATTGCGTGATTTTGTACTGTGCTTTAATCTGTTTTTTCGAGTTAGTTTTTCATTATCGGACAAAAATAGATATCCATATATCTTTGCGAAATATTGTGATGCTGTTCGAATAAATTAATTTTGTCATATTGAAATCTGGAAAACTGTTCCGGGTAATAATATCCCAGTTTACGTGATTCTTGCTGATAGTAAGTATATAGCAACAATAGCATTCATAAAATATATATATGTGCAATGAAAGATGTCCTTCATATGAAGAGAGGGGATATTATTGTTATATATAGAACGGCTGATAAACAAGGTCTAGCACGATATAGATCTGTGATTAGTTCACTTTGCGTTGTTGAAGAAGTCAGGGTTATTAATGAGTTCCCAACGCTAGAAAGCTATATTGATTATTGTGGTAAATTTAGTGTCTTTAGTGTAAATGAATTAACTGAAATATATAGAAGACGGCAGTATCCATACATAGTAAGATTTACTTATAATGTGGCTTTACCTAAAAGGATTATTCGTGATAGACTCATTAACGAAGTCGGTTTAAATAAAAGTGATTATTGGGGAATCATGAGATTGACTGATGATCAATTTAATAATATTATCAAACTGAGCGAAGCCAATGAAAGTTTTATTATCAATTAAACCAGAGTATGTTGATAGAATACTTGATGGTTCAAAGAAATTTGAATTTAGGAAAGTTGCCTTTAAAAATAATCAGGTTCAATCCGTTGTTATATATGCAACTATGCCGATAGGTATGGTTGTTGGCGAGTTTGAAATTGAAGATATTATTTCTGACGCTCCTTCCGTTGTATGGGAAATGACTCATCAATTTGCAGGTACAACAAAGGATTTTTTTGATAGTTATTTTGAAGGAAGAGAGAAGGCTGTCGCAATTAGTATTGGTAATGTTAAAAAATACGATAAACCTCTGCCTTTAAATGTGTTTGGTCAAGGGATAACAGCGCCTCAATCTTATCGTTATTTATCTGCCTGAGGTGTGATACCCCTACCAAGAGGGGTATTGTTTTATCTTTCATATATTCAGCCAGCATTGCCCTCCGGTCTAAGGTTATTCGTGCAGGCAATAGCGGCATAATGAGGTATTAGACTTGCAGGCTTAGTTAATAACCCGCTCATCTTACCGTTAAAGGGATCAGTAAACTTGATCCTTGCGTTGCCCGGCTTTCTAGAATCTGATGTGCCCTTGTCGCTTCACTTAGCGAGAATTTCTGATTTTCTGGTACATCCACATTAATTTTTCCGCTGGCGATCAGATCAAATAGTTCTTTGCTCGCCTCATCCAACTCTCCGCGCGTTGAAATATAGCCGGCGATAGAAGGTCGGGTAACAAATAGTGAGCCTTTCTGATTTAAAATCCCCAAATCGACACCGGTAACTGGCCCGGATGCATTGCCAAAGCTAACCATTAATCCGTGTCGTTTCAGACAATCCAGCGAGTTCAGCCAAGTCGATTTACCAACAGAATCATAAACTACACCGACTTTTTCACCGTTGGTGATTTCATAAATTCGTTCGACAATATTTTCACGGTTATAGTTAATAACCTGCCATGCGCCGGCCTCTTTAGCGCGTTGTACTTTTTCTTCAGAGCCGACTGTTCCGATCAGTTTCGCACCCAAAGCTTTTGCCCATTGGCAGGCAATTAGCCCAACTCCACCGGCGGCGGCATGAAATAAAAAGGGTTCGCCTGACTGGATTTTGTAGGTACGGCGTAGAAGATAGTAGACTGTCAGCCCTTTTAGAAAAGAAGCGGCAGCTTGTTCGAAGGAGATGGTATCCGGCAGAACCGCGACTCTGTTTTCCGCGACATTATGCACTTCACTGTAAGCGCCTAAAGTTGATTGCGCGTAAACTACACGGTCACCCACTTTTATGGTAGTCACAGCAGAACCCACTTTGGTCACTACGCCTGCGGCCTCAGTACCCAAGCCGCTTGGTAATTGTGCCGGCGGATATAGCCCGCTACGAATATAAGTGTCGATGTAATTGATTCCAATCGCTCTATTTTCTACTTGTACTTCATCGTCAGCAGGAGCTTTGGGGGTGAATTCACAATATTGCAGGACCTCGGGGCCGCCAATAGAGGAAAATTCGATATGTTTTGCCATGACTCAACCTCATCAATATAAGGGGGAATGTGTGTGCACGTGGTAGTTGAATTCATTGTAAACAGGCTTTAATGTGCCAGAAATAATTACAAACTATATGTAATTACTCAAGGCACTTCATAGCGTATACTCTGTGCTGTTGTAAATTTATCAGTGGATTATTGCAGGATTCATGGCGGGAAAAAAATCAACTCACAACAAAATGGCTGAACCAAAAGATCGCCAAATGGAAGGGCTGAAACTTCCGCCGCACTCTTTGGAAGCAGAGCAGTCTGTGTTAGGTGGCTTAATGCTAGATAACGAACGTTGGGATAATGTTTCCGAACGTGTTACTAGCAATGATTTTTTCAGCCGTCCACATCGGCGCATTTTTGCTGAAATGCAGCGGTTGCTGGAGATGGGCAATCCTATCGACCTGATTACATTATCGGAATCCCTTGAGCAGAGCGGGGAGCTGAATAATGTAGGGGGTTTTGCTTATCTGGCTGAATTATCTAAAAATACGCCAAGTGCAGCGAACATTAATGCTTATGCGGATATTGTCCGCGAACGTGCTGTTGTCCGCGAGATGATCACTGTTGCAAATGAAATTGCAGATGCGGGTTATGATCCTCAAGGCAGGAGTAGCGAAGAATTATTGGATCTGGCCGAATCACGGGTGTTCCAGATCGCTGAAAATCGTGCCAGTAAAGATGAAGGGCCGAAAGGAATAGAACAGATCCTTGAAGAAACCGTCGAGCGTATCGAGCAGCTCTATCAACGCCCTCATGATGGTGTAACCGGTGTTTCAACCGGTTATCAGGATTTGGATAAGAAAACCGCAGGCTTACAAAAATCAGACTTGATCATTGTGGCTGCGCGTCCTTCTATGGGTAAAACCACTTTTGCCATGAACCTGTGTGAAAACGCAGCCATGATGCAGGATAAGCCTGTTTTGATCTTTAGTCTTGAGATGCCCGGCAACCAGATCATGATGCGTATGCTGGCGTCCCTTTCACGGGTGGATCAAACCCGTATCCGTACCGGTCAGCTTGATGATGAAGATTGGGCGCGGATCTCCAGTACGATGGGCATATTGCTGGAAAAACGCAATATGTATATTGATGATTCGTCTGGCCTGACGCCTACCGAAGTCCGTTCCCGGGCTCGGCGCGTCTTCCGCGAAAATGGTGGATTAAGTCTGATCATGATCGACTATCTGCAATTAATGCGGGTTCCGGCCTTATCCGATAATCGTACTTTGGAAATTGCGGAGATTTCCCGTTCACTAAAAGCCTTGGCTAAAGAGCTTCAAGTGCCGGTGGTTGCACTTTCTCAGCTCAACCGTAGCCTTGAACAGAGGGCAGATAAGCGCCCGGTTAACTCTGATTTACGTGAATCCGGCTCTATTGAGCAGGATGCCGACCTCATTATGTTTATCTATCGTGACGAGGTTTACCATGAGAATAGCGACATGAAAGGTGTGGCTGAAATCATTCTTGGTAAGCAGCGTAACGGTCCAATCGGTACAGTTCGCCTAACGTTTAATGGTCAATGGTCGCGGTTTGATAACTATGCCGGACCAAGTTATGACGACGAATAAGTATTAACCACCAAAGAATTAATAAATTTAAGGAATAGAATGAAAGCGGCAACCGCAATTATTGACCGCCGCGCTCTGCGACATAACTTGCAACGGGTAAGGGAGCTTGCTCCTAAAAGCAACCTGATTGCAGTTGTGAAAGCAAACGCTTATGGCCACGGTTTACTGGAGACAGCACATACGCTGGACGACGCCGATTGTTTCGGTGTAGCGCGAATTGGTGAAGCATTGACGTTGCGTCATGGTGGTATCGTCAAACCGATTCTGTTACTGGAAGGATGCTTTGATGCGGCTGACCTGCCAGTACTGGTTGCTAACTATATTGAAACTGTGGTTCACAGCATTGAACAGTTGGAAGCACTGGAACAGGCTAAGTTATCTCATCCGGTAAAAGTATGGATGAAACTGGATAGCGGGATGCATCGCTTAGGTGTACGGCCGGAAGATGCCGAAGAATTTTATCAACGGCTAAGTCGTTGTAAAAATGTACAGCAGCCCGTCAATATTGTCAGCCATTTCGGCAGGGCTGATGAGCCAACGGTAGATACAACTAGCCAGCAGATAGCTTGTTTTCAGGCTTTCTGTGCGGACAAACCGGGAGAAAAATCTATTGACGCGTCAGGAGGTATCCTGTTGTGGCCGGAAGTCCATCAAGATTGGGTGCGTCCTGGGCTGATTATGTATGGTGTATCGCCATTGTCAGATAAAACGGCCGTGGATTTTAATTTGATCCCCGCGATGACCTTAAAGTCGAGCTTAATTGCTATTCGTAAGCATAAAGCTGGAGAGTCGGTTGGCTATGGTGGGACCTGGGTCAGTGAACGTGATACTTGTCTTGGGGTTGTGGCTATCGGTTATGGTGATGGTTATCCGCGCAGTGCGCCTTCGGGAACGCCAATATATATTAATGGCCGTGAAGTGCCGATTGCTGGCCGAGTCTCGATGGATATGATCTCGGTTGATTTGGGGCCAGATGCGACAGATAAAGTGGGTGATGAAGTGGTGCTCTGGGGAGATGTACTGCCGGTGGAACGGATTGCTGAACGCACCGGTATCATTACTTACGAGCTGGTGACTAAGCTTACTTCCAGAGTGGTGATGGAATATCTGGACGAATGATGTTGTAGATTATATGGTTTATTAAATAACTGACTGATAAGGAGTAGAGCCTGATGTTCCAGAATGTTGATGCTTATGCTGGTGATCCGATTCTTTCGCTAGCTGAAGAATTTCAAAAAGATCCTCGTGCGGAAAAAGTTAATCTGAGCATCGGGCTGTATTACGATGAGCAGGGTGTGACTCCGCAATTGCAGGCGGTGGCTACCGCGGAAGAACAACTTAGAGCGTTGTCACAGACTGCTTCTCTTTATCTGCCGATGGAGGGATTGGAATCGTATCGTCTTGCGGTTCAGGAATTGTTATTTGGTAAAGATCATCCGGTGTTGAAACAACGGATAGTGGCAACGATTCAATCATTAGGCGGTTCTGGCGCCCTTAAAATTGGGGCTGACTTTTTGCGTCGCTATTTCCCTGATTCAGAAGTGTGGTGCAGTGATCCAACTTGGGAAAACCATGCGGCTATTTTTGCGGGGGCTGGTATTAAGGTGAACTATTACCCTTATTTTGATACACAGACTAAAGGGGTAAAATTCGATGAAATGCTGGAAACATTCAGGAAATTGCCGGCAAAAAGCATTATTGTGATGCACCCTTGTTGCCATAACCCAACCGGATCGGATCTGACCGATGATCAATGGGATCAAGTTGTTCAGATTGTTAAAGAGAGAGAATTACTGCCATTCCTTGATATTGCTTATCAGGGACTTGCGGGTGGTATGGAAAAAGATGCTTATGCCATTCGCGCAATGGCGAACGCTGGTTTGCCTTGTCTGGTGAGCAACTCTTTCTCCAAGATATTTTCTATGTATGGTGAGCGTGTGGGTGGCTTGTCTGTCATTTGCGATGATGAACAGACCAAAGAGCGGGTATTAGGGCAGTTGAAAGCGGGTGTGCGTCGCGTCTACTCTAGCCCACCGAATTTTGGCGCGCAGGTTGTGGCGAAAGTACTGACTGATCCTGCTTTGAAGGCACAATGGTTGACAGAAGTTGAACATATGCGCTTGCGTATTTTGGAAATGCGTACGGTGCTGGTGGATGCTTTGAAAACCGCACTACCAGAGAAAAATTTTGATTATTTTCTGAAACAGCGCGGGATGTTCAGCTATACCGGTTTTAGCCAGCAGCAGGTGGATCGCTTACGCAAAGAATTTGCTGTTTATCTGGTCGGTAATGGCCGAGTCTGTATACCGGGTGTTAATCACCGTAATGTTGCACGTGTTGCTGAGACATTTGCGGCGGTAAATAAGTAATAAATTCTGATGTAAATAATCTGCTATCGATGATAATGATCGATAAATTTGTAAAATAGCAGTAAACACCTCCTTGAAGCGCGCTATTTATGGTGCGCTTATTTTCCTTCCTAATATTAATTTAATGTGGCGCGTAATTAGCAACGGCTGATCAGAACGTAGCATTAAAAATTTTTATGAGGTAAGTTATGGGATTAAAGTTAAATATTGCGTGGTTTGATAAAAAAACGGAAGAGTTTATTGGTGAGGAATATTCTAGAGATTTGGGAGATGATGGTTCAGTAATAGAAAAATTAGGGCTTCCTATTGAAGATAATATTAATAATAGTAGGTTCAATGTAAAAAATAATATGTACCAGTCCTTGAACGTATTTTAATAAAAAAATTGAAATAGATAAATATTGGTATCAAATATCATTTTACTATCGAGATAAATGGTAATGAGGCCGTAATTTAAATTTAGTCATTTACTTAAACCTTGCTGTGGCAAGGTTTAATACTATTTGATGGTGATGTTTAAATGGCAACAAGTTCCAGATGTTTGCCCAAGGCATTTAACGCATTCGCGATGGTGTCAATTTTAGTGCTGTGACCTAATTTCCTCAGCGGTTCTGGGATTTCTTTACTAGGGTGCCTTGGCATCGTGGTTTGCTTACCGTTCAAGAAAACTTTCAAGTGGTTAGTCCCATCTTTAAATTCTGCTCCTTAAGCTTTAAGCCACCGGCGAAACTCGCTTTGCTTCACTGCCTCCTCCTGTTTGTTTAACTTGAAAATAAATATAAACATTTTTGTTTATAAGAATAATAGCGTTATAAATATTTATATTTGTTCTTTATAAGATGGAATCTAATGTGAGAATTATTCTAATTGCAGCGTATATAATTTATTCGTGGATATTTACGGTTATGAAGTATGTTTTTTAATGTGAAACAGATCAATTTTTCATGAAACATGTTTCAGATGGTGAAAAGTAATCTTCACCATTTCAAGGTATATCCAAACATTTGTTAGCTTTCGATAAGGCTTTACTTAATGCTTTGTTTTATTGAATTTATTTCTGGAACAAAATACCGGTTGATTATTAATATGCAGCAAAAAGGATTGTTTAGCAGGATTTTACTTGATGGTTATCACATAAAATAGGGCTGATAATCCAGTCATATACTCTTACGATCATTCTCCCAACTTCGTTGTAAAGTAAAAAATCCCACTTTACTATTTTTTCTTTACCACATAAAACAAACGTGTGTTTAAGAACAAACAAGTGTCCAAAAATGACGAATCGGGAAAAACAAATATTGCAACTTCTGAGACGAGATCCGTTGATCCCACAGCAGGAAATTGCCGATATTTTAGGTATAAGTCGCTCTGGTGTTGCTGGCCATATTATGAATTTAATGAATAAGGGATATATAAAAGGGAAAGGTTATATTTTATCTGATCATAATTATGTGGTGACGGTTGGTTCTATTAATATGGATGTTTGCGGTTATGCATCGGATAAACTCATTTATCAAGATTCTAACCCTGGAAAAATAAAATGTACCCCGGGTGGTGTAGGAAGAAATATTGCCCAAAATATCGCTTTATTAGGTAAAGAGTGTCATCTTATTTCTGTTGTTGGCGATGATTTTTATGGTGGCACTTTACTGGATCAGGCCAGATGCGCAGGGGTTAATGTCGACTACTGCTATAAACTTTATGGTGAAAATACTTCGACATATGTCTCCTTATTAGATGACGGCGGTGAGATGTTGGTTGCCATCAATGATATGCATATTTTGGAAAAATTGACGCCATCGTTGCTAACGAATCATTATGATCTTATTCGGCATGCCGGTGTACTGGTTATTGATTGCAATTTATCTGAAGAAGCTTTGGTTTGGTTGTTGACTAACGCCGGAACGGTGCCGATATTTGTGGATACAGTATCCGCATTTAAAGCGCCTAAGATTAAAAACTGGCTTTCCTATATTCACACCTTAAAACCTAATTGTCTGGAGGCGGAAGCACTGAGTGGAATGAAAATCACCCAACCTACCGATGTTCCGGCAGTGGCGCGGTGGTTTCACGATCAAGGTGTGCAGCGGTTAGTACTCAGCATGGGCGTAGAGGGTGTCTACTTTAGCGAAAGCGATGGTGTGGCAGGCTGGTCACTCCCCATCAGTATCAAGATTGTTAATGTAACAGGGGCCGGAGATGCCATGATGGCTGGGCTGGTGAACTGTTGGCTAGAAAATATGACGCTGGCAGAAAGTGTTCGCTTTGCTCAAGGGTGCTCCGCGCTCACGCTCTCTTGCGAATTTACCAATAATCCAAATCTGTCAAATGGCAGCGTCCAAAAACTGCTGGAATTATAATCATGAAAAATCATGCTATTAGCAATAAATATTTGGATATTTCCCCGGAAGTTACAGAGGCTTTAGAAAATAACCGACCGGTTGTGGCGTTGGAATCTACCATTATTGCTCATGGAATGCCTTACCCGCAAAATGTAAAGACTGCGCTACAAGTTGAGCGGAAAATCAGGGAAAATGGCGCTATTCCTGCAACAATTGCTGTTATCAATGGGATGATGAAAGCAGGACTCTCTCATGAAGAGATCGAATTTTTGGGTAGAGAAGGTGACAAGATAACTAAAGTCAGTCGTCGTGATTTACCCTTTGTTATCGCGGCTGGAAGAAATGGCGCGACGACGGTTGCTTCTACCATGATTATCGCGGCAATGGCCGGGATTAGAATCTTCGCTACCGGCGGTATTGGCGGTGTGCACCGCGGAGCGGAACAGACTTTTGATATTTCAGCCGATTTGCAGGAATTAGCGAAAACCAGTGTCGCAGTAGTCTGTGCTGGCGCTAAATCTATTCTGGATCTTGGCCTGACAACAGAATATCTCGAGACTCATGGGGTACCATTAGTTGGCTATCAGACTCACTCTTTACCGGCGTTTTTCTGTCGTACCAGCCCATTTCCCGTCAATATTCGTCTGGACTCCCCAGAACAGATAGCTCAGGCGATAGCAGTAAAATGGGATGCTGGATTACAGGGCGGTTTAGTGATCGCCAATCCTATCCCTGAGTCATACGCTATGCCGGAAGCGGAGATCAATGCTGCTATCGAACAGGCAATACGCGAATCCATAGAGCAGAGAGTAAATGGCAAGGCGTGTACGCCGTTTTTGTTATCCAGAGTGGCTGAGTTAACTGGGGGGGATAGCTTGTCTGCTAATATTCAGTTGGTACTTAATAACGCTGAACTGGCAGCGAAAATTGCTTGTTGTTATTGGCAAAGCAGTCGTTACAGAGAACAGAGAACAGGAAACAGAACACAGGAAAAAGGGGCTTAAATCGCCCCTGTTTGCCGATTATGCTTCTTTCTTCAATATAGGTTTCAGAAAACGTGCAGTATGTGATTTCTCACATTCGGCGACCTCTTCTGGTGTGCCAGAAATCAAAATCTCGCCGCCGCCGCTACCTCCTTCCGGACCCAGATCCACGATCCAGTCGGCGGTTTTAATCACATCAAGGTTATGTTCAATAACCACAATGGTATTCCCTTGATCGCGTAACTGATGCAGAACCGCTAATAGCTGCTGAATGTCAGCAAAATGCAAACCTGTTGTTGGCTCATCAAGAATATATAACGTCTGCCCGGTTCCGCGCTTGGATAGTTCACGCGCCAGCTTTACTCGCTGCGCTTCACCACCTGATAGCGTTGTTGCTGATTGACCCAGACGGATGTAAGAAAGACCAACGTCCATGAGGGTTTGCAGTTTACGGGCCAGAGCAGGAACTGCATCAAAGAATTCACGAGCTTCTTCGATCGTCATATTCAATACTTCATTGATATTCTTGCCCTTATATTTGACTTCCAGTGTTTCACGGTTATAACGCTTACCTTTGCACTGATCACAAGGGACATAAATATCAGGCAAGAAGTGCATTTCTACCTTAATAACGCCATCACCTTGGCAAGCTTCACAGCGCCCACCTTTAACGTTAAAACTGAATCGTCCAGGTGTATAACCACGGGCGCGTGATTCAGGTACGCCAGCGAACAATTCACGGACTGGTGTGAATACGCCGGTATAAGTTGCCGGGTTAGAGCGGGGAGTTCGGCCAATCGGACTCTGGTCAATATCAATCACTTTATCGAAATGCTCTAGCCCTTGAATATCGATATAAGGGGCAGGAGTGATATTGGTCGCGCCATTTAACTGGCGTTGGGCGATGGGGAACAGAGTATCATTAATTAGCGTTGATTTACCGGAACCAGAAACCCCGGTAATACAAGTAAATAACCCAACTGGCAGATTGAACGTCACATTTTTCAGGTTATTACCTTTCGCTCCGAGCAGTTTCAGCACCTTTTTCGGATCAGCCGGGATACGCTTCTCTGGGATGGCAATTTCACGCTTTCCACTCAGGAATTGACCTGTTAGTGAATCTTTGCTCACCATAATATCTTTAACTGTGCCCTCCGCGACGATTTCACCACCGTGCACGCCGGCGCCGGGACCGATATCAATGATATGGTCGGCAGCCCGGATGGCATCCTCATCGTGTTCAACCACAATCACGGTATTTCCCAGATTGCGTAAGTGGATTAGCGTTTCCAGCAAGCGTTCATTATCCCGCTGATGCAACCCGATAGAAGGTTCATCAAGTACATACATCACTCCCACTAAACCGGCGCCAATCTGGCTGGCAAGGCGGATACGTTGAGCTTCGCCACCGGACAGGGTTTCGGCGGAACGAGAGAGAGTCAGATAATTCAAACCAACATTAACCAAGAATTTCAGACGGTCGCGGATCTCTTTCAGTACTTTTTCAGCAATTTGCGCACGTTGACCACTGAGTTTCATGTTTTGAAAAAAATCCATCGCATGGCCGATACTGAAATCTGAGATCTCCGGGAGAGTGGTATTCTCAATAAATACGTAGCGGGCTTCTTTACGTAGGCGGGTTCCGTGGCAGGAAATACACGAGCGGTTACTAATATATTTCGCCAGCTCCTCCCGAACGGCAGTAGATTCCGTCTCTTTATAACGGCGCTCCATATTATGCAGTACACCTTCGAACGGATGGTTACGCACTGTGGTATCGCCGCGGTCATTGGTGTATTTAAATTCGATGGATTGTTTACCGGAGCCGTACAACACTACTTTCTGAATATTGGCGCTGAGGGAATTGAAGGGCGCTTCGATATCGAATTTATAATGTTCTGCCAATGAACGTAGCATCTGGAAATAGTAGAAATTACGGCGATCCCAACCACGAATTGCACCGCCGGCCAGGGAGATATCACCATTCTGAATGACTCTATCGGGATCAAAAAATTGCTGAATGCCTAAACCATCACAAGTCGGGCAAGCCCCGGCAGGGTTGTTAAAAGAGAATAGGCGAGGTTCCAGCTCACTCATGCTATAGCCACATGCAGGACAGGCAAAGTTAGCAGAGAAAATCAGCTCCTCGGCTGTATTATCATCGATATTGGCGACAATAGCGGTACCACCTGAAAGTTCCAGCGCTGTTTCAAAAGATTCGGCCAGGCGTTGTGCCAGATCGGCACGAACTTTAAAGCGATCAATGACCACTTCAATAGTATGTTTTTTCTGTAATTCTAGCTTTGGCGGATCGGATAGATCACAGACCTCACCATCAATACGGGCGCGGATATAACCTTGTGCTGCCAGATTATCCAGTAACTTAGTGTGTTCGCCTTTACGCTCTTTAACGATCGGCGCCAGCAACATCAAACGATGACCTTCTGGCAGTGTTAGCACATTATCTACCATCTGACTAACAGTCTGTGCTGCCAATGGAATATCGTGATCTGGGCAACGTGGTTCACCTACGCGGGCAAACAGCAAACGCAGATAATCATGAATTTCGGTAATTGTCCCCACGGTTGAACGTGGGTTATGGGAAGTAGATTTCTGTTCAATGGAAATGGCTGGGGATAACCCTTCAATATGGTCAACATCAGGTTTCTCCATCAGTGACAGAAACTGACGCGCATAAGCTGAAAGCGATTCCACATAACGACGCTGCCCCTCGGCATAAAGCGTATCAAATGCTAGAGAAGACTTACCTGAACCGGACAAACCGGTGATAACTATCAGCTTGTCTCGGGGGATTATCAGATTGATATTTTTGAGATTGTGGGTACGTGCGCCCCGAACTTCGATGTTATCCATGAACCATTTCCCGGGTTATTCATACGTGCATAAATAATAATAAGTGGGTTATTATTACACAGAGTTGACTGATTAGATATACAGTATTTAAGTGAAATAATGTAATAAGTACGGAATTAAATTACGGTGAGCTTCGCAAAGTTCGTTCTAAAGCGGCTGCGTTTCATTTTTAGTATCGCATGTTAAACTGTGTTGCTTAATAATTGTAGAAATTCATTTCATCAGGAGTATTCCCAATGGCCAGCAGAGGCATAAACAAAGTTATTTTAATCGGTAACCTGGGGCAAGACCCGGAAGTCCGCTATATGCCAAACGGCGGTGCAGTGACTAACATTACTCTGGCGACTTCTGAAAGCTGGCGCGATAAACAGACCGGCGAGATGAAAGAGAAGACTGAATGGCACCGGGTTGTTTTGTTTGGCAAACTGGCGGAAGTCGCGGGTGAGTACCTGCGTAAAGGTTCACAGGTTTATATTGAAGGTTCTCTGCAAACCCGCAAATGGCAGGATCAGAACGGTCAGGAGCGTTACACCACAGAAGTGGTGGTAAACATGGGCGGTACCATGCAGATGTTGGGTGGTCGTGCTGGTGGTGGTAATTTCCAGGATAGCCAACCACAAGGCGGCGGTTGGGGACAGCCACAGCAGCCACAACCACAGCAACAATCTCAGCAGTTCAGCGGTGGCGGCGCTCCTTCGCGCCCAGCTCAATCCTCTGCTCCACAAAGCAGTGAGCCGCCAATGGATTTTGATGACGACATTCCGTTCTGAGTTCGATATTTTTCTTTATAAAACAAATGGTTATTATGTTTTTCTGTGATAATCATAGGCTGTTGGAGTGCCTATTGAGAGCCTGACTAAAATTCTTACTCAGTAATGGGTTTGCACTTCGAAAGAGGGAGGGGAGTGCAGCATGTCAGGAAAAGGCTGGTTGCGGGGAAATAACCTACTTTGCGCCAGCCACTCTTGTTTTACATAAACAGATTCTTTTACCATAAGTGGAGTTAATTTTTAATGAGGTCGCTGCCACAATTTGGGATCGCGAGGCGTTGTTATCGCCACTCGAGACATAAGCGCCTGCATTGCGCCGGCCATTAATAAGGTAACTTTCTCTCCACGGTTAGTTCTTTGTCTGCGTTCCCAGGCCCGTACTCCTGCTTGTTGCACCTTAATGCCGATTTCACGATAGATACCATGAGCAGAAGCTATGACCCAGGCTGAACGCAAAGGTAAACCAACAAGCCCTGTCAAAGCGGAGGTATAATAAGACTCCGCTTCTACAATCAATCGGGATGCCACCCGAGCTAGCGCAGGACGATTTTCGGTATAAATAAGTGTGTCTGGCATTAGCCCTTCTTGGTAAAGCCATTCTAGCGGAAGATAGCAACGACCGGCCTTCGCATCTTCAATAATATCCCGAGCAATGTTAGTTAATTGAAAAGCAATTCCTAGATCGCAGGCCCGATCCAGCACACTCGCCTCGCGAATCCCCATAACCCTTGCCATCATCAGCCCAACCACTCCTGCGACATGGTAGCAATATCTCAGAGTATCATCCAATGTTCTGTAAGGCTCACAGAGTACATCCATTGCGAATCCTTCCAGATGTTCGAAGGCTTGTTGTTGAGGGATTTCATTACTCAGAGCTACTATCTGAAAGGCTGCAAAAGCAGGTTCGGTCATCGGCAAACCGTCATAAGCCTGCTTCGTCAGGTATTGCAGCGTTTGAAGTTTCTCGCGGGCGCTATGCTTATCAACACTGCTTATTTGTTTCCCCAGCTCTTGCCCGTCTATTATATCATCACAATAACGGCACCAGGCGTACAGCATCATTGTGTTGTGTCGTGTTGCTGTATCGAAAAGTCGGGTGACACTGGCAAAACTTTTTGAGCCTTGCTCCATTATCTGAGTAACGTGTTTGAGTAGCGCGGGATTCATCTAGCGATATCCTCTAACATCAATGTGGCTGTGGCTTTTGCTGATCCAATCACGCCGGGAATACCTGCTCCAGGATGCGTGCCTGCGCCGACGAGGTACAGATTATCAATGCAGCTGTCCCGATTGTGTGGTCGGAACCAAGCGCTTTGTGTCAGCAACGGTTCAAAGGAGAAGGCCGAACCTAGATGGGCATTTAGTTGGTCACGAAAATCAAATGGGGTAAAAATACGATGAACGACTAACTGCTTGAGCAGACCGGGCATATAGTACTTTTCCAAATACGCGAAAATACGGTCGCGTAAGCGTGGCCCCTCTATATCCCAGTTTAAATTAGCTGTCCCCAGGTGTGGTACAGGGGCCAGAACGTAGTAACTTGCGCATCCTCGGGGAGCAAGGGATGGGTCAGTAACAGAGGGGGCATGGAGATAGAGTGAAAAATCCTCCGCCAGTCGATCATGATAAAAAATATCTTCGATGAGTTCCTTATAGCGTGGACCAAAGCAAACTGTATGATGAGCTAATTGAGCGTGGTGATGGTTCAGACCGAAATAAAGTACGAACAGTGAGTTGCTCATTCGTTTACGCACCAGTGTTCGGGCGCGGGCTATTCCGACCGGATGATGACCCAACAGGTGCTTATAGGTATGAATAACATCGGCATTTGAGGCCACAACGTCACATGTTATATTTTGTCCATCAATTAATTGTACACCTGTGACCCGATTGTCATGGGTGGTGAAGCGTTTTACCTTTGCATTAAGCTCAATTTCTCCACCAAGGTCAGTAAACAATTTCACCATTGCCTCAACCAGGGCGCTGGTTCCTCCACGCGGAAACCAGACTCCCCATTCTCGTTCCAGCGCGTGGATCAAAGTATAGATAGAAGATGCAGCAAAGGGGTTGCCTCCTATCAGTAGCGAGTGAAATGAAAATGCCTGGCGCAGGCTCTCATCTTTGATAAAGCGTGCCACCTGACTATAAACACTACGCCATGCGTGTAGACGTATCAACTGTGGAGCCGCGCTCAACATGTCGCGAAAAGAGAGGAAGGGCGCCGTTCCAAGTTTCAGGTAGCCTTCATTAAAGGCTTCCCGGGAATAGTCCAGAAAGCGTTTATACCCGTTAACATCTCTTGGATTGAACGTATGGATTTGTGCTTCCAGATGTTGCTGATCGTTGTCGTAATCAAACATCTTACCCGACTCCCAACAGAGCCGATAAAAAGGGCGTACGGGAAGTAAATCGACGTAATCAGCCATACGTTTACCAGCCTGTGTAAACAATTCTTCAATGACATTGGGAGCGGTGATTACGGTGGGACCGGCATCAAAGGTGAACCCTTGTTCCTTATAAACATAAGCGCGCCCACCTGGTTTATCCCGTTGCTCCAAAATACATGTCGGAATCCCCGCGGACTGGAGCCTTATCGCCAGTGCCAGCCCACCAAAACCCGCACCAATTACCAGCGCTTTAATCATGATAAAAATCCTGAAGCTTCTTGTGTTGTTTAAACATTGCCTTTAGGGCGCCCTTTATCGGCACTGGTGGTTTACCTATGAGAATCCGGGCCTTATCGACGGAATTAAGTTGCTCCGCATAGAAACGCGCAATCAGATCTGGGGAAAGTTGATAGAAACGTTGCATTACTTGCCAACGTTGTTGTGGATCTCCTGCCAGGAAGAGCATGCGATTTAGAAGACGGAAAAAGCGCTGATGTCGCCACTGCTGTCGTGCGTAATCCTTGAGGGTAATAAATAAGGAGGTATCGGTAAGCTCCGGTAGAGCGACAATACGATCTGCCAACCGAATGGCGTGTGGCAGAGAGTAGCCTGTTGTGGGGTGAAACAAAGCTGCACGCAACCCACAGGTGGGTTGTCCTGCTAGTTGTGCCCAGAAAGAGGTAAAATCTCCCGTAAGTGTAATTGGAAGACAACCGCTCTCTTCTCGAATGAGTTTACCCAGTTTCCAGCCATGCTTCTTCGCGTACTCTGCGATAGTTGCTTGCGACAAGACCTTATCAGGCGGCCCCCGATCAACGTAATGGGTGTCCTCTATTAGCAGACGAGTTGAGGAGAATGGCAGGACATAGATAAATCGATAACCTGTATCCTGCCCCACACTGGTATCCATTAAAATCGGGTGGGTTAAAGAGTGCGCCTCTTCCAGTTCCCATTCCTGACCAAAAAATGCCTGGGCGCCACTTCCCATAAATGGTCCTGGTCGCCAGCCTCTCCCATCAATGACTGCGCCGGCGCTTAGAGACGTGCCGTCCTGTAAGTAGACTTTCTGTGGAGTTAGCTCCTGTACCAATACACGAGTCTGTATACGCTCGCCCAAATACGCATGGAGTATGTTTGCAAAGTGTTGGGATGTGATACTGAAATATGAATGTGGCAATGTGCGTTGAAATGCTGGAAAAATGACGTCGTAACCTGACCAATGATAGGTGATCAGCGGTGCTATCCACCCATGTTCCGCCTCAGTAAGATCATGTTGATGAAATGACCACGTGTGATTGCCTCCTATTGTTTCTGTGTTTTCAATAAGCAACACTCGCAGATGTGGTTTACACTGCTGGAAACGCATTGCGATCAGTCCGTTGGCCAATCCTCCTCCCACCAAAATCAGATCCCAGTCGTACATCATTTTGTTGATCCTCCGACAATCACAAAGTTATTAACCTCATCAAGAGTCATATACATCACGGAAATTCGTGTTTGTTGAAAGAGATTAAAGGTATTCAGTCATAGCGGAAAACTCATGTTGGTAGCAAAACAGCTGTACGCAGCGCGGCAATATCGGCGCTCCCTGTGCAAAAGCAGGCGACTTTTATCTGCTCAATAATTAATTGGAAATGTTCTATAACTGCATCTGTGGAGAGGGCGGCGCTATGTATGACGGCAGCGGCTTGGCCGACCAATTGTGCTCCCATGCAATAAGCTTTGGCGGCATCAACACCATTTCTGATACCGCCAGAGGCGATCAGTGGCATATTTGGCAGTGCCTCGCGTATTTCACGCAGTGCTGTCGCGGTCGGAATTCCCCAGTCAGCAAATGCCATAGCTAATGCGCGGTGATACGGTGTAGATGCTCGTTCTGCTTCAATCGCTGCCCAACTGGTTCCCCCAGCCCCGGCTATATCCAGCATGCTGACTCCAGCTTCTGCCAATTGGCGTGCGACAGGAGGCGATAAACCTGAACCTACTTCTTTAACAATTATAGGAACCCCAAGTTTTGTTACGAGTTGTTCAATAGCATATAGAATATGGCGCCAGTTACGGTCTCCTTCCTGTTGCAGCGCCTCCTGTAGCGGATTCAGATGGATAATTAGAGCATCGGCTTCAATCATCTGTACTGCTCGCAGAGCATAATTAAACCCGCGTTCGCCACGAATTTGGGCCGCCCCGAGATTAGCGAAAAGGAGAATATCAGGAGCTATCTGGCGTAGTGAGCGATTAAGCCCATCGTTTGCTTCATTTTCAAGAGCAACACGTTGCGATCCGACCCCCATTGAAATTCCCAATACTTGAGCTGCCTCTGCAAGATGATGATTAATCGCATGAGCACGATGAACCCCTCCAGTCATAGAGCTTATGAGCAGTGGCGCCTGCAAAATTTTCCCAAAGAGGGAATACTTAAGATCTATACTGTCCAGATCCAATTCTGGCAGAGCGCAATGCTGAAATCGCCACTCAGCAAACCCCGTTCTTACTTGGAGCTCAGTTTGAGGAGGACGGAATATAATATCCAGATGCTCATTCTTACGCTGAGTGTGATCGATCTTTTTCATTTTTTTCGGGCCAAGGTTGAAATTAATTAAACATCGCAATATTTTTATCAAACCAGTGTCGTATAAAATATTGTGAAGCTAAATTTCTGCGATACACTATCGCCAAATATTTATCAATGTATCTGATGTGCCTGCGTAAGTGTTTATGCACTTTAGATTTTCCGAGCAGCGTAACCATTGTTAACTTTTCCTTATCCTGATACATATCTTTCCCTGTATTATTCAGGTCATCGCTCAAGTCATCCAGTAATTGAAACGCCTGTCCCAGATGTTGTGATACATGACGCAATGCCTGACGAGTTATATCAGGCGCATTCACAGCAATTGCCGCTAACTGAAATGTTGTGTCGAAAAGCAAACCCGTTTTTAAATCGTTGGTGGTAGCAATGGCATGATAATTACCAGCACATAATGTATTGTTCAGATCGCGAAACTGCCCTTGGACAAGACCGTTTAAACCAACTGCATGGGAAAGTATGGCGACAGCAGCGGATTTATCGTGTTCAGAAAGGTTTGTTTCTACAATGAGGCCAAAAGCCCGGCTCAACAAGGCTACAGCCGCTAGGATCGCTACACTTTCACCATACTGCCGATGAATAGCCGGGCGTCCGCGCCGATACTCAGCATTATCCATACAGGGAAGATCGTCTAAAATTAATGAGGCTGCATGCACTATTTCAATTGCAGATGCCAACTGTAGAAAGTCAGTCTTCCAAGGGTTTTCTCCAAGATCCAGAACTATGAGTAGCAATAAGAGGGGCGGATACGTTTTCCAGGCGCCAGTGTACTTTCTCGCATGGCCGCGCAGACTTTATCATCTGGTGCTCCTGAAGGAAGTACCCGTTCTAGGTGCTGTTGTAGCGCACTCTGTAGCTCCAGTAATGTCTCTTCGTAATTCATAGCTCGTGCGGTACTGACGTTCATAAATATTTCCCGAATCACGTAAATAATTTCACTAAGCCATTTGAAAAACAACGATAAGCTTATTATGACAATAGGCTTATAGCATAACTTCATTTATCCAGCAGTGATGCATTCCCATTGGAATATGATGCGGCAAACGTAATCTGCACACCATTGAGAGATCATCAGCATTTAAAACTACAATATCTGTACAGTGCAATTTTTCGACATAAACCTTAAAAATAAGCCAACCATCATCTTCTTTAACAGAACCCTGTTTGGCTACAAAAACAGGTTCTTCCGGCAAATCATTATCAAAACTGTGGCTTAATACACTCTTATTAAAACAATCAAATTTAATTATTGATCTCTCTTCACTTTCAGAATCCCCCCAACAAACGAACCAGGCATATCTGTGTTGTCTACCACAGACTGTAGGGTTTATGGCTGGAAAATCAGTATTCCCCTTGAATAAAATTTCTTTATCAACATTCCCGGATGCAGTGCATAAAGTAAAACGACAAAGTTCTGAACTATTATTTTCAAATATATTCTGCGTAAATACTGGGAATGACCGCCAAAATGAGGCGTCGAAAATCACATTCCCATCGGCATCTTCATAGCCATTTGCGAAATGAAAAATAAATCCAGGAGCTGCATCATAGAATTTCGCATCATGGCATTCTCTTGAAACTAAAAGAACCCGGCCATCTTCACTTTCATGTGAATTCATGGATGCAAGGATGCTTTCATTGCCAATTACGTTCCTCAACTTAAGATTTATATGCGGCCCACCTAAAAAAAATAAAAAGTAATTTTTTGTCACTATGAAATCGTGAATTAAATACCTTTTCTTAAGCGTAATGTTGCGTATAACCGTCATGTCGCCGGCACTGTCTATTTTGTATAGCGTCAACTTAGATCCAATACCATATGTCACACCAAATCCATATAAATTATCATCATTTGGTATTTTTTTAGGGTGTGCTGTAAATGGCACTTCACGAAGGTTAAGTTTGGGAAGGAAAGAAAATCGTGCTTTTAGCTTTCCAGAAAAGTCATATTTTGAAATTGTCTCAAGAGTTACCGGATTAATTAAATGTGGCATTCCTCCTTCCCATAACGCCAGAAGTTTATGAGAATGATACACAATATTTGTATTTGCCGGATTTTTAATAATAAAAAATCTCATCCTGAATTTTAATTTTCTGGGGACGGTTCCAACAGAGCGATACAGTAACCTTTGAGCTTCTTCCTCTCTTAAGTATTCCTTTGTTAACACATGTCTGTTTCTATAGAATATCCCATTATCACTGAACGTTACTTTAAATATCATCCCATCCCCATCAAATGGATGATTATAATATTCGTCTCCTCTATGCAGGCGACCGGGACCAATTCTAAAGAAAGTACCTTTTAACTCTGAAGGAACCTTTCCCTCAATAGGAATTAATTTTGAATCAAGTTCCTCCAACTGAGATTGAAAGGGATTCATATGGTTTTTCGAGACTACAAAATCGCTCAAGCCTTCACCTCTATATTTACAACCGAATAATAGGTAATGATTTAATACTGGAGCTCTATAAAAAGATACAACGATACTAAAGTAACAGTACTGCGCTGAAGATGAACAGTACTATTTTTTTTCAAATGGATTTTTATAACTGAAATCACAAAAAAGAATTTTGTTACTAACTAACACGCCTTTGGTGTGATGGTATACATGTAGAAGGGTGACTGAAACATTAGGAGCAACTCCAGATAAATTGTTCTCAGGCCCGGAGCGAGAGAGTACAAGCATAAACTGTCCCCCAAATGTTGGACTCCAATCCGTACATAGGGGGGGAAGTTTAAAAATGGTGGGCTTATATGTATTACGAGACATCGATCAAACCAAGATCATTGCTTAATGTCGTACCACTGATATTGTAGCTGGCAAGCGCTTGGCTTCCTTTTTTGTATAAAAAAGCTTTACGGGCTTCATTATCATTTCCCCATACCACAAATACATGCATAAAAACTATTGAGCCATCAGGAACTCCAAGATCGCCAGGGTCAACAGTATCTGTTAATCCAAGAGTAATATTATTACCTTGCTGACTTAAATGCTTTTCACCATCTCCATCCATATAACTAAATTGGACTCTGGCAACAAATCCACCTGAATTTTTAAGACTCATCTTGCCAATTTCTTGCAATGTCATTACAGTCTCCTTAGCTATCCAACTATATAAGTAGTCTAAGATGTGTTAAATAAAAATAAATCTTACGAGTGAAATAAATAACACATTAAAGCCACTATAACAAATAATTATCATATGTATTCTACGAAAAAATAAAAATTATCTTGATGATCACGAAGAATAAATAATTTATTTTCGTTAGACATTTAATTTGGCTCGTGTTTTTTCTTTATAATACAACGAGATATTTTTTTGTATAATAACAGCTTTATTGTTTTAATTGGTGGTAATTTCAATTTATAATGTTTGGTTGTTTATCATGGTAATTGCGAAATAATTACATCGTGAGTAAATAATTTCGTATTTATTTAATAATTTATTGGATGTTTTACCATCCTGATTTTTCCACAGTAGATTATCTAGTTGGTTTATGACCATAATTTATCTCTTAATAATTAATTAAAGTCTGTACATTTGCATAATAAGTATAAATTATTTTATTTAATACTATAAGATAATTTTTTGATTTGAAAATAATTTATTAGGTGTTTTGTATCCCAATGTCTGACGTGAGCGATTATTCAGTTTATTCATAACGAATCTTATTTTCCATTTTGCCACCGATGAAAAGTCTGTTTCCTAATTCTTCTGCCATTTTAAGTTGTTCAAGTAATTCTTCATAAAGTTGTTGCAGGAGGTTGATGGAATGCCGCTGGATAACTCACTTCAAACCAGCGGCCTGCTCTACAGAATTGACTCAAGGTAAATAGGGTAAAAAATTTCTTAATGCCTCTAGTGTGGGACTTTTTGTCTGAACTCGTATCTAATTTATTGATTATCAGAACAAATGCCCTTCAATGCCTTGGCATGATACGCGATATGCTCGCTGAGAAAGCTGGCGACGAAATAATAGCTATGATCATAACCAGTGCGCAGAGTCAACGTGTAGGGATGCCCGGTGTTTTCGCATACATCCTTCAACAGCTCAGGACGTAATTGCTCTTCAAGAAACGGGTCGTCGGTCCCGATGTCAATTAACATATGCAATGGCTTGGCGCTATTGGCTAGCAACTCGACTGTATCATAGGTTTTCCATGTGTCACGATCTTCTCCCAGATAAGCGCGAAAAGCTTTTTCTCCCCAAGGAACTTGAGAAGGAGCAACAATTGGTGAAAAAGCCGATACGCTGTGGTAACGATCTGGATTGCGTAGCGCGATCATCAGTGCGCCATGACCGCCCATAGAATGACCACTAATGGCTCGAGCGGTTGTTGCCGGGAAGTGTGTTTCGATCAGTGCCGGTAGTTCTGACACCACATAATCATACATGCGATAATGCGGCGCCCAAGGTTCCTGTGTTGCGTTGAGGTAAAAACCGGCTCCTTGACCCAAATCATAAGCGCTATCATCTGCAACTTTCTCACCGCGAGGGCTGGTATCTGGGGCGACAAGGATAATACCTTGTTCAGCAGCATAGCGTTGAGCTCCCGCTTTAGTGATGAAATTTTGTTCATTACATGTTAAGCCCGAGAGCCAGTACAACACCGGTAATTTCTGATGTTCAGCCTGAGGAGGAAGGTAGACTGCAAAATTCATGGTACAGCCAAGCATGGCCGATTCATGCTGATAAACATCCTGCCATCCCCCAAAACAAGCGTGGCGTTCAATCCTCTCCATTCTTTTTCCTCTCTGTAAAACATACAGGTTCACTCATCTCACGGTGAACCTGGGGTTATCGTTTCCTGTTTGATTAAAAACCGCCTGTCACAGCATGGTTTTAACTCCCTTAGAACAGCTTAGTAATGGATGACTGTGCGAATGGATTTGCCCTCATGCATCAGATCGAATGCTTCATTAATGTGTTCAAGCGGCAAGGTGTGAGTCACAAAAGGCTTTAACTCAATTTCACCTTTCATTGCCTCTTCCACCATTTTAGGCAACTGACTGCGACCTTTAACACCACCGAAGGCGGTACCTCGCCACGAACGACCAGTGACCAGTTGGAATGGTCGGGTTGATATTTCCTGCCCCGCACCAGCCACCCCAATAATTACTGATTGCCCCCAGCCACGGTGTGCGCTTTCGAGCGCGGCGCGCATCACATTGACATTACCAATACACTCGAAAGTATGATCCACTCCCCATTCCGTCATCTCAATGATTACTTGTTGGATAGGTTTGTCGTAATCATTTGGATTCAGGCAGTCGGTCGCGCCGAACTGTTTAGCTAGCTCAAACTTTGCTGGATTTGTATCGATGGCAATGATCCTGCCAGCCTTTGCCTGACGAGCGCCTTGGATCACGGCAAGGCCAATGCCTCCGAGTCCAAAGACGGCAACGGAATCACCGGACTGTACTTTAGCGGTATTATGCACTGCACCGATGCCGGTAGTGACACCGCAGCCCAGCAGGCACACCTCTTCGTGATTTGCTTCCGGGTTGATTTTTGCGAGTGATACTTCGGCTACGACTGTGTATTCGCTGAATGTGGAGCATCCCATATAATGATAAATAGGTTGCCCTTTGTAGGAAAAACGGGTTGTGCCGTCTGGCATTACGCCTTTTCCTTGAGTTGCCCGCACGGCGACACACAGGTTGGTTTTTCCTGATTTGCAGAACAGGCACTCTCCGCATTCTGCGGTATAAAGAGGGATAACGTGGTCACCGGGTTTGACGCTGGTGACGCCTTCACCAACCTCAACGACTACGCCGGCGCCTTCATGCCCGAGTATGACAGGAAAAACGCCCTCCGGATCATCCCCTGACAGGGTGAAGGCATCCGTATGACATACGCCGGTATGGCTGATTTTGACCAGCACTTCACCGGCTTGGGGTGGGGCTACATCGACTTCGACGATTTCAAGGGGGCGGCCCGGTCCGAATGCAACAGCGGCTCGTGATTTCATAATCTCTCCTTTTGGAATAGACAGTGCTATGTGTTTACGAATACAGATTAATAAAGTCAATCGGGTTATCAGCGAAGATATCTTTGTAATAGTTTGTTAAGAATATGATTTCGCATCTGTAGAAATGGTACAAAAATTTTAACATTAATACGTGTTTTTAAGATAACTTACTAGAGATAAGTGGAAAACAGTGATTCGTGATGGGCATAGATGTTCTTTCAGGAAAAGGAGTGTTGCGGGGAAATAACCTAACTTTGCACCAGTCATTGCGAGTTCCATAATATCCAACATAGTTCTACTGGTTGGCAAAGTATCGGCTAGATAATGAAATTCTTGGGAATTACTCACTAATAAGCCAGAAGTATTTTCTGGACTAAGAGAGAGTTCAATGCTTCCTCAGGGTCAAATTTCTAGTTTTATCAGGTATGCTGTGATTGAAGTATAATATGTGAAATGTAATTAATTTATAAAAAAGGCCCTTATAGGTGAAGGGACTATATGTATTACGAAACATCGATCAAGCCGAGATCATTAATTAATGTCGTGCCACTGATAACATAACTCGCAGTCGATTGACTTCCTTTTTTATATAAAAAAGTCTGACGAGCTTCATTATCATTTCCCCATACTACAGACACATGCATAAAAATCATTGCTCCATCAGGAACACCAAAATCTCCTGGGTCAGCAGTTTTTGTTGCTCCAATATTAATATCATTTACTTTATTACTTAAATGCTTTTCACCGTCGCCATCCATATAACTAAATTGGATTCTAGTAATAAATCCACCTGAGTTTTTAAGACTCATCTTTCCAACTTCTTGTAATGCTATAACAGTCTCCTAATATAATATGTCAACTTTGAGCCTTTATAGTTTTGTACATTTAGTATTTTAAAATTATCTTAATGAAATTTTAATATCTTTATGTATACTCTCCTACATTCGTATCAAATAAGGATCATTTAATGATGAAAAAAATAAAATATTTTACTATTCCATTATCTATGTTGCTCACTGCTTGTAGTACTACACAGTTATATGAAGAATTCCCCGCTACAAATGGTACAATGAGCCAAGCTTATTGTACTCACAATCTTTGGACTGATCATGCTTTAAAATATGGAAAAACAGCAAGCAACATAATCATCCACGAAAATAGGAGTGGTTACGGTTCCTTCTATGTATTTGAAGAAAAGGGTGACGAAATTGTTCAAATTAACGGAACCTATGGAATCTTTGGAAAGCATGAAGGAGATATCGATGTCAGATTTTATATTCCTAAAGATAAACCAATCACACCTTTATCTCTAGCTAGACTGAAACTAACAAAAATATGTGCCTCATTACCATCTGCAACAAGAGAAGAAGTATACCTACCCAATACCATATGTACCGATTTATCAGGCTGTAAATTTAGAAACAAATAAATTTGTTAATCCACACTCAATTCCCTTATGTATTGCTGCAATCCCAGAATCATTTGCTCTGTGGTTGCAGTTCATTTTCTGAGTAGCTAGTAATTTCTGACAACACGTCAATCAGTCTGGTGGTAGCTGTATCATTCAAGTGGACGGAGAAACCGGCTTTGTTTTGATTACAGGTTGTTGCGATACGCAACTGGTGATGACCAGCGTCAACTGTGAGCTTTCTGACTTCGAGGGGCTGTTCAATACTCAGCATCAACTAAGTATTGAACTCATTCACTTTTGCGAGCATGATCGCAATTCATTCACCAATTTAGCTAATAGTCATGACTTCACCCGCAGCACTGCAAACAGCAATATCAAAACTCACCGTCTGGCGTAAAGGCGATCAACGCGCACCACATAAGCCATTACTACTGTTGTATGTGTTGTCTGAGTACAAAAAAGGGCATGGGCAACTGTTTAATTACGGTGATGAAATCCATCAACCACTATTACAATTACTCACTGATTTTGGTCCCAATCGCAAAAAACACTATCCTTCAATGCCTTTCTGGCGTTTACGAGGAGATGGCTTCTGGGAACTGGAAAATGCAGAACATTGCACACCACGTCCGAGAAGCAAAGAGCCACCAAAACAAGAACTTATTGAGCATCAGGTTGCCGGAGGTTTTGATTCAGCCAATTTTCAGTTATTGCGCTGTCAGCCTGCACTAGTTGATGAACTGGCACAACAGATCCTTAATGAGCATTTCCCTGAAAGCGTTCAGGTAAGCCTGGCTGAGCGATTAGGTTTTGATATTAACAAGGGGCTAAATAGCCGTGATCCACGTTTTCGTGGTATGGTTTTACGCGCTTATCACTACCGCTGCGCCGTTTGTGGCTATGATTTACGTCTGGATGGCTCACTGGTCGGTCTGGAAGCCGCCCACATCAAATGGAAACAGTTCGGTGGCCCTTGCCTTGTGGAGAATGGTTTGGCACTTTGCACACTTCATCATTCCGCTTTTGATAGAGGTGCAATTGGCATAGACGAGAATCTGAAAATTAAGATCTCTGATGGAGTCAATCGTAGCCCGGTTGTTGAGCAATTGTTCTGGGCTAGGGATGGCGAAAGTCTTTATCTGCCGCGTAATCGTCAGTATTATCCAGCGGATAAATTTATTGAATGGCACCAGACTCAGGTGTTTAAGGCATAAATGAAGTCGATTTGTGTTTTAGATATAAACCATGTAGACATTTTGATATTTAGATGGTTATATCATGCGCTATTCTCCAAATCCCTCACATTATTTCTCCAGCCCTTTTCCACCCCATTTGAATAGCTCCATACCACTGCAACATCAATCCAAACCGTATTAAATCCCTGCTCATATAGAAATGATACTTATCATGTGGCGGAAATAGAGGGTCGTAGTTTTACAAAGGTAGCTAATGTATTTGAATATCTGATTTATACTTGCTTCGCTTATCGATTTGGTGATGTCCTAATGACTTTATTCGCCTCTAGATAAGAAATCTGCTCCAAAAATTGAGGCCACCGAGATTTCCTTTCGGCAGAAATAGCTGATAAAATCTCCACCCTTTCGAATTACTAGCTCTGGTCATTCTCATGTAGCTGACAAGAGGGTGTATTTATAAATGGAGCCGCAATGAAACTCTCAGATCTTGGTAGCAGAATATGTATCATAGGACCATCAAATAGCGGGAAATCCACACTGGCTAATGCAATTTCGGAAAAACTCAATCTGAAAGCTACGCATTTGGACCAACTTTTTTATTTGGCTGATTCAGATTGGCAACCTCGTCCTTATGATGAATTTATTACATTACATGATAAAGTAATAAATGAAGACAAATGGGTTATAGATGGAAACTATAAAAAAGCGCTTCCTCAGCGTCTTTCCCGGGCTACCGGATTAATTTTATTAGATGTCCCTACCTTGCTAAGCTTGTCTCGATATATGAATAGGACTTTACTCCAAAGTTACCGATATGGTGGTCTTTCCGGAGCTAAAGAACGCATAAAATGGGAGATGATAGATCACATTATTTTCGCCGTACCCAAAAACAAAAAACGTCATACTGAAATATACGAAAGTTTGTCAATTCCCAAGATAAAACTCATGTCAGTGAAAGAAATTAATCAGCAATATAAAGAATGGGAGCTTTCTCATTATTTAAATCGATGAGAAAGGGAAACAGCAGTAATTTGTATAAAAATAATCATTGAACTACATCTTGCATTTGATTCTTTCTTATTGAGAGTAGTTCATTACCCACTCTTTATTAGCGTTTCGGTTATCCTTGGATAAACTCATATATGTGTCCACCATATAAAAGAGGTTGTCAAATCGAAAAAAGGAAAAATATCTGGCTTGCTGTGTTATCCAGATATTACTCATGATTCATGGTTGTGGCACCACGGATAGAGTTCTTGTCAATGGGGTAAGTTGGCTTTCAATCCAAGCTGTATTGTAACCCTGCTTATGGATAATGGTGTTCATGATATGGCGAAAGCTGTAGCCTGTTAGTTTGCTACACAATATAGATTTCAGCCTCGACCTTACTCGACTTTTGGAGAATAAGGATAGTCTAATTCGTTGTATTTACTATATTTATTGGTTTTGGTCTACAGGATTCGATAATATTGTTTATTACATTATTTTTAAATGATTTTATTTTGTTCAATTATCTTGTATGTCCCCTGTAATGCCCCCAGATGAATTTCTTTGATTTCTCTATCTTCAAGAGAATAGTGTAAGGGTAACTACGATTGCCATTTATCATATAAAAGATGTTTGAATTGTAATCAAATACTGCCTTTTACTCTTCTTAGGAAATCTGTTTCTATCCGTGTAAAACCACCAAAATTATTTAAATTTGAAAAATAATCTATCACTGTATCCAAATCACCTTCAATATTTCCAATTTTAAATTTTTTAGAGATTTCTAAGGGAAGCCCATATTCTTCCATTGCGACTAAAGCTGGATCATAAAAATAGTTCTCTACCTTAATAGAATATGCTGAGAAATCACAAAAAACCGTCCTATTCATATTATATTGAACATCATTCACAATATTCCCAATTGCTCTAATAAGTCTTGGGAAATGAAAATTAGCCCATAACCTTCTAAAATTAAGAATATCAGAAATTGTATCATCTATATTCTTTGAGGATTTATATGACAACGCCAAATTTACATCATCATTTATACTTTTTTTATTTCTTAATTGATATATTTTATAAGCAAGCTGAGATGCAGAGACAACAGAACGATTACCCAAAGATGAGCCATTAAAATAATTCCAAATTATTTCACATATAAAACTTAGTTGTTCGTATGTTGGATAACCTCTCCACAATAATGAGTCAGCCCAGTGGGAATAGTTTTCAATAAATAGCCGTGCAAAGCTAATTTGCAGGTATGGATCTATTCCCTTATTTTTTCTAATAACATCTAAAGATAAATATTCTTGCTGCGTTATATTTTTAATCCTTTCTTTGGATAATGGAGATAAATCTTCTTCATCTATATTAATTAATAATGATTCTGGTGTATCATCTCCTTGAGTATACGCAGGAATATCAACAAAAGAATATTTTTCAATTGGTGGTGGAGAAAGAAGATATACATGTCCAATAAAATGCTCTAACATTCTCCCACTTCGGCCTGAAATATTATTAAACGTAAAGAATTCTATTTTCTTCTTATCAATTTTATTATCATAATAAATGATATTTTTTGTCGTGGTATTTACACCTTCAATCAAAGTAGATGTGCAAATGAGAAACTTTAACAATTTTAGATTAAACAAATGAACTATATATTGAGATATACTTCGTGGTATTCTTGCATGATGTACACCTACACCACATCTAATAGCATTAGTTAACACCCAATCAGAATGGTACTCTTTAGATAACCACTCTGAAAGAGCAATTAATTTATTATGCTCCTCTGAATCTATATGACTGGATATTTGCTTTGCAACAGAGTTTGCACTAGCAGGAGAACTACAGAAAATAATAGTTTGTCCATCTATTGATGAACATAAATCTAGAAGCACAGAACTCTTTTCTTCTAAAGTCAGATCATGATATTCAGTGACAACTGTATTATAATTATATTGAACAAATTCGTAAGATACTTTTCCAGGGAAATCCCCTGTAATATCCTGAATATTAGGTCCTAACATATAAAAATGTTTACACATTTTATATAGTTTGTAAAAAACCTCATTCAGTAAAGCACATCTATTTTTATCCTCTGCCCAAAGGCTTAATTTATAAAACTCATCTATAATAAAAAAATCAACTTTATCAATAAAGCCTTCCTCAAGTACACGCTCTTGAGTTAAAATATAAATATTATTTTCTGCACGACTTTGTAAGGAATGGGTTAAAATTTTATATTTCCCCTTAAACTTCACTAATCTTCTCCGTGTCTCATCTATTAAAGCAATAGTTGGAACAACGATTACTATATTTCCAAAATCTCCATTTTTTATTAAAGCATCAATAATAAGGCTTTTTCCAAAACTTGTCGGCGCACTAAGTACTACACTTTTCCCACTTTTAATTTTATAATAAACTTCTGCTTGTGGTGCATGGAAATATACCTGTTTTCTACCTATATCAATTTTGTGAGCTTCACGCGCTATAAAGTCTTTTAAATTTAACTCATGTTCTTTTAAATATGGAAAAAGACCAACTGCTCTAATAAGTGAGTCAATTATTTCTTTTGAAGAACCAAAATGCTCATAACAATCTAAAGCTCGAATAATTAAAGTCTGAACAAAAGATAATGAATCATCATCTGCATTGTTATACGCATTGACAAGAGACTTAGCTATCAAAAATGAATTATTCGATATTGAATTTTTATTTTTTAACACTTTCTCAAGTTCAATTAATTCCATCTTTGCAGTTCCTCATGTAATTTTTCTTGCAATGTTCGTTTAGACAATAAAGGCATTAATATTAAATTAATCTTGATTTTATCTGGCAACTCTTTTAATTTAAATTTATCCCAATTATTCTGTATTTCTTTTTGAAATGCCAATTTAAAGTCATCATTAACTTTTTCATGCGATGCTATAACATTACTATCGTAGGTAAGAAATACAGGGATACAAACGTTATCAAAAATTTCATCAAGAGATACATTTTCATTTAACAAGAGTTTTAGCCTTTCAGAATACGGCCAAGAATCATCAATTTTATTAGTAATAGCCGTGAACTCATCACGAAGATAATCATTTTCAGTATGTATTTTAAGTTCTTTTATAACATCCCTAATTGCTCGATCAATATCATTATAAAACTTAACCTCTCCTATCCATAACTCAAGAGAATCATTTGTGGCAACTACATGAACACAATCAAAACCTTTTACTGTATCATTTCTGGAGTCTTTATAATGAATTTTGCATATTGCAGGTATAGTTTTATATTCTTGCCTTAATATAATATGCAAAAATAATTCTCCAAATTCTCCCCGTTTTTCAAATTTTTCTGTTTTATAAATTGACCTTGCCGCTTTTCTGGTTAATTTAACTGAATTGTTATGCCCTAAGCTTATTAATTCATTATATTTTAAAGCGAATTCAGGTAACCACTCCATTGCATGTTCAGCAAGTTGGGTATCTCTCCATTTTCCGCTTTCATATCCAACACACATTCCTAAAATCCAAGGTTCTACATCCAAACAGCGAACCCTTGCCTTCAAAAAAGGAGATGGATATGACATCACTCCATTTGTATTCATCAAACACTCCAGTTACTAACAATCATAACCCTGTGTTTTAATATTTTTCTGTATCTAACGCAATCTAATCATAAGGATTTATATCGCACTTTATATAAAAACACACCTATCTGTCCCTACCTAATAAGATTAAACTCGGAACTTCCCATTTATTATCACTAGATTACATGCTCATATTTAAAATGAAATAAAAAATAATGCTAATAATTCAAATTATCATTATTTAATATGAAGTTATACCATGAATTATATTCTCTCACATGATATATAAATATGAAGCAAGAAAAGAAAAAGAGAAATGATAAAAAACATATAACCATGATCGTAAAATAAATAGCTAATAATTTAATTTTGATTCTTGTATTGTTTTGTTGATATTAAACTATTAGGTGTAATATTTTAAAACTGTCCGTTCAATAAGCTGACCGTACATATCAAAATACCAACTAGGCCAAATTCCAGAGGGATGAATTTCGAGATAGTTAGCAATAATCCATTCACCTTTAAGCCAAGGCCGACTGAGCGTATTGGCTAATAAGTAGATGAACTGACTCCCGCTTCACGAGAAACAGCCGCTAAGGTTGTTCCACGTTTACGTAATACAGCAATTATATCCGCTTGATGTAGTCGTGAGCCTGTAAGAGCCATGTTGTCCTTTTGCTGCCGCGTCACTTTCAGCGGTAAACCTACAAATGTGACGCTTTAAGTTCTGCGAACGGTTAGCAAAGGTAGTGCGAGCGTTAAAATGCCAACAGGCACAGTAAAACGCTGCAAGGCTAAATGTCAGGTAGCTGCAATAAGTTAATTGTTTGGGTGTAGAGAAACCATCCACTGAATATTTCAACCAGAGATAGTTAGAGGTGTAAGCTGTATGAGTGAAAGCCACCCCGCACGTATAAAGTGAAATGAGATCAAGACGTAGCTCAATTCCATTAGGTAAAAGACAAATGAAATTACGATCTGATGCTGATATACAAAGTAAGTGCATGACTTAATATTCAATGCACCCTAGTGGTAATATCAAAACATCCTTCTGGGGTAATTTTTAGTTTAATAAACCTTCATCGCCGAACTTTTTAAGATTGTTCTACTGACGATATTTGCTTCCAAAGGTGCGCAAATGTACTGCAATCTTGCTCTCCCTTTCAGGCTACGGGAGTTTTATTTCGCCACCCGGTGGGTAATCCTTGCAAGAGATGGGATTGAGACTCATCAATTTGTGAGCCGAGGAAAGGTGAGATAATGATACAGATGAAGAGGGAAAAATAGCGTATTAACCATCTAAACGTCAAGGTGTTTAGATGGTTGGTAAGTGGCTTATAATAGCGAGTAGTAGATCGACTGGACCCTGTAAATAATTCTGTATATTAGCTCACACCTATATTTGCCCACCTACTCCCTTAAACTTCTCAACAAATGCAGCAATTTTCTGGAAAACAGCCTGTTTTTTCGTTCTGTATTCCGGGTTAAGTGGACTTAACTTAGGTAGAGTGGAATTGAGTTCTGTGCCGTTTTCACTTGCATATTCTCGTTTTAATGATGCTGTAATATAGCGTTTAGCCGCGTCTTCATTTAATTTCTCCGAGCTAATTAACTCTTCTGCTTCACGTTTTTGTTCAGCTTGAGCAAATTTGAAAAATTCATCAATAATACTGGCCTTGTCGATAATTTCGTCTAAGTTAGTTTGATTAATGAAATCAACAATTAAACTTTCTTTTGCTCGATTGCCAAGGCTGGAACGAATTAAACGGCGAACTTCATCAATTAACTCTGCCTTATTTTTATTCTTTTTATTGTTTTCAAAAATCAACTCAAGAATGTAATCTAAATTAATTTCCTGCGATTTGAGCAAGTCCACTTCAAAGACGATATCATCCCAGTCAATAGTAGATTTATCTTTCTCGTTAGACGACTTTTCACGGCGTAACCAATCACGCGTATCATTATAGGTAGAGCGGTAATCTTGAATAGTACGCTCAGTTGGCATCTCAATCGCTTGCATCGTGGCGATATCTTCATCACTCAGGTAGTATTTAGCCTTAAATGCCTCAACAGCCTCCGGATTACTAATATCTACATGTTGTAGAGCCTTTAATCCTGCAAATTCATCATAGTTTTGCAGTACATTCTCCGCACGCAAATATTCACCAAATAGTTTGGCAAAATCCTTTTTATCTTGCTCTTTAACAATATCATCAGGATTAGGAAAGCGTCTTTGTAGCTCTGTCACTACCTCTAAAAATCCGCGACGTGCTTCGCCGGTGACTAAATCAGTAAAGCCTTCCATGTATTCTTTATAGCTTTTTTCCAGCACCACGTTTTTGGTGTTTTTATCACCAAACAAAGTGATAGCGTCAACTGTGGCTTGTTCTAAATCACGGAAGGTGACGATATTGCCAAAGGTCTTCGTGGCGTCATAAATACGGTTAGTGCGTGAAAAAGCTTGCATTAGGCCGTGGTAACGCAGATTTTTATCGACAAATAAAGTATTCAATGTCGGCGCATCAAATCCTGTTAAGAACATGCCAACAACAATCAGTAAATCTACTTCTTGATTTTTCACCCGTAGAGCAAGGTCTTTATAGTAGTTTTGGAAACCTTTACTATCTACACCAAAATTCATTTTGAACGCTGCATTATAATCATCAATGGCCGCGCTTAAAAATTCTTTGGCACTGCTGTCCATTGCGGTGAGCTCAAAACTTTCATCAATAAGCTCACCAATAGCATCTTGCTCTTCATTAGCGGCGAAAGAGAAGATAGTGGCGACATTAAGCGGTTTTTTATTTGCTTTATTTTCTTCAGTCTCTTTTTGTAAATGCTTGAACGCTTCATAATAAGCTTTGGCGGCATCCACGCTACTGACAGCAAACATGGCATTAAACCCCTTGCCGCTGGCTTGGAGACGATGTGTTTTTTGCCTGAAGTTATTTAAAATATACTGGGAAATTGCACGAATACGAACAGGATGTAAAAAAGCTTGCTTGTTTTCTGCCGCTGTTAACTTTTTCTCGTCTTGTTCGGTTTCAATGGACTTAAACTGTGGTCTTACATCGTTATAATCAACTTTAAACTTCAATACTTTTTCATCACGAATGGCATCGGTAATCACATACGAATGTAATTCTCGGCCAAATACACTACTGGTGGTATCTGCTCCTAAAGCATTTTGCGGGAAAATTGGCGTGCCCGTAAAACCAAATTGATAATACTTTTTAAATTTCTTCTTTAGGTTTTTTTGTGCTTCACCAAACTGGCTGCGGTGTGCTTCGTCAAAAATAAACACTACTTGCTTATTGTATATTAGTAAATCGCTTTCACTTTTTATTAAATTATTAAGTTTTTGAATGGTAGTAACAATAATTTTATTGTCATCTTTTTCAATATTCCGTTTTAGCCCTGCGGTACTCTCCGAACCATTAACACTGTCAGGCGAAAAACGTTGATATTCTTTCATGGTTTGGTAATCCAGATCTTTACGATCGACCACAAAAAACACTTTATCGATAAAATCCAACTCAGTAGCCAAACGCGCCGCTTTAAAACTAGTTAGGGTTTTGCCTGACCCCGTGGTATGCCAAATGTAGCCTCCACTTTCAGTATTACTCCAATTTTTAGCCTGATACGCACTTTTAATTTTCCACAAAATACGTTCAGTAGCCGCTATTTGATAGGGGCGCATCACTAATAAAGTATTGCTAACATCAAATACAGAATAATGAATTAACACATTTAGCAAGGTATTTTTCTGAAAAAATGTAGCTGTGAAATCTTTTAGGTCTTTAATCAGCGTATTATCAGATTTGGCCCAATTCATGGTGAAATCAAAACTGTTTTTATCACGCTTGGTAGTATTGGCAAAATAGCGCGTGTCTGTACCGTTTGAAATCACAAAAAGCTGTAAGTATTTAAACAGTGAGTTTTCTGTATTAAAGCTTTCTTTACTATAACGATGCACTTGGTTAAAGGCTTCACGGATAGCAACTCCGCGCTTTTTAAGCTCAACTTGTACCAATGGCAGGCCATTAACCAAAATGGTTACATCGTATCGATTCGCTTGCGCCCCTGTTTGCTTGAATTGCTTAATGATTTGTACTTTATTACGGGTAATATTTTTCTTATCGACTAGATAGATGTTCTCAATATGCCCATCATCAAAAACAAAGTCGTAGATATAATCGTTATGAATCTTACGAGTTTTGTCTATGCTGTTATCGCTGGGCTTATCTAAATATTGCTCAACAAAGCGTTGCCACTCACTTTCTGAAAAATTAACATTATTCAGTATCTGCAATTGCTCACGCACATTAGCCAGCATGTTTTGGGGTGTGTTTAAGCCAGTGACATATTCATAGCCTTGGTTGACTAAATCGTCGATCAATTCCCGTTCTAAATCACCTTCGCTTTGGTAGGTTTCATTTAGCTGCAATTCCTTGGTGTATTTATCCAGTACGATAAAGTTATTTGATTCAGCAATAGTTTTGTATTCGTTCATACTTCACCTATAAATTCGATTCACTCTAATTTTCTGCCTGTTGGAAGCGGTACATAGTGTTAATTTCATTAACCAGATAGCGCAAAACACGCTTGTCATCTTCCGTAAGCTCAGCGACCTCTTCACCTGCATGTTTTGAATGACTAGAGATATTAATAATCCTGGCTTCATAAGGGTTAGGTCTGCCATCATCGGTTTTTGGCAATAAATCACCCCACTTTTTATAGCCAAGAAAAGTAGAGGTTTTTTCTAATATATTTCTTAAAAAGTTGAAGTGATACTTGCTTACTTGACCGCTTTCGATGGCTTTTTCAAGTTCTGACTTCAGATAAAGATGATATGAGAATGGTGAATCATTCGGTTGGATTGCTAACTGATATGTGCCATCTTCATGCTTTGCCAGCCTGTATTTCTCAAACCATTTCTTTTTATAGCTTTTATCATCACTGTTTAGCTCATTGTGTAGCACGTTATAGAAAAGAGGGTTATGCGTCGTGATGATGAATTTAACGGTAGACTCGTTAGATTTAATAAGTTGAGCAAGATGTACTGCCAACTCAATCAAATGGTTTTCATCTAACGAACTCACAGGATCATCAATAAAAACGTATTGCAATTGATTAAACTGATCTGTTTCTCGCTCACCGGGTTCAGCAACATTCAGCACGCTGATGACTTGCTCAATCAGTGTATAAAATATGCTCCAGATAAAGTTGCTTTCTTCACCTTTTGATATTTTTACATTTTCAGTTGGTGCTTCATTGCCGCGTTCGAAAGAAAATGTGACCTCCGAACTATTTTCGCTAAAATGTGGAGTTAATTTTTCATCCGTATAGTGTTGAAAGTTAGCAATGATATTTCGGTCTTGCCCCTGATCTTTCAGCACCCAATTTGTAAATGAATTCGGCTGGATTTTGAGTTTAGGTTCGGTATTCTCAGATAAGTCGTTATCCCAGTAAAACAAGTCCTCGGTAAAGGCGTTGTAATACAAAAAATTAGTACGCGTCAATGATAGTTCTTCATTGTTGCCACTTTCATCATTATCATTTTTAGGAGCAACAAGCTGTTTAAATTCCCGCGAAAGCCGGGTTTTACCCGTACCATTAAAGGCATAGATCAGTTGTACTTTCTTATTGGCCTCTTTTAATTGCTGTGCTATTTCCGTTAGCGTTTTACTCATATCATGCCTCTACCTCTGGTTTGGGGAAACTCAATAGCAGATCGCGATAATATTCGTATTGCTTTTGACGTAGTTCAATTTCTCGCGGTAGACCTTCACTGATGGAGCTGGTTAAATCGTCGAATTTGTCTAGGATAGAGACGATGCGTTCTTGTTCGGCAAGTGATTTTTCAGAATCTCTCGGATACGGAACAGGGATCGTTGTTTTTTTGATATTATCATTATATAAACGCTTGATTACTCCACCATCGGAAATATTCCAGTTGGCAATTTGATAAAAATAAAACAAATATTTATTTAATACCTGACTTTCATCATTTTCAATCCATACGATATTACTATCCTGAAAATAGGCATCTTTTCCATCAAATATGACTGATCTTCCGATCGTACCACTTGCAGAAATTAGAACCTCTCCAGCTTTTGGGTAGCTATATTTTGCTTTATATTCATCAAATAATTCTCGTGTAATAAAAGCATTAGGCTCTTTGCCAAATGTTCCAATTTTATAAAATGGAATATCGCCTGTTTCGAGGGTTTGGTTTTTTAAAATTCGTTTGCACATGCGAACCTCACCAATTTCCCCCAAAGTCTTCCACTCCACCTCACCTTCTTCAAAACTTAACAACTGGTCGCGATAGTAGTTGTACTGTTTTTTGCGGGCGGTAAGCTCAGCGGTAAGCTTAGCGGTAAGCTCGGTAAATGCATCCAAAATGCGGACGATTTCAGTTTGGATATCGAGCTTTTTAGGAATAGGAACAACAATTTTAGCTAGATCGTCCTTTGAGACCCTACGAACCTTTGCTCCGTTAATATACTTTCTTTTCTGCGTTTGAAATGCTTCTGTTTGAAAATAATAGGCTAGATACTTAACGTCTTGGTCATGCCTGAACAACATCATATCGCCAGAAATAACAGCCTCACCACCCAGCCATGCCAGCGGTTTCACAACATCTTCATCATTTTCTGAAGTTGTCGCAAGCAAAAGATCATTCTTGTTAGCTTTCCTCAACTTATTAGCTAAATCTTCAGAAATATAAGTAAAAGTTTTGTCGGCTGATAGGCCGTATCTGGTATAGATTTGTCCATAATGAATAGCAGGGAATCCCGTTTCAATGAAATCCTTTTTTTGCATTCCATTGCCACGTATAAACTCTCCAACTTCCCCCAAAGACTTCCATTCCACCTCAACGCCATCAAGCAGTTTTTCCATAAAACTCATATTGCTCATGCCTTATTCTCCGTTCCTTCAATCTCAGCAACAATGGCATCAATATCTGCCCGCAGCTGGTCGATTTTTTTAACGGTAGTCTTTAGTTCGGCATTGAGTTTTGTAATATCAATCTCTTCACGATTGTTTTTGGCTTCTACATAACTACTCACCGACAGGTTGTAATCGTTAGCGGCGATGGCTTCAAAACTGACTGATTTTGCCAAATGTTCAATATCAGCTTTGCTATCAAACACCTGCATAATTTGTTCGATATGATTGTCGGTAAGTATGTTGTTATTGGTTTCTTTTTTAAACAGAGTGCTTGCATCAATAAACTGAGTAGTGGTGTCGGTTTTGTGTTTAGACAGCACCAGAATATTTACAGCAATGGTCGTGCCAAAAAATAGGTTAGGCGCTAATGAGATCACGGTTTCAACATAGTTGTTATCTACCAGATACTTGCGGATCTTTTGCTCAGCTCCACCACGGTAAAAAATACCCGGGAAGCAAACAATTGCCGCGCGGCCTTTGCTGGATAAGTAACTCAATGCGTGCAGTACAAAGGCAAAATCGGCTTTGGACTTCGGCGCTAATACGCCAGCGGGAGCAAAGCGGTCATCGTTGATCAGTGTTGGATCATCACTGCCAATCCATTTCACCGAATACGGTGGATTAGAGACGATGGCATCGAACGGCTTGTCATCACCGAAATGTGGTTCGGTTAAGGTGTTGCCCAACATAATATTAAACTTGTCGTAGTTAATGTTGTGTAAAAACATATTCATACGCGCAAGGTTATAGGTGGTATGGTTAATCTCCTGACCAAAGAAACCGTCTTCAATAATGTGGGCATCGAAGTGTTTTTTGGCTTGTAATAGCAGTGAGCCAGAACCTGCGGCGGGATCATAGATTTTATTCACGCTGGTTTGCCCATGCATAGCGAGCTGAGCGATTAGCTTGGAAACGTGTTGTGGTGTAAAAAATTCACCGCCTGATTTACCTGCATTAGCAGCGTAGTTAGAGATTAAAAACTCATAAGCATCACCAAATAGATCAATCTTGTTATTTTCAAACTGACCAAATTGAAGCCCTGCCACGCCTTTCAAGACTGCGGCTAAGCGGGTGTTTTTATCTTTAACTGTATTACCTAAACGGTTACTGGTGGTGTCAAAATCGGCAAAAAGACCCTTAATCTCGGCTTCAGATGGGTAGCCGTTGGCTGATCTTTCAATAGCGACGAAAATGGAATTTAAATCTTTGTTTAAATTGTCATTTTCATTAGCACTTGCGGCAATATTAGCAAACAGCTGGCTTGGGTAAATAAAATAGCCTTTGGTTTTAATAGCATCATCTTTAATATCGTCAGTGATAATATCATCTGAAAGCTCAGCATAGTTGATACTCTCATCACCGCCTTCAATGTAGTTTGCAAAGTTTTCACTTATAAAGCGATAAAACAGCGTACCTAGTACATACTGTTTGAAATCCCAGCCATCAACTGAACCTCTCACATCGTTGGCGATTTGCCAGATTTGACGCTGTAGTTCGGCGCGTTGTTGGGTACTTGTCATTGTGAAACTCCACTTTTAATGCGTTTTTGAATGGCCATCGGCCCATAATCATCCCAGTATTATAACGAGTAAAGGTGTTCTCATCATTTTGAATCGCGACAAGTTTAGTCGTTATCTCTGGGGCATTTTGGACTGCTTCCAACACTGATAGGCAATACTGTCCTATATTTTGCTCATAGCAACTTGATATGGCAGACTAATTTTGGTTTGCTTAAGGCGAGAAACTGATGCGCTGCGCTTGTCTTCTCGATTTACCGGGCTAATAAATTAACTCGGTAAATCGGAGAGCTGAAAAACACCTGCCAGAGAAAACTTTTTCGCTTACCTCACCCTATTAAAGAATTAGGAGTAAAACTGTTCACCTATTCACCTTTAAATATTTTTATTTAAATTCATTTTGTTAAATGATGATGACTTGAAAATAGGCTCATCACTACTCTTCATCCAACCGTTCACCTCAAACCAAAAAAAGTGAACAGGGTTGAATTCCGCACATCCTATAATATTAGCTTCATCAGGGGGTATCTCACTTCATTGAACCTGAACGTACCCCCAAATATACCCCCACAATGTAGATTTCAGAGAACCTTACCAGACTTCTGGAGAACAAGGAGAGCTTAACTTTTTGTGTTTACTGGGGTTTTATGAGCTTTACTAGACGATGAGAGAGGTTGATATGGCACGCCCTACAGGATTCGAACCTGTGACCTACGGCTTAGAAGGCCGTTGCTCTATCCAGCTGAGCTAAGGGCGCATCTTGAGAGATGAGCTGCATCAGTAATGCTTTGATGCGGGAAGAGATTATACGGTGACAACCCATTGAGTCAATGGCTTTTCTGCTTATAAGTCTTCATCTGGCTATTTTCTGATTATCAATAAAACTGACAGCACGTTCATGTTCTGACAAAATAGGCAGTATCCCAATGTTTGATTTATGGATTTATTCGTACATGCCAGCAAAAATTATTGACGGGAAAACGATTGCGCAGACAATCAGAAGTGAAGTCGCAGTGCGTGTTCAACAACGTGTTGCTGCGGGAAGACGCGCTCCTGGTCTTGCCGTTGTTTTAGTCGGCGAAAATCCTGCTTCTCAGATTTATGTCGCAAGTAAACGCCGTGCCTGTGAGGAAGTCGGGTTTGTTTCCCGTTCCTATGACCTGCCAGATACCACCAGCGAAGCAGAGTTGTTGAATCTTATCGATCAGCTTAATAATGATTCAGAAATTGATGGAATTTTGGTTCAGCTCCCTTTACCTGCCGGTATTGATAATGTCAAAGTTCTGGAACGTATCCAGCCTGATAAGGATGTTGATGGCTTCCATCCCTATAATATTGGCCGTTTGTGTCAACGCGCGCCAAAGTTGCGTCCCTGTACGCCGCGCGGTATCGCAACGTTGCTTGAGCGTTGTGGAATTAACACTTATGGGTTGAATGCTGTCGTTATCGGCGCTTCAAATATTGTTGGTCGTCCAATGAGCCTGGAGTTGTTATTAGCTGGTTGTACCACTACGGTGACTCATCGCTTTACTAAAGATTTACGTCATCATGTGGAACATGCGGATTTACTCATTGTGGCGGTTGGTAAACCAAACTTTATCCCCGGTGAGTGGATTAAACCCGGCGCTATTGTTATTGATGTAGGCATTAACCGACTGGACGATGGCAAAGTGATTGGTGATGTTGATTTTGAAACTGCATCAGAGCGGGCAAGTTGGATCTCTCCGGTTCCAGGAGGGGTTGGCCCGATGACAGTCGCGACACTTATTCAGAATACCTTGCAAGCCTGCGAGGAATACCATGATGTGGAAACAATTGAAGGTTGTTGATGGAAATTTTTTATTTAGAAGGCCACCCTTATGTGGCGTTGTGTGATCTGTTGAAGTTTCAAGGGTGGAGTGAAAGCGGCGCTAGCGCTAAAGCGGTTATTGCGGAAGGTTTGGTTGAAGTTAATAGTCAGATAGAAACCCGTAAACGTTATAAAGCGATAGCCGGGCAGGTTGTTACCTTTAATGGTAAATCTGTTCATATTAAAGAATGATTAAAGCTGGCTCCCTTAAAGATGAAGGGAGCCGCAGATTGTAGGTAAAGTTTTTCCGACAAGCTTTTACTGTCCGTGAACCTAACTATTTGTCGTTAAAAGATATCTCAATGTAAAATAGTAAAAATATAAATGTTTTATCACCCTTTTAATATCTATAATCATCGCTTTTCTGTTTATTGAATAAAGCAGCTCTCTTAGTTTTCAAATGAAGTGAAAACAGATAGTTTAAATGGTGATGAAAAGATTATGACGGTAAATAAAGGTTAAATCTGATAGTTAATGCATAAGGTTAATCTCTGTTGAATGTAAGAAGCGCTAAGTAGAAAAGCTTTTTTATGTCGGAGATAAATGGGAGTTTGAAGAAAATTTTAGTTTCGATATTAGAAGGTTAAATGAGTTGATAACCAAAAGGGATTCTTTTATCAATATCGATTGGTTTTACTGGAAGTTTTTATTTTAGCCTGCAATTTTCTGTTTTATTTACGGTGATACGCCAAAGCTATAAAGCAACCTTAGTTAAGCGTGATTTTAATCATCCATCAGGATAAGTTTTTTCATGCGAATACTCTCATGGTGTTTTGTGCGGGAGGTCTTGAGATAGCACAAGGCCACTTAGCGAAGGGTATAAGGTTTTAATAATGTTCAGTAATGCTGTATTTAAGGTTTTATGCGTTTTTAGTATTTACCATGCTTATGAATATCTTAGGTTTAATACTGGGCTATTTTAACGTAATACTTATTGAAAAATGTATAATCTGATGATAATTTAAACTTAATATGCTGATTTTAATGATAAAACAAACCAGTGGAGTAGATAGTTTGGAATTAAATCAAGTGATTAAAGCTCTTAATGAATCTGGTAACGACTGGACTGTAGAGCAAATAGGTGAATGTCTTGCAATTACTAACGAAGACGGAATTAAAGCACATCTGGCGATTTGCGGCAGGCAAATTACAGTGGAAGCATTACTGTTTTCGGAAGAGAATGTTTTAGATCCCGCTTCTTTAAATCAGTTTATTTTAGAAACGCACAAAATGATGCCTTTGACTTCCGTTGGAATAACTAAAGTCGATGGTCAATCTTACTATACCGCTTTTGGTTCATTGTCATCAGAATCAAAACAAGAAAGCGTTGTCATCGAAGTCTCAATGCTGTTTACCAACATCACTGAACTTCTTGATGCGTATTCTGAGTTCCTAAAATAACAGTGTAGGGGAAATATCAATGAATGTATGGAAAAAGCTTTTTAAGGCAATTAAAGGAACGGTAAATAATGCGGCAGAATCTGTCGCTGATGGCAACGCACTGACGATTCTTGATCAGGAAATCCGAGAAGTAAAAGCAGAAATCCGCCGTGCGGATGAAAGCCTGGTTAGCATGATTGCTAAACGAAAAATGGCGGAGAAAAAGGTCTCGGATATCAAAAACAGTATCACCGAGTACGAGGGTTATGCTCGCTCTGCCGCGGGTAAAGGCGACAATGGGCTTGCTCTGGAGTGTGCTCAGAAAGTTGCGACCCTGCGTGATGAACTGGAAAGAGAGCAAGCGTTGTTTGAATCGTTCCAGAAGACTGAAGCGACGCACCGACACAATGTGCAAGAAGCGAAAAAGAAAGTGTCTCAGCTTGAGAATCAAGTTGATTTGGTTAAAGCAACTGAACAGGTGCAGAAAGCCCAGGCTGCGACTCATAACTCTGTCGTTGGCGCTTCTTCAAAAACATCTACCGCCCTTGATTCCCTTGAGCGCATCAAGTCACGTCAGGCTGAGAAAGCGGCTCAGTTCGAAGCTCAGCAAGAGCTTCACGATAGTATGACTTCTAGCGATCTGGATAAAAAGCTTAAAGAGGCAGGCATAACTTCAAGCGCTATGTCCGCGGAAGATGAACTTGCTCGTATCCTTGGCAAGTAAACCCCAAGTTGTTAAATCAAGATCCTGCTTTTTAAAGTGGGATCTTCTTATCAAGAGATATTTCTATGCTTTCCAAAATCGCAGATGCGTTTAAGAGCGCATTCGGGGGCAAGACGGTTGCGCCCGTTGTTCCAAAGGTGCCGGAAGTATTAGGTTTGCGTATCGGTGGTGTATTTGAGATAGACCCGTTGATGCTAAAACTGATTGAATCTGACCTCACGATCGAAAATGCGGCTTCAACTCAGTTTATATGTTCCGTTGGTGTTGTCGACTTAGATGATAACGTGCGTTTGGTTCGTTATTACACGGATGATGAAGGTTACCTTCAAGTGCTTCAAGAAGGGGAGGGGGATGACGGCGTGAAGGAAGTGAGTCTGTGGTATTTTTACGAAACTAAACCGATAGATTCGCAAGTTCAATGGGATGCTCTCATTAAAAACGGTATCGTCACGCCAAATGGGGAATATGATCTCGACGGCACTCAGTTCTCTCAGTTGTGGGACAATGTTAAGCCAGTGGCTGTTACCGAGAAAACTTACACTAAAGAGGGGCGTATAACTGAAACTGATCAGTTTGTGATGGTGTATTCGCGTCAGGTTGCTCATAACAGAACAGAAGAGCTTCAAGTTGTGGGAGAAGAAAAAGTGGTAGGGAGTAACCTGGATAGATTGATGGTACTGAGCACCGGTATTCAACTTAACCAAACTGATTTTAAAGTGGTGGCATAAATGATCACATTGGAAAATGAAGAACAGGCTTTCACGCAATTTATGCATGGTGTAGGCAATTTTGGCTTGTGTTTTGGGTTGGCGCTGGTTTTTTTCATCGTTTTCAAATTCATCTACACAATAATTACTCCGCATGATGAGTGGAAACTTATCAAGCAAGAGAAGAATAGCGCCGCTGCGATATCGCTTGGCGGCGCGCTGGTTGGTTACAGCATCGCCATTGCAAGTGCGGCAAGCAACTCTGTGGGGGTTATTGATTTCGTTATGTGGAGTGTTGTCGCGCTGTTGGCTCAGATTGTTGGCTTCTTCATGGTTCGCATATTTATGATGCCAAAGATTGTATCTCGCATCGAGAATAATGAGGTCCCTGCTGCGGTTGTGCTGGCGTCGGTGTCAGTTTCTGTTGGTCTTTTAAACGCAGCCTGCATGACTTACTGATTTGGGGATCGTATGACGAACGGGAACAAAAAGCGCAGAATGCGCAGCACTGCCATCAACATTGAGAGTAAACGTAAATATTGGCGTGGGTTCTCATTCACGTCATTGGTGCTCAGTATGGGTTCACTCGTGGGTTGCGGTCAATCGGCGGATGAACTGTCAATCAATGTCTATAAGGATCTGGCGTCTTGTCAGAATAATCCAAAGAATACGATCGCGGCTCAGTGTGAAACCACATATCAAGCGGCATTACGTGAAGCGGAACGTACGTCGCAGAAATTTCGTAAGAAAGCCATGTGTGAGCTTGAGTATGGTGAGTGTGAAGCAATGCCGGGGGCTGTAGGTTATCGACCGAAGATGGCCGCCTTTATGATGGCGGAGGTGAAGCCGGAACAGTTTAGCCGATATGATATGGCTGAAAAGTATCGCAACGTGTTTTACCAGCCGCTATTTACTTCAACATCAGGTTATAGCGACTTGTACGGTAAGCTTTTTTTTGCTGATGGCAAGGTCATTGGCGCCTATTCTGATATTAGCAATATCCAGTACGAGATGAACCGACGTTATTTGCAGCCGCTGGAAACAGTTCGCTTGCCAATTGAGGAAGAAGTTTCTCAGGTTGGAACAAATACACATGGCGCTTTGTATGCAAATTCTGGAAATGTAGTTACAGGTATAAATCCTGTACTGAACCCCCGATCAGCTGCTTATATTACATCTGGGATCGTTGATGAAATCGGTGATTATTCAGACCGTAAACACAGGGAGAGAATGTATCGAGAACGCTTGATACGTGAAAAGGAACAGAGGTTTAAAAGCGGCGATTCCCGTTATTCGGGTTATGATAGTAAGCCAATCGTCACTACCAAGTCTTCTGGTGGTTTTGGTTCAACATCTTCCGCTAAATACAGTTGGGGTGGTTAACCGGCGCTGACATTTTATTCGCAGGCTTTTTGTTATCAGTGTCTTGCATCGAGGCATGATTGTTGAATTAAGCGTTTGTGCGATGATTTTTTCCAAGATTCAAATAAGCATTATCAAAGGGTTAACGTCATGATTCAGATCCCAACTACGCCTCGTCATGATTGGAAAGCGCGGGCAAAAGAATTTGGGTTTGGTTTCCATACAATCGATAATGAACCGTACTGGACGGAAGACCGTTACTATCAGTTTACACTCAAGCAGATTGAAGAACATATTGAAGTTCCGACAGCGGAAATCCACCGGTTGAGCCTGCAAGCAGTGGAGCAAGTGGTCAACAGTGATGAGTTGATGGCTAGATTCCAAATTCCAGAAGCAATGTGGTCACTGGTTCGCGCATCCTGGAAGCGCAGAGATCCAAGTCTCTATAGTCGTCTTGATTTTGCTTATGATGGTAAAAATCCGGCGAAGTTATTGGAAATTAATTCAGATACGCCGACCTCTATTTATGAACATGGTTTTTTTAGTTGGTTGTGGCTGGAAGATAAAGTTAACCGTGGTGAATTGCCTCATGCCGCTGATCAGTTCAACTTACTACAGGAGTTGCTTGTTAATCGCTTCTGTGAATTGAGACCTTTTTTGCCATTCAACACACTTCATTTTGCCTGCTGTAAGGGTGCCGAAGAAGACAAAGGTTCGGTTGATTACCTGGCGGATTGCGCCAAAGATGCCGGTATTCATACCGAGTTTGTCTATATTGAAGATATTGGACTCAGCGAGTGTGGTAAGTTTACGGATAGTAATAACAAGATTATTGATTCTATATTCAAGTTGTACCCGTGGGAGTTCATGTTTCGTGAGGAATACGCTCAACACTTGGTTACGGCGGGTGTTAACTGGTTTGAGCCAATGTGGAAATGCATCACCTCGAATAAGTCAATTTTGCCATTGCTTTGGGAGATGTTTCCAGGACACCCAAATCTGCTTGAGGCTTATTTTGCCGATGATCCGCAAGCCAGGCGTCTAACTCACTACGTTATGAAGCCGATATTCAGCCGTGAGGGAGCGAATATTAGTGTTCATAAAGATGGAGAAGTGGTTGAAGAGGTAGATGGTCCTTACGGTGAAGAGGGTTACATTGTGCAGCAATACACCCCATTGCCAAAGTTTGGTGATAGCCATGTTCTTATCGGTAGTTGGCTCGTTAATGACACGCCCGCTGGTCTATCGGTCAGGGAAGATATTGGCAGGATCACGAAGGATACATCACGATTTGTGCCTCATATTATTTTAGGTTAATGATTATATAACTATTTTTTCTACATAAATTTTCCAGCCTAAAATAGAGAATTGATCTGTTTATTTCTGGAGCAGGGTGGAGAACCCTGCTTTCTGACTTTTTGTGAACACCCAACTTTATCGCTGAAATGTCATATATGTATGATTTTTATCCGTTTTTTAACAGGTATTCTCCTTCCTCTTTATGATTATTGTGAAGTACTGTGTGCATCAGAAGTAGATCCAATTCGGTATCTGGGAGATGTTTTTTGTCTTTGAGTTCGCAGCGGGTAACTGAATCATCTAACTCGCGGCAGATAAAGTTATGAATGCGTTTAAAACGTGGACCATACTCCGTTTCGTCAGCGTTACGCTTGATGGCAAGTAGAGTCTGTATCTCTCGCATCAGCGCCGCGTCTGTAACAGTTCCGGCTAGCAGGGTGTCGAAGCGCATCGGCGGCACACCTTTGCCAGCTTCGATCCAACGTACCGCCAGCAATGGACGTAGTACATAAAGGTATTTTTTCAACCGAATTTTCTCGCCTTGCAGATAACCACGAAAGTTTTTCTTTGCCATCGACAGATAGTGATATCGCGCTCTGTTGTTGGAAAAATAGTCTGGTAATAGGGCACGTAGCGCTGCCATAAACTCCACGTCTTCGTAGTAGATTACCGGTGAGTCTGCCCACTCCATCAGTGTCGGGTTGGCTCGTTTCAGCAACCCTAAAGTTTTACGCAGTTCCCAACCACAGATATCCAGCTCGTCGCTGATCGGTAGTTCAATGACATCCCGAGAGGGATCGACGCGTAAGTACCATGATGGCGCATGTACATAAATAAAACGTACATCGTAATCACTGTTTGTTGAGGCAAATCCCCAACCGCGGCTACCTGATTCACAGGCGTAGAGTATTCGTATTTGCAGCTCTGTCTCAAGTTGCGCCAGTTTTTGGCATATGTGTTGCTTCATGATGTCACTGATACCAAATTTTTCTTTCATCTTGATTATCCTTTTACGCAAACCACTTGACGCAGGGTGTGAACGATTTCTACTAGTGAAGACTGAGCGGCCATTACGGCCTCAATGTCTTTGTAGGCCATCGGAATTTCATCGATGACGTCGCTGTCCTTGCGGCATTCCACGTGTGCCGTGGCACGCTTCTGATCCTCTATTGTGAAGCGTTTTTTCGCTGCTGTGCGGCTTAATACTCGGCCGGCGCCGTGACTGCATGAGCAAAAACTCTGTTCATTTCCCAGACCACGTACGATAAAGCTTTTCGCACCCATTGAGCCAGGAATGATGCCCATGACGCCTTGGTGTGCCGCGACCGCGCCTTTACGTGTGACTAACACGTTTTGGCCGAAGTGTTGCTCTTGTTGCACATAATTGTGGTGACAATTTACCGCTTCCATTATGGCAGTGAACGGTTTTGTTATTACCGTCGCCAGTGCTGCCAATGTATGTTGCATCATGACTTCGCGATTATGGCGGGCGAAGTTTTGCGCCCAACCGACCGCTTCCATATAGTCGGCAAAGTGACGGCTTCCTTCCTCAAAATAGGCCAGGTTACGGTCAGGCAGGTTAGCGATATGCTGTTTCATGTCCTGTTGGGCGAGAGTGATAAATAGATTGCCAATGGCATTTCCTACACCGCGTGATCCACTATGCAGCATTACCCATACCCGGTCAGATTCATCCAGACACAGCTCAATGAAATGATTACCGGTGCCTAGTGTCCCTAAATGCTGATGGTTATTGGTTTTCAGTAATTGTGGATATTTATCGGTTAGCCGTTTAAATCCGGTCTGCAACACGCTCCAATGGTGATCGACGGTTTTTGGCGGTTGCTGCCAGGCGCCTTTATCCTTACCGCTATGGTTTGCCGTGCGTCCATGTGGTACGGCAATTTCAATAGCATGGCGGATAGCATATAGGCTGTCCGGTAAATCTTTGGCATTCAATGAGGTACGTACTGCCATCATGCCACAGCCGATATCTACGCCTACCGCGGCTGGAATAATCGCCCCACGAGTTGGAATGACACTGCCGATGGTTGAACCTTTACCAAGATGTACATCAGGCATAACGGCTAAATGGCTGAATATGAAAGGCATTTTTGCTATATTCAACAGTTGCTCACGCGCTTCCGTTTCTACCGGTACACCATGAGTCCACATTTTCACTGGTGCGCTGTTTGGCGCGGTCATCAACTCGTAATCGTTTGTTATCACATTATTCTCCTGGTTACTTAGCCGTCACTATTATTATAATTTAAAGTAACGAATATTTTTCCTTTTTAATCAATGGTGCTGAATTTGCTTTTTATCTTGATCTTCTTTGGGACCATTAGGGAAATATTTTAAATAAAAATCTTATTCCACTATTAATATAGTATTCTGTTTAATGGTAATTGCAATTATTTGAGTTGTTGTTTTGTTGAGTAATGTTGAAATTGTGATGCTAATCTATATAAAAATATGTTTGTAAAGATATATATGGGACTTATTATAGTTTTAAATTGCGTTGGTAATTGTAAAGGAAATGTAAAACAATTAAATTATTTAATATTATGATGTTGTTGTAATAGTAAGTTTATATACTATTCAGATAGATGCATATATGCGCATAATTATCATATGGATATGAAAATTATTAAATGAGTAACATTATATTTTGATGAAATAATATTTCTATGGTTGGAATAAAATAATGGTCTGAATTTAATATATTTCTTGAAAATATCAATATGTGTAGTATATGGGCTATGACATTTTTATTGATTTATTCTTATTGAGTTTGATTTATATCTTATTGATATGACATGTAATCATAACTATTTGTTTTTGTTGTATTTTTGTTTTGTGTTTTTATTGATGTTGTCAAGTGTAGAAAATAAACCTCTACACTATTTATAACCGTTAATTTGTAATGAGTTAATGATTTCTTATTATTTAAATATATATAAAAATAATCGAAAATTATCATGCTGTTTTTCATTAACTAGATAAATATATATTGCTGTTATCAATTTATAATTATTGATAAATTACAATTTTTTATCCTTTATTTTGTTTTATGTTTTTTTATTATTGGTTTTAATCGCATCTCAATTTTAAATTGAAAATCATGATATTGAAAATATTTGGTAAATATTTCTTTCTGATAAAAAATAGTTTTGTTAATAATTTTCGGAGTACGACAAATAAACAGTTGTTAAATTGTGTGATGACTTATTTTCCTTATTGTCAATCTTAACGAAATGATTAAAAAACTGCCCTTAATAGTTATTTTTTCCTATTCATAAAGGGGGTAATTATCTTCTTTTTCACGATATTGATTGCATTTTAAATTTAACCTCTTCATTAAAGTTGTGCGGAAATTATCCGCACAATTTGATGTTGTATTGGGCAATGTGAATTTATGTGTTAAATCAGCCAATTAATTGTGATAATTTGGCGTTAATCGTCGTTAATACTTGCCAGTACATTTCCTGCCTGTTGATAACCGCCTTCTTCTGCGTAGATAACGATTTTCCCAGAACGATGTGTGGTAAGTTGCGTTTCCATTTTCATTGCTTCCATGACAGCAATGACATCACCTTGTTTAACTTCATCACCTTCCTGCACATACCAGCATTGTAAAACGCCGGATATTGGTGCTGTTATTGTCTCCTCAGCTTCACTACCTTTGCTCTCAGTGATGGAATTTTGCCCAGAATCAAGTAATGATAGTCCTTTTAATAATTCGGCGGGTAGTCCTAGCTCATGCCGACGGCCATTAATTTCAATAAAAGTACGCGTTACCTTTTCTGGGTAATGGTTTTCCTGACGCGGAGATATTTTTATATCATTGATAAAGTCAGTTTCGATCCAACGTGTGTGGACGTTAAATGTGTCATCGGAAATAAAATCAGGATGTTCCATTACTGCTCGATGAAAAGGCAATACTGATGCAACACCTTCAATGCTGAACTCCTTTAATGCTCGTTGCGCACGGGCAATAGCTTGTTGGCGGGTTGTTCCGGTGACAATCAGCTTAGCCATCAGAGAATCAAAGGTGTCAGGGATGGTGGAACCTGCTGCAACACCAGAATCCAACCTTATGCCTGGGCCGGCAGGGGGAGAAAATACCGTCACCGTTCCGGGCGTCGGTAAAAATCCTTTACCCGCATCCTCTGCGTTAATACGGAACTCAAAAGAATGGCCTAAAGGGATCGGTGTTGAGGTCAATGATAAAGGTTTACCTTCTGCAATCCGAAATTGTTCTACCACAATGTCGATCCCGGTGGTTTCTTCAGTGACCGGATGTTCGACCTGCAAGCGGGTATTGACTTCCAGAAAAGAGATCGTGCCGTCGGCACTGAGTAGAAACTCCACTGTTCCGGCTCCGATATAACAAGCGGCGGTGCAAATATCTTGTGCCGCTTGATGAATACGCTGACGCTGATGTTCGGTCAAAAATGGGGCCGGCGCTTCTTCCACCAATTTTTGGTTACGCCGTTGCAGTGAACAATCACGTGTACCAAGTACCACCACATTGCCATGTTTATCAGCCAGAATTTGCGCTTCAATATGGCGAGGTTTATCCAGAAACTGTTCAATGAAACATTCTCCACGCCCAAAGGCCGCTGTTGCTTCACGAACAGCCGAATTGTAGAGTTCGGTGACTTCATCAAGCCGCCACGCCACTTTCATGCCTCGTCCACCACCGCCATACGCTGCTTTAATCGCAATTGGCAGGCCATATTGTTCCGCGAACACCAGAGCTTCCTCTGCGTTTTTCACCGGTTCTTCTGTGCCTGAAACCTGTGGCGCGCCTACCTGTTGGGCAATTTTGCGTGCTTTAACTTTGTCACCCAGAATATCAATGGTCTCTGGTTCAGGACCAACCCAGATCAATCCTGCATTAATAACAGCACGGGCAAATTCTGCCCGTTCAGCCAGAAATCCGTATCCGGGGTGTACCATATCGGCGCCTGAACGTTTCGCAATATCCAATAATAGGGGAATATTAAGATAGGTATCAGCGGGGCTGTTTCCACCTAAACTATAAGCCTCATCAGCCAGTTGTACATGTTGTGCATTGATGTCCGAATCAGCGTAGACAGCGATAGATTGTAAACCATAATCCCGGCAGGCTCGGATGATACGGACGGCGATTTCACCGCGGTTAGCAATCAAAACTTTTCTCATGGGATGGTTTTTAATATTCATGGTCATTGTGGTACTCATGAGCGGCAATCGCTCTCTTTTATTTCGTGAAATTCAGTGATTGGGTTGAAGCGGATACGGGCATTGACAGGAATTTGTCCCGCAAGATCGAGATGATAGCTGGCAACGGAACCAATGACTGGGTAGCCGCCGGTCAAAGGGTGATCTGCTAAGAACAAAACCGGTTGACCACTGGCAGGAACCTGAATTGCGCCGGTGGTCGTTCCCTCACTCGGTAACTCTTTATGGTTAAGGCGCGATAATGGTGTGTCGCTATACAGACGAATACCGACTCGGTTAGATTGTGGTGTAACCTGCCAAAGCTGGCTTTTTAGCAGGGATAGCGCTTCTGCGGTGAACCAGTCAGTGCGCGGCCCTAGAATAATGTCCAGTGTAACGATATCGTCAGTGGTAGGCATATTGAAAGCCGGGCTTTCATCCATTGATACAGCGGAACCCTGCGTGAGAGTCAGAATATCCAAAGTATCGCCTATAGCGATTGGACTGGGGCCAATGTGTGCCAGCGTATCGTAAGAGAGGCTGGAGAGAATAGGTTGTTTGGCAAAGCCGCCACGCACTGCTAAATAAGAACGCACTCCCGCTTTGGGCGTTCCTAGCGTCACTTTATCACCGTCACCCAGATCAACAGGCTGATAGCCATCAACCTGAAACTTTCGGCCAGATGCTGTTTGAACAGTGATCGGGCAGTCAGCGCCTGTGACAGCGATGATGACATTGCCGTGAGAGATAAAGCTTAACCCTCCTTGCACAATTTCCAGACATGCATTGTCCGAAGGATTACCGACGATTCGGTTGGCGCTTTTCAGCGCTGTTTTATCCAGCGCACCGGCGGCAGAAATCCCTAAACTAGCCTGTCCTGAACGCCCTAAATCCTGAAAAAGTGTTTGTATTCCAGTGGTTAGGATTTTCAGTGAGGCGTGTTTATCAACCTGCGAAGATAAAACGTCCTCTATAGGCGTAATAGGGGGGACGGGTTTAGTGATTGTTGTCCCTTTGCCTTGATCTCTGAAACGTACCCGGAAACCGGGTTGCAATAGGGAAGAGGGAGAACGTGAGAGATCCCACATGCGCTCTGGCGTGGTACCGATGATTTGCCATCCTCCCGGACTGGCTTGAGGGTATATCCCACTGAATTCTCCAGCCAGACCAACTGATCCTGCGGGGATGCCGGCTCTTGGCGTCATCCGGCGAGGAACATGTAAACAGTCTGAATTTGCGACTAAATAGGCGAATCCGGGGGCAAATCCGGTAAAAGCAACGGTGTATTCACTTTCTGTATGTCGCTGGATAACTTCCTGTGTGGTGATGCCGAGAATTTCTGCCACTTCGACCAGATCATCACCATTGTAATACACCGGGATTTCAACGAGTTTCCCTGTTGTCCTATTCAGTGTATTCAGGTTGCGGCCATTGATTTCTCTGGCAAGTTTGGCTGTCGAAACCACATTGGGGCGGAATCGAATCAACAGTGTTTTGGCCGCTGGAATAATTTCTTCTACGCCTAGAATGGGACGGGCGTTAAGTGAATCAAATAGCGCCAGCGTTTCATTCAGATCATGAAGCTCGACAATAATAGCATCCAAATTAACAGGTAAAAAACGCACTAGGTACTCCTGGGCATTTAAATAAAGGAGCGCACGGTGATCCCGGCTTGTTGCAGGGTTAATTTCACCTGACGTGCCATTTCTACCGCGTCTGGGCTGTCACCATGAACACAGATGGAGTCCGCTTGAATACGGGTAAAACTGCCATCAATGGCTTCAACTCCCCCTTCGGTCACTAATTGCAACATACGCCGGGCAACGATATTCGCGTCATGAAGCACAGACCCTTTTTCCCGGCGGGAAACTAGCGTGCCTTGTGGAGTGTAAGCTCTGTCAGCAAAGGCTTCCGCAACGGTACGCAAACCTTTTTCCCTCGCCAAATCCAATATTTTTGACCCGGCTAATCCAACCAGCGCTAAATTGTCATCCACTTCTCGAATCGCCGTAATAACGGCAAGGGCTTGGTATTCATCATGGGCAATGGTGTTATACAGTGCGCCGTGCGGTTTGACATAACTTACAGTGGTTCCCGCCGCCGCAGCCAAACCTTTTAACGCGCCAATCTGGTAAATAACGTCCGCGATCAGCTCATGACTGGAGATATCCATATTACGGCGACCAAATCCGACCAGATCGGGATAAGATACATGAGCGCCGATCACTACCTGATTTTTGTGGGCAGATTTTAAGGTTTGAAGTATCCCGGCAGGATCACCAGCATGAAATCCACATGCTACATTGGCGCTGGTGACAATACTCAGCATGGCGTTATCGTCGCCCATTTTCCATTGACCAAAGCTTTCGCCAAGATCGCTGTTTAAATCAATCATGTTCATCGTCGTGACCCCAATAAAAGTGATAGCCAAAAAAGTAGTAAAAAATTCAGTTCTACAGATAGGCAATTTACGCTACGCCGATAGACGCTGAATTAATGAGTCGTTCCTCCGCTAATAACAATGTCCTCACGGTTTTCTAGTGCTTGATGAATAGCGATTTTCAGTGCCATTGTGATTGTTTCCAGCGCCATACTTGGCGTACCGTGGTGTTTTACCGCCTGTTCAGGCAGGTAGGGAATATGGATAAATCCACCACGTACTAATCCACCACGTACTGTGGGATAAGTCAGTGCCAGATGATGCAGTAGGCCGTACATGACATGGTTGCAGACATATGTACCGGCACTCTGTGAAATCGAAGCAGGGACCCCTGCGGCTTTTAGGCCACTGACGATCGCTTTAATCGGTAGGGTGGAGAAATAGGCCGCAGGCCCTGCTGCCACGATTGGGGTATCAATGGGTTGATTGCCCTGATTATCGGGAATACGTGCATCGTTGATGTTAATCGCTATGCGTTCCACTGTGATATCTGGTCTGCCGCCTGCTTGTCCCACGGCAATGACGAGTTCAGGTTGTATCTCATCAATCGCTGTGTACAGGCAAGTGAGAGAAGTGCCGAATACACATGGGAGCTGGCGTGTCTCAATATGTGCTCCAGATAGCTGTTGGTTTTGCAATTGTCTGACCGACTCCCACGATGGATTGATGGCTTCACCGCCAAAAGGTTCAAAAGCGGTAATCAGAACGGTTTTCATGGGATCTCTCCTTACAAAAACATCAAAAAATAGAGCAGAAAAACATTGGCAATCAGTAGCGCTATTCCAGTGGGAATTTGTGCTTTAATGACCGCGTTGCGATTTGGTAATTCCAGTAGTGCGGCAGGAACGATATTGAAGTTTGCAGCCATTGGGGTCATCAGTGTACCGCAATAGCCCGAGAACATGCCGATGGCGGCCATGACCGCCGGATTACCGCCATGTTGCAGCACCAAAATGGGAATGCCGATCCCGGCGGTGACAATCGGGAACGCGGCGAAGGCGTTGCCCATTATCATCGTCAATAGCGCCATGCCGAGTATGTATGTCGCCACCGCGATAAATCGGTTATCCACCGCCAGATAATTTTCTGTCAGGTGAGAAATTGCGGTACCGACGCCAGCTACGGTGAATAATAGCCCCAGCGTAGCCAATATCTGTGGCAGGATAAACGCCCAGCCGATGGAATCCAGTAAGCGACGCGCCTCTTGGGTTGATTGAGTTACATTTTCACGCGTCATTTTCAGTGCAACGCCATATCCGACTAAGCAGCCCATTGTCATGGAAAACAGCGTCACCAGCGTGGCATGATTGCCGGTACCGAACAGTGCCTGTTGTAACTCAGGGATGTGGTTAAACAGTAATACGCCGATCACCGTGACGATAGGGATTGCCAGTGCGGGAAGAAATAGACGATTCCCCAAACGGGAGGCGCTTTCCTGCCGTTGCTGAGGTGTGCGTTGATGGTAGCTACCCAATCGCACACCGCCAAAACCCGCCGTCAATGCCATCAATACAACGATCAGCCCCACACTGATATGCAACATCTTTTGGGCCTCGGCTTCGTTGTCTGCCCATAGTGCTATTAAGCGGTAAGTCCAGTCGCCTACCAAAAATACGATGCCATATAACGCCCAGAACAGGCTGGTGGTCAGGCGGCGAGGGTTGGTGTGATCACGCCAGGACATTATTGCTACAGCCAACAGGATCACGCCTGCCAGCCAATAAAGATATTGTTGCTGAAACATTACTCCACCTTACTTCGATTTTTGTCCATGCTATTCAGTGCTGCCAGTCTGGTAGCGATTTGATGGTCAAGACGAGACAAGCGGAACGCGTGGATCAGGAAGGCGCAGATGGCGGTAGGGATTCCCCACATAGCGATATGTAGCGGCTCTGTTTGTATGCCCCCAGACTCCAGCATAAAGTTATGCATAAAGATGATTGCGCCAAAGGCGACGAAGATATCCTCACCGAAGAACAGTCCAACATTGTCGGTTGCTGCTGACATGGCCCGCAGGCGATAACGTACATCGTCAGGCAGGTCATGATGACGGTTTTCCGTAGCCCCTTCTACCATTGGCGCCAGCAGGGGACGCACCATTTGCGGGTGTCCTCCTAAACTGGTCAGCCCTAGCGCAGCGGTTACTTCACGAATGAATAGATAGATGATCAACAACCGTCCGGCGGTTGCGGTTTTAATATTGCTAATCCAGGTTTGAGCTTGTTCTTTTAAACCGTGCCGCTCTAAAAGGCCGATAGTTGCCAGCGGCAACAGCAAAATTAGTGGCAAATTTCGGGTATTAAGGAAGCCGGAACCTAGCTTTTCCAGAATTGCCGTGATCGGCATATGTGCTGCCAGTCCGGTGATGATCCCTGCGACAATCACCACCAATACCGGGTTAAACCTAAGTAAAAAACCCACGACAATGACCGCGATGCCAATCAACGGCCATAGATTCACAATCTGTTGCATGTGGTGTCACCTCGGTGGATAAAAATCGCGGTTGCTTGCTGTGTCGTCATAGGTTGAATTCCTGTGCGGTAGATAAATTGATATCCAAGCAATATGCGTACCATCGTTGGATAATTTGTACTTATTGTTAAATAATTGTTTTTGTATTGTTGAGCAATAAATAGAATGAGGCGAAAGAATAGGCAAATAAAATTATTTTTTAATTATAAAAATGAAATCCAGATCACTTTTTACCTTAGTGATGCTCTATGATGGTGCGTTTAATGCACTATTGTGAGGCAATAATCATTCTGGCGTAGAAAACAGTCTGTGGGGAGGAATCTCTATGCTTGCTGGTAGTTGGTGAATGTGTGAAGATGCCTGCCATTCTTATCTTTGCAACCGGGAACTTGTGGTCAGGTTTGCTACATTTGGTCAGCTCTTTCAATTAATTATTATGAAAAAAGATAATTCCTCTCCTAAGACGTTAAGTGAAAAAGTTACAGATATTGTCCGGCAAAAACTGATTATTGGAGAGTTATCACCCGGTCAACGACTATCAGAAGCGGCTTTGAGCGAACAACTTGAAATATCGCGTAATACATTACGTGAGGTTTTTCGTGTACTGACTCAAGAAGGGTTACTGCGATATGAACCTAACCGTGGTGTTTTCGTGGCTACACCGAGTATCGCTTCTATTATCGATATTTATCGCGTCCGGCGGCTTATTGAATGTCAGGCATTGGCGCAATCTTATCCTATGCATCCTGCGGTTGAACACATGCGCGGTGCAATCGAAATGGCTAAACGGTGCCGTGATACTCAGGACTGGAGCGGTGTTGGAACCGCAAATATGGCATTTCATTCAGCTATTGTTGAACTTACGGACAGTGAACGATTGATAACATTCTATGGGCATATTTCTGCGGAATTGCGTCTGGCTTTTGGTTATCTGAACGATCCTGAACTTTTTTATGTTCCCTATATCAATCAGAATGCCCATATTTTGGCGTTACTTGAGCAAGGTGAACCAGAAAGCGCGGCCTCCGAGTTAAAAAGCTATCTGGAGCAGTCAGAACGTACGGTATTAGCGGCTTATACGCGCAAAAATCGTGCTTAATAAATAAAAATTAAGATAATATCTGTGACTAAAATTTATTGATAGATTAATATATCTAAAGTTTTTTTCATGTTTTTGGTTTGTAACGTTATGTTTGTTCGGCTCCTCTCCAGCCAGACAAAGGCGGTAGTGTCTATAGGGATCAAGGAAGTGAATGATAAGAGAAGCTATATATGCCTTTTGTGCCATGATGTTGAACTTTTTAATCCTCCCAATGACAGATCACTTGGTTATTAAAACATAATTCATCGTGTTTTTGCTGTAAGTCATATTAGTAACACGAGTTACAGGAAAACGTGACTTATAGTCCGTGGTTTGATAAGTAACATCGTTCGATACTTATCGAATGAAAAAACCTGACACGATAAAATCCATTTTTGGACAAAGAGTTAGATATATCAGAATGGCATCTGGTATGTCTCAGGAAGCTTTTGCCGATAAATGTGGACTTGATCGCACTTATATCAGTGGCATCGAGCGTGGCGTCAGGAATCCCACGCTTGAAGTTATCAATGTTATAGCAAGTGGTTTACAGATCGAATTGAAAGATCTGTTTGATTTTGACGCGGAGAAAAAGGGTTAGACAGCTCTTCTCTGTGCCTGCTTCTTAGACTCAAAATGGATAACCTGCACTTTGGCAGGTTATCCTTCGGCTGCCACAGCAGGACACTCAGCCTTTCCAGCGGGAATTGCGGATCACGTTGCAATAATTGAGGGGAACAAGTCCGGGCTTTTTATCCTGTATGATATCCACATTGAAGCTACCAAACATTGTCTGGGACCTATCCTTGATGCCGTCATAAAAAGCTTGAATGATCTCTTCCTTGAAGCCATCAGTGCGTGGATGTTGCTGTACAACAGCAGTGCGCTCACTGTCGCTGAACGTTTCGTAATTGATGCCCAACACGTCCATTTCTACGCCAGCGGTGACAAGCGCAATTTCGGGCGCCATAAACTCTGGAATGCCCGGTGTGGTATGCAAGGCAATCGCCGTCCAGACTTTATCAATATCGGCCTGAGCGATGCCGTATCCTTGCAGAAAATGTTTCGCCGCATTCGCGCCGTCAACCTCGAATCGTTTGTCACAACTGCAATGCTCATGTGTCAGGCCAATGTCATGGAACATACATCCGACATAGAGCAATTCATGGTCCACACTAAGCCCAAGACGCTGGCCGGCGAGTGCCCCCCAATAGTAAACCCGACTCGAATGATGAAAAAGTAGATCAGATTCCGTATCGCGGATGAATGTGGTTGCGTCACGGGTTATTTGGGTATCAGGAATACTCACTCCGTTAACTGAAAAACTCATAATGCTGTCTCCGGTTGATTAAGTGAAGGTAAGCATAAAACACATGACACCTGTCCTGAATTAACTTATAACGATGATTCAGGACACTAAGATTAAATAAGACTTCTGCAAAGCAATGATTCACAACATCACCATATTGGCTGTGCCTGACGTTCAGTTGCTCGATGTTTCAGGCCCCTTGGACGTGTTCGCTGAGGCGAACCGCATATTGCACCGGCAGGTCTATTCCCTGAGCGTGATGTCGACCGATTCAGACATCATCACTTCCTCGTCAGGCGTTAGGCTGGTGGCCGATATGATTTTGAGCCATACAACCAGTCACTCGGCAGACACGTTTCTTGTGGCTGGCGCGCCGAATGCGCATAACCATACCCTTTCAGAACAGGAGCGTGCTGCAATCATCGAAATGTGCCATCGTAGTCAGCGTTACGGCTCCGTCTGTACTGGCGCCCTGTTGCTGGCGCAGACTGGACTGTTGAAGCAGCGTCGGGTGACAACCCACTGGGAATGTGCCGAACTGCTCGCGATGCGTTTTCCCGAAATCACAGTTGAACCGGACATGCTCTATGTGGCTGATGGTTCCCTGAGAACGGCTGCGGGGGTGACATCCGGGCTGGATCTGGCGCTCCGGTTGGTTGAAGAGGATCTGGGCCGCGAGATCGCGATGGAGGTGGCAGCAAGTCTCGTCATGTTTTTCAGGCGACCGGTCTGTCAGGGGCACTTTATCCGCAGGAGTCAGTTGTCCCTATCCGGGAGAGCCGCTTTTCAGGATTTGCAACGCTGGGCGCAGGCAAACCTACAAGACATAAGTGGCTTGCAGGACATGGCTACACATATGAACCTGAGCATCAGGCATCTGGGACGCCTGTTCCGCCAGGAGCTCAACATGAAAGCAGGAGTATGGCTGGAGAATGCACGTATTGAGAAAGCGCGGATTTTGCTTGAGGAAGGCAGGCTCCCGCTCAAGGCAATACCGGGAGCTTGTGGATACAGAAGCAGCGATGTGATGCGTAGGGCCTTTGTTAAAAATACGGGCATGACCCCTTCTGTTTATAGAAAAATATTCATACAGACGCAGCAGATTGGCACAAATGGAAAAAACTGAAAACCAGATATGGGGTTCTAAGCCCGGTAATAGCATTCAGTTAAGGAAACAATTATGTTATAGATACTGATCACCCTTTAGAGGTGACAGGCAAATGAGTTTATATTACAGACTTCTAAAGTCTGCTAGTTTTTTTCCAAAAGATTATAAGCAGCGATATTTAAATTCCCCAAAACAAGAGATTAAGCGCATCTTTGATATCAGATGACCATTGGCTCACATCAGTGATTTTCTCTCCAATTACGCTTTCTGAGACACTTGAAAGTTCTGTTGTTAAAAGTCGGTAATTTTCATCTCTGATTTGCACTATGGGAAATAGATGACGATTCACCTTGTTTGAAAAATGATGAGCTTCAATCAAAGGAATAACCATACGCCTTCCCGGTGTTTCAATGATGTCGCTTTGTACATCAACAAACATACTGTATTTGCTTTCGCTCCGTTTGTATTGATAAACAACAAATTGCATTTACCAGTTCCTGTTTTCATCAGCAAATGAGCCATATTGTTCAATAAATTGAGCAACTTCTTCCATTCCTTTGCGATTATCTGCTTTCCAACTTTCAGCTTTGATTCGTTGAGCTTCTCTGGTCATGACTTCATTAACAAAACCTGAAATGTTTACACCGGCTGAACTCAGTGTCAGATAATTTTCTTTATCAACTGTTACGTTAACTCTATGCTTCATGGCACACCTCAAAAACACACTTTAAGTACACATTAAAAGTATGTATTTCGTGAAAGCAAAAGGCAACCTGATTTTTTACGTTCGCATAAGAAAATGGGTTGCGAATAGGAAAAGATAAATATAAGCAGCTACAAGTAATCATTATTCTTACCGAATGATATAAAGTAGGTTGGAGCAGTTTATCTCATTGATAAACTACTCCATTTTTGATCTACAGCCACTTACTTTGTGTACCTCGAAGGCCATATTTCAGCGGGATCGCAATCTAAAGCCTCGGCAATAAGTCGTTGACCTTTGGGCCAGCGGCGTTGCAGGGTATTAGCAAGGGTGGATGATGCTAACCCTGCTTCCCTTGAAACGGCTGCTAATGATGTTCCCCGTTTTTTCAGTTCGGCGATAATGTCTGCTGGGTGCCAGTCCTGATTTTTCATTATTAATCCTCCGTGTTACGGATAACTTTGATATGAAAAGGTAAATCGTTACATAGTAGACTATAAGTCACATATGATAACATAACTTACCATAAAAAGTGACTCATAGTCCGTGGTCTGATAAGTAACATAATTCGATACTTATCGGATGAAAAAGCCAAATGCTGTAAAATCCCTTTTTGGACAAAGAGTTAGGTATCTCAGGCAGTCGTCTGGCATGTCTCAGGAAGCTTTTGCCGATAAATGTGGAATTGATCGGACGTATATCAGTGGTATTGAACGTGGGGTTAGAAATCCTACCCTTGAAATCATCAATATTATTGCGAATGGTTTACAGATTGAGCTGACAGATCTGTTTGATTTCAGCAGGGAGGATTCCACAAATCCCTTTTGCCCGTTTGAATAAGTTTATTGAAGGAGAACCTATATCTCCCTCAATAAATGGTTTTATCAAATGGTAATAATTTTCTGGGTGTTATTTCGTTCAATTTTTATTGTCAATTTACCCGATGGTGTTTCTGACAACTGATTGCGGAGATAGGTGATATCTTTAGGAAGGGCGGGTTGACCATTAACTTCCAATACAATATCACCGTTCTTTAATCCAAATTTTTCAATATCTTTGGGATCGTTGTAAAATATCTCTACTTTGTTATTAAAATAACGGATTGCAATCGTGCGAAGTAATGGATTGTCATAACGGGTGAAATTTTTGGCGTTAAAACAGAGCAGCATTTTATTTGGAATAAACAGATAATCATCAAAACGCGAGAAGAAACTCATACCGAGATTGTAGAGATCATTTTTATTTTCGCCAATTCTCAGACGACCTACCGGCAGTTGCTGTAAATAAAAACCATCAATTAGATACTCTTTACTACTATCAAGCCCACCAGCGGACGCGTATTTGACACTAGTTCCTGCCGAAATTTTATCTTTGTGCTCTTTTTTCAGATATTCAATAAATTCCTGAGCAACATAGCTGTAATCGGCCCCGGTATCTATATTAAAAACGACATTAGAAATCTGGATTGCGGGAGATTTGCCGTAGCTATCACTGTAAGGTTCACATTGTTGATAATTTAGGATTGAAGGCGCATGGCGCCATACTGTCAATGTGTGGTTCAGGTTATTTATTTCCCAGTTTAACTGACGAAAAGTGTCAATCCCGAGAATACCATCCAGCTCCTGACCAATGGACTGATTAAAGAGACTCATGTCAATACCAATCCAGGGATCAGAGCCTGGCACCGTATGATTACCGAGGGTAATCGCCAGGGGTTGCCATAATGTTAAGTCAGCTTTGTGTAAGCGTTTTTCACTGGTTGTAACCAGCCCATCGGACAGCATACGGTGGAATGTAACCGGTATTTTTGATTCTGGTGTGGTTTGTGTCAGCGTTTTTGCCAGCTTATGATCGATGAAGGTATAACTGGCGCCAGTATCCAGCAAGAATTGATATTTTTTACCGGAGATAGTGACAGGAACAATGATCGATGTTGGCTGATGGATGTCCAGCTTAGTAGAAAGGACGGGTTTATTTTCTTCTGGCATATGGATTTTTTCCATATGGCTACAGCCCGTTATCAGTGTCAGCAGGCTGGCGGCAATAATTGCCCGCGAGGCTATTTTTTCCTGTTTTTTCATAATATTAGATTCCTTTTCTAGGGAGTGGAAGATGAAAATCTGGGGTCCGGTAAAACCCAACATAATTCACTGGAAGCAATAAAATACTGCGTATGACGTAGGATAGTGCGCGTTACCAGTACAGCTCAGCTTCATTGCAAATACTATTATCTGCTTTTTACTAAAACCAAAGATAAACAATACCATCATTATATTAGTTGATGTGAAATATAGTGAGTAATTGTTTAACTGCGGTTGAACTATTATTAGTTTCAGTAGTAATATTGGTGAAAATGTCGGCTGTTGATGACTTTGGATGGTAAAAATTATTAATGGAGATGTTTATATAATAATTAATTGGCAATGGATGTAGCATTAAAATATAAATTATCTATATCCGTCGTCTTTCAAGTTGCCTCTTTGTTGGCTACGCTCACTCACCCCGGTCACATAGTTTGCTATGCTCCCGGGGATTCGCTCCCTTGCCGTCGCGATGCATCTTGAAATCCATAGGGTATGGATGTATTTGATTATATGGTGTATATCAATGATAATGATTTAAGATAAAAATCACTATAAATCATTATTATTTTATTTTTAAGTGTAATGTAAAGGCAATAAATATTTATTAGATTTATCTTTATCTGTGGAAATTATTTTTCTGATAAATATCCAGCTAATGTCAATATAAAAATAACACTTTTGTACTAAAGGAATATATTGATTTTATGTCTATATCACTAAAACTCAGCATTGTCGTACCTATTTATAATGGGGCGCGGTTTTTACCGCAGTTTTTTGTCAATCTATCTCGGCAAAAGCTAACTGATTTTGAATTAATTTTGGTTGATGATGGTTCAACGGATAATAGTCGCCAGATTATTGAGCAATATGCCGATAAATTCCCGAAGACAGAAATTATTATTCAGGAGAATCAAGGGGTCTCTGTTGCCCGTAATACGGGGTTAGCGAAAGCCAGAGGTGATTATGTGGCTTTCCCTGATATTGATGATGTCATTTATCCGGGTATGTATAACCGGTTGTTAGAGATTGCTCAGAATAATGATTTGGATATTGCTACTTGCAACGGTCATTATGTTTATGATGATGGTCGGCCAGCCCGAAAGATTTTTCCTTCTGAGCGTCTCTCTTCTACCGCGGTTCTGAGTGGGCCGGAATGGTTGCAACAAGCACTTAGCTCACGCAAATTCCTGCATGTAACTTGGCTAAATATCTATAAACGAGCTTTTCTGACAAAACATCATTATCAGTTTGAACCGGGGTTGCATCATCAGGATATTCCGTGGACGACAGAACTCTTGTTAACGGCAAATCGGGTGCAATATATTGATGAATCTTTTTATGATTATCTGATTCACGCCTCCTCGGTGTCCCATGCCCCTGCTGATGATCATATTAAGGTGAGGACAGCACATCACTATATGAAAATTTTGGAGATGCTGAATAAGATTAATCAGCGTTATCCGCAGCAAGTCAAGCAGGCGCCGGCATGTCATTGGCAGATTGCGAAAGAGGGGCTAGGGATTTTGCATACCATTAATGGGATAGAATCCTCTGAGATAAAACAACAGATCGTTCATGAATTGTTTGATCGCGGTATTTGGTCAATGATCTGGAAAAATGCCCGTGGGTTTAGATTGCGTTGGCGTCTGGCTCGTCGATATCCGCGACTGAGAGCGGTGCTAAAAGCCGTTTAATATTGAAAGCAACGGTTTTAATTATTTATACCCGTCATCTTTCAAGTTGCCTCTTTGTTGGCTGCACTCACTCACCCCGGTCACATAGTTATCTATGCTCCCGGGGATTCGTTCCCTTGCCGTCGCGATGCATCTTGAAATCTATAGGGTATATTGCTTCCTACCTGTCGCTATTTCTCTCTGAATCACAGGTATCACCGATGTTTTTCAGCGCATCAATAACCAATTGCCAGAATCGCTGTTGATCGAGTTTGACTGCGACTTGGGTGTGGCCATCTTCTGGTATTGGATGACGGAAATCCGCTACGGTCATGCCCACAGTCAAGGCGCCATTCAGTTCAATATTGACGGGTACCTTCTGTGTTGTCATTACGGTAGGGTCGATCACATAGGCGACGGCGCAAGGATCATGTATTGGCGGGCTGTTGAAACCATGTCTCTTCTGATAACTCTCACCATAGTACTCCAGTAGCTCTACGACAAATCGAGACACGTTGGTATTAATACGTGAAATTGCTTTGATGATTTCTGGCGTGGCGCGTGCTTGATGTGTCAGATCCAGGCCGACCATCGTCAGCGGCCATTTTTCATTGAAAACGATATGCGCGGCTTCCGGATCGATTTTGATATTGAATTCCGCTACTGCGCTTCTATTGGCAGTGTGATATCCACCGCCCATTAATACCACTTCTTTTACCCGTTCAACGATCTTCGGTGCTTTACGGACGGCAAGAGCAATATTGGTTAAGCTGCCAACGGGGACTAAAGTCACCGTTTTTGGCGGATGAGACATGATGGTATCAATGATCAGATCAGTCGCGTGACGGGGATCTAACGTTCGAGAGTGTTTAGGTAACTTCACGCCCCCCAGACCTGATTCGCCGTGAATATCCGATGCCGTTTCGATATCGCGAACTAATGGGCGATGGCAGCCTGCGGCAAAGGGCACGCCGGTAATACCGGCAATATGCGCTATCGCCAGTGCATTGTGAGTGACTTTATCTAGCGTCTGATTACCGACAACTGTCGTGACGGCTAATAGCTCAATATTAGGGTTGCCATGTGCTAATAACATCGCAATGGCGTCATCATGTCCCGGATCGCAATCAAGAATAATTTTTTTGGTGCTCATTTTTACTCCTTGCCAGAGAAAGTGATATAAGAAATGAGGATAATCCAGTTAAAACGTCTATTCCGTGACAAAATCTTAGATCTGGGGGAGTGTTCTCATAAATAATTAGTAAAATGTTTCATAATTGTGATTTGATTAACACATAAACGATAATTAAGTTGTACATCCAGTTTGAGTGTGATTCTTATATAGTTTCGCTATGGAATTGGCGGGCTATATCTGCTTCGGATTTATTATTAATTTATGAATAATTGCGAGGGCTTGAATGGATATTCATGTAGATAGATTATCAGCAGTGATTGAATCGGTGGCAACCCGTGAATTTTATCCTAATTTACTGACTTGGCTGGAACAATTTATTACTTTTGATAACGCTATTGTTTATGCCTTTGAACAAGGTTCTGCTCCGTGTTGTTTGAGTAAAACCGAGAAGAAAAACAGTGATGTAATAAACCAGATTTATCAACAAGGCGCTTATCTGCAAGACCCTTTCTATCAAGCCCTGATAAGTGGGGCTGACACGGATCTATTTACCTTACGGGAACTTGTTCCTTCAGGATTTTATCATACTGATTATTATCTGAATTTTTATCGTAAGACCGGTTGGCGGGATGAAACGGGGGTTTTATTGAAACTCTCTCCTCAAAAGCAACTTGGCCTGTTTTTCGGTAAGGAAAATCAGCCATTTTTCATCCAGAAACAGCATCGGAAAAACCTGAAAGTTGCATTGGAAATTATCCGTAGTGTGGCGCGATTACATGATGAAATGACGCAGCAAGCGCCTGCTGCTGAAATGGTTTATCTGGATACTCAGACTCGTTATGCTTTGACTCCGAGAGAATGTGAGATTGTGGAGTTAATATTGCAAGGTAAAGGCTCACCACAGATTGCCGAGAAACTTTTTATCAGTACGGGGACGGTGAAAAACCATCGGAAAAATATTTATCAAAAACTACAAATCAGATCACAAGCAGAGCTTTTTAGCCTGTTTATGACACCTCCCGTCCGTTATTTTGCCTGAGTCACAAATGTTAAAACTGTGTTGCAAATATCCCTAAAGGGACATGGCGATGTGACTCTGTGCTACAGATAATCCGATGATTATGTTGGATGCTAATCGGGCTATCGCATGAACAATCATCTTGATTCATTAACTTATTACGCTGCGACTAAGAAATATGATCTTCGTTTTCCCACATTACAAGAAGATCTGGATGTGGATGTCGTCATTATCGGTGGTGGATTTTCCGGTATCAATACTGCCCTTGAATTGGCTGAGAAGGGTATCACCAAGATTGCAATTTTGGAAAGTCGTTATCTTGGCTATGGCAGTACAGGTCGTAATGGTGGTCAGGTTATGGCAGGTATCGGTCATGATCTGGCAGTGATCAAACGCCATATTGGCGAGAGAGGGTTGGAGACAATCTTTCAGATCAGCAATTTGGGTGCAGGCATCATTCGTGATCGTATTGCAAAATATAATATTGATGCTGATCTCTGCCGTGGTTATAGCTATCTTGGCATGAATAAGAGACAGGAAAAGACATTACATAGCTGGCTGAAAGATTTTCGGGCAGTTTCTCCTGATGAAGATATTGAGCTTTACACCGGTCCTGATGTGAAAAAAGTGATCGGTTCTGATGTTTATACTTGTGCGTTGAAGCATATGGGAGGCGGTCATGTTCACTCCCTAAACCTATTGCTAGGTGAGGCGAAAGCCGCGACAGATTTGGGCGTAAAAATCTTTGAGAACAGCGAGGTGCTGGACATTGAATATGGTTCCAGAGTAACGGTTCGTACCGCGATGGGATCGGTTCGCGCGAATAAGATGCTGTGGGCCTGTAACGCCTTTCTTAATAGTGGCCTTGAGCCATATATTTATAAAAAGGTGGTCAACACTTATGCCTTCCAGTTAATGACGGAGGCATTACCCGATGATTTGATTGAGAAAATCAGCCCGATTCGCGGTGCATACAGTGATATTCGTCCGGTTATTGATTACTTCCGTGTGACGAAAGAAAACCGTCTCTTGTTCGGTAGTGCAACCCCTTTCATTGAACATATCCCATCTGATTTGAAAGCCTGGAATCGCCACTTGATGCTGAAAGTTTTCCCTTATCTGAAAGATGTGAAAGTTGAACTGGCATGGGGAGGGCCGTTGTGTTGCAGTGCGAACTTGTTCCCACAGATTGGCTCTTTGCCGCAGCACAATAATGTGTTCTATGTGCAGGGCTATTCCGGTTTCGGGGTCACGCCAAGCCATATCGTTTGTAAAGTATTGGCCGAAGGGATGAGCGAAGGATCTGAGCGTTATGACCTGATGAGTTCAATTCCTCATGTAAATATTATTGGTAAAGATAAGTTACGACATTTAATGGTGTCTGCGGGCAAGATTTGGCATCAAGCGTCTGGCTATTGGAAAGGACGTCGTTAATTTATTGATATCATTAGTATTCATCGAAAATTCATAAATTATTTTATTTGGAACGAGGACATTATGATTAAATCATTTTTACTGAACAAATCCCTGCCTGAATTATTGGACATTGGTAGCGTAAGCAATCTGGGAGCGACTGTGTTGGAAGGCGATCCGCAGGCCAGTATGGCAATGATATTTGGTGAACCAACGGATAACCTGACATGTGGTATTTTCGCTTGTACTCGTGGCAAGTTCAGTATGGTGTATCCGTTTGATGAGCACGCAACTGTTACGGAAGGTTCAGTAAAATTGACCGATGTGAAGAGCGGTGAAACTATTGAATATCACCCTGGGGATTCCTGGTTTGCGCCGAAAGGAACGGAAGTACTGTGGGAAATCACCGCTGACCGTTTTGTGAAGCATTATCTGTCTTGTATTAAAGGTTAAAAAACACTTGTTTGTTAGAGGTAAAAAATGAGTGATATTAACTTATTACAGTCAGTTACGGCCTTTTTGCAGCATAATCATGGACATTATATTAATGGTCAGCCGGTCAGTGGTCAGGGGAGTGAAACACTTTCTGTCATAAACCCTGCGACTGATGAAGTTATTGCAACGGTTAATCAAGGTAGTGAAGTGGAAGTCAATGCCGCTATGCAAGCGGCGCAGGCGGCATTTCATGGGGTGTGGGCACAGACTTCGCCGATGGAGCGCGGTCACTGCCTGAATCGTCTGGCAGATCTATTACTGGCGCATCGGGAAGAGTTGGCGCAGTTAGAAACTCTCTGCTCCGGTAAAACTATCCAGCTATCCCGTATGCTGGAAATTGATTCCTCCGCTCAGTTCCTGCGTTATTTTGCCGGATGGTCAAGTAAGATCAGCGGTGAAACCCTGAATGTCTCTTTGCCCTCTTTTAAAGGTGAGCAATACACGGCGTTTACCCGTCGTGAGCCGATTGGTGTTGTGGTGGGGATTATTCCGTGGAATTTTTCCATCATGGTTGCCATCTGGAAAATAGCGGCTGCACTGACTTGTGGCTGTACCATTGTATTGAAACCCAGTGAATACACTCCGCTGACCATGCTCAGAGTGGCTGAATTAGCCAAGGAAGCGGGTATTCCTGATGGTGTCATTAATGTGATTAATGGTTCAGGTTCGGTGCTTGGTCCTGCGCTGATAGGTCATCCGTTATGTGCCAAGGTGACTTTCACCGGCTCAGTGCCAACGGGTATTGCTGTCGGTAAATCAGCAATGGAACAGGGATTGACTCGTGCTACGCTGGAATTGGGCGGCAAGAACGGTGCGGCGTTTTTAGCGGATATGTCGGTTGAAAAAATTGTCGATGGTGTTTTAGAGGCCGGTTATCTCAATCAAGGGCAGATTTGTGCGGCGGCGGAACGTTTCTATATTCCTGCAAGCCATATGGATGACGTGCTGAAATTGTTGTCTGAAAGACTCGCGGCAATGAAGATTGGCTCTCCTCTGGATGAATCAACAGAAATGGGGCCGTTGGCAAACAAAGCGCACTATAACAAGATCCTGTCCCTGTTTGAGCAAGCTCGTCAAGAAGGCAGTGAGATTGTTTATGGTGGTCATGCTCTGTCCGGGCCGGGCTTCTTTGTGGCGCCGACGGTGATTCGTGCTAACAGCCCAGAAGATTCATTGATGAAGGAAGAGACATTTGGTCCTGTTGGGACGTTCCTCAGCTATAACGATGAGGAAGAGCTGATTGGCTTGATGAACAGCACTCCATTTGGTTTAGCGGCGAGTTTGTGGACCAATGATCTCAGCAAAGCCATGCGCATGATCCCGCGTATCGAAGCGGGGACCGTTTGGGTCAATATGCATACATTCCTTGATCCGGCATTACCATTCGGCGGCACCAAATCCTCAGGTATTGGCCGTGAATTCGGTAGCGCTTTTATTGAGCACTATACTGAATTGAAATCCGTTATGGTTCGCTATTGATTTGATATTCGGATCAAAATAAGCAAGGCCCCTTGATTGAAAGGGGCCATTGTCAAACCTAAGGTCATCACTGGCATTTTATCCAGGAGAGGGCTTCTCAGGGCAGCAGGTTGGTTGTGTACTGTTCACCACTATAATTCAATACTCGTGATTAATAAGGTAACGAGTGCTACGACCACCAGCCCCAGTACTTTCTAAGCAACCTAGTTCAACCAAATGTGCCAGGTGTCTGGTCGCAGTGGCACGACTTACCTTCGCCACTTTTTGATATTGGCTGCTACTAATGCCTTGCTCAAAATTGCCGTCCAGCATACGGTTTAGCACCTTGGTTTGCTCTGCGGTAAGTTGAGTCTGGTCTATCCGGCGCCAAAATTTAGCTTTTTGCACAACCTGATTAATTTCTTTCAATTTATTTGTTAAGGTCTCATTCAATATTTTCAGAAACCAAACCAACCAATCAGTAATATCCAAGCCGCCACGCTGAGTACTTTCAAGGATTTCGTAATATGCCTTACGATGATGACAAATACTTACCGACATTGCATAGAAGCGAATTGAACGGTTTTCGGCTTGAGCAAGTGCAAGGTCTGTTAAAAATCGGGTAATGCGCCCGTTTCCGTCTTCTAAAGGATGGATTGTTACAAACCATAAATGGACAATTGCTGCTCTAATAATGGGATCGAGACAAGTATCTGTTCGGGATTGATTGAACCACTCTATGAATTGGGGTACTTCATCGACCATTTTTTCTGGTGGTGGCGCCTCAAGGTGAACAGTTGGCTTATCTAAACGACCGGATACCACTTCTATCATCCCTTCGCGTAATTTTCCTCCTTGTATCGGATTGAACATGGTATAGCCTTCGGGGAATATCAACTGATGCCACTTGAGTATGCGTTCAAGGGTTAAATCGGAGTGGCTATTTTCTATCACATCAAGGGCGACCTCTGTAATGCCGTCACTCTTCTCTACGATTGGATAAGGTTTTTCTTCCGTAATACCTAATCTGTTTGCCAATGATGAACGTATTGAAGCTGCATTCAGTCTTTCTCCTTCAATTTCACTTGAATAGAGTATGCTAGATAGAAGGCTATCAAGTGTTGCCTGCTTGGTGTCTTCATAATCAGATTTGCCTAATAACAGTCCCTGATTGAAATGCACATCTCGCAGTAATGATGCAATAGTATCGGCGTTCCAATGAAATGCAGGCCAGTTCGGTTGTTCCCATATCCACATTTGCGTCACCCGTGAGTCAAATAACTGTCTATTCTACTCACAAAATGAGGCGAATAGTGATTTTATTTGACTCATTCTGGGTTTTTCGCCTTGTATTTTGTTAGCGTGGGGTGAAATCACCAATATCGGGAAATAATTAAGTCTCTGTGTGCTTGTTCTTTAGCGATCAGAATAAGCGTCAAGCGTGAGAATTGCTTAATTAAAGATGACCGTTAATGGTTAATGACGATATAACTATTTAGTTTGTTTTATACCCTATGGATTTCAAGATGCATCGCGACGGCAAGGAACAAGCTATGTGACTGGGATAAGCGAGTGCAGCCAACAAAGAGGCAACTTGAAAGATGACGGGTATAATTTATCAAATCCTACCAATCACAAATGCCGAGTAATAAACCCGTTAGAAACTAATTCAGTGCGGTTAGTCACTTTGGTTTTGGCAAAGATATTGCGCAGGTGGGTTTTGACGGTAGATAGGGAAATATTAAGTATCTGTGCAATACGTTTGTTACTTGATCCTTCTCTTATCAAATTAATAATTTCTTGCTCTTTAGTTGTTAAAATAGTGGGGGTTTCAGGAAGCAAGTCTCTGACAGCTAATTCAATTAATGGCAGAATAGCGCTGAGGCGATTAAAGTCTTTTGGTGTAAATGGAATATCTCGTAATAAAGAGACACCGGCAATAATTCGGCTGTGTTGACGGATAAATATTTCGGCGATGTCCTGTATATTATTTGGCTGCATAAATTCATGGTAATACTTATTATGTTTAGTAAGTGTTTTCTGATCCATGCCAACCATATTAATATTATTTTGTTGATAATTAGCCGGTTTTAATGGATCTAAATGCTGAAAATGGGCTAGATAATTTTGGTGAGTTTCGTCTGAAATGCCGTACAGGATGTAATTTTCGGGGCGTAATTCATTATTCACCAGATAGAATGCTGCGGCCGAGATAGGAACCAGATGTGCAATGGTATTTAAACAACTGTAGATTAAAGTATTTTCACAGCTATTCGGTAGTACAGTAGACAAGGACATTCTCCCTTTAGAATAATACCTAATTGGATAAATCGATACTGAAAATTAATCAAATGCTAATTAAAATTCAGAATTAACACAAAACAAACATATTAATAACGTGATATGGATTGCAATAAATGAAATTTCTTAACGTGATGATCACCAGCTAAGAACAGGTTTTTTGGTATATATCTGAAATAATTTCTTAATGCATTAATTAAGCGATTTTATTTTTATTGATTGATATTTAAGTAATTATTTTTGATTTTTTCTGTTTTCTGGTATTTTTCGTTACATCTTTTCAGTTATTAATCCCTCTTTAGGTATCGTTCTTTAGGACGATGGTCGGTATTCCTCTTCACTTTCTATAGTGTATTTATCCTCAATAAAGTTTACAAAAAATTCACAAATGAATCGCCGTGAGCATTATTTTTACGACTAGAAGTTAAGAGGGAAGATAAATGAATATGTCAACACGACTGACTTCGCATATTGAAAAGGGAGTGGTGGGGTTTCCTACCGCACTGGCAAGTTCTGTCGGGGTGATTATGGCAAGCCCGGTTATTCTGACTGTGACCAGTGGTTTTGGGATTGGTGGTGATACTTTTGTACTGGCAATGCTGATCAGTTTTATCATGATGCAGGCCCAAGTGACGACGTTTGCTGAGGCGGCGGCTATTTTGCCTACTTCTGGCTCTGTCTATGACTATATCTCTTGTGGAATGGGGCGATTCTGGGCGATTACCGGTGCGCTTTCGGCTTATTTGATTGTTCATATTTTTGCGGGTACAGCAGAAACGATTCTCTCCGGTGTTATGGCATTAGTGAATTTTGACAGCCTTAATACGATGGTGGAAAGTTATAACGCTTCATGGATGGTTGGTGTTGGGTTAGTGATTACGTTCGGGTTACTTAATGCGTTGGGTATTGAAGCGTTTGGTAAAGTCGAAATTGTGCTGACATTCTGCATGTGGAGTACTTTGGTTATTTTCAGTATTTGTGGATTATTAATGCCGTTTTCTGTGCCGCTGGAGAGTTGGTTTGGTGAAGGGCTTAATCTGAGCGATCCTTTGGCGGTACTGAGTCTGGTGGGAATGGCGATGTTTATGTTTGTCGGCTGTGAACTGGTGACGCCAATGGCGCCTGAAATTAAAAATTCCGCCAGAGTTCTTCCACGCGCAATGATAACCGGCCTGTGTGGGGTGGCTTTTTGCATGGGGTTATATGGCGCGTCAATCAGCCATCAGGTAGAAAATGTGCTGGTGGATGTAGAAAATAACGTTCGCTTGCTAGAAACGCCAATGGCAATTCCCGCTTTTGCCGGTCAGGTGATGGGGGATTTTGGTAAATATTGGATTGGTATTGGGCTATTACTGGCGGGAGCGGCAACGATTAATACCCTGATGGCGGCGGTGCCGCGTATTCTCTATGGTATGGCATTGGATGGCGCATTACCGCGTATTTTTGCTTATCTACATCCACGTTTTAAAACGCCAATCTTTGGGATTTTGGTTGCGGTAATGATCCCCTGTTTACATACCTTTATTATTCAAGGTGATTTGAACCGGATTATGCCTTTGGTATTAGCGGCTGTATGTGCCTGGTGCGTTGCTTATTTGCTGGTGACATGTTCTGTGATATTGCTGCGTATCCGCAGACCTGATTTACATCGTGCTTATAAATCACCCTTTTTCCCATTGCCTCAAATTGTCTCTAGTGTAGGCATTATTTTGGCGATCATTAACATCACGCCTCCGGGAATGAATCCCGGTGATGTATATATTCCATTCGCCATCATGTTGGGTCTGACCGCCAGCTATGCCCTGTTTTGGACGCTATGTGTACAACGGGTGAATCCGTTTAAGCCCGTACCCGTTGAGCAGGTACTTTCGCATACTTTCACTAAGGGTGAATTGCCGGAGGTGCAACTTGAGCCGCTTCGTTCCCTTGATTGACAGTATTTGGCGGCGGTTGAATAAACCCCGCTATCCTACTGGTTATCAGGCAGGTATAACGCTAAACCGGTTGGAACAGAATTTATCGCCTTACTGTTGTGAGCGTTTATCAGCAGAAAGTTTGCAAGTGACGTTGCCTGATGGATTGCGGATTGAAGTTTGTGAAAAGCCGAAAGCGTTGTTTTTGGCCTATATTGTCAGTTGTTGTTTTCGTTTGCAGGGGAATACTTCACTTAAGGAAAAAATCATTATTAGAGCTAAGGTAAAGGGAATATTTCGGCGAAAGAGTGTGATTTATTACTGTTGTCATGGTACGGAATATGGACAGCCGATTATTGATTTACTCAATCAACATCCATTAATTGGTGAAACGTTGGCAGAGTTGGATTTCCGGGATCTGATATTGAATATTCATCAGGGACGATGGCAATTTGAGGTGGAACATTTTGCTGCTTCTGAGGTTGTCAGTCGATTGCCGGCTAGTCGTCGTTATTTACGTTTGACTGTTGAACAGCGCCATTTGTTGCTCAGTACTTTGCTGATGTTTAGCCAATTTATGGGAAAGATCTAATATTTTCGCCTGCTATATTGCAAACTCTACCAAAATAAAAGGGTTTGGAATTTTATTTCCAACTCTTTCGATCAAACCGAAAATGCGTCCCGGGTTCTTATTTACAGGGGGAGTTGTTTCACTCATGTTTTTTCCTTTGTGTTTGCTGTCGTTATTATTTTTTAATTATGTAAATGACTGAATACTGGTTTGCCTGCTATAGGCAAGCCAGTATTTATCGGAGCAAAGTTACTTCAAAGGTGATGGTTTAACATCGGGTGGAATGGGGCTCTGATAGGGATTTTTATCCCTCTGGTGTTTGAACTCTGATTGAGCCTCTGATAGCAGAACCGGGTCTGTTAATAATTCAAGCGCGGTAGCGGCCATAATTTTCCCTGCAAGGCACATCCCTTTGTGAGCAATGGATGAACGTCCTTGTGCGACTAGTTGCCAAGTATGCAGTGGTGTGCCAAAGGCAAAGCAGGGGCTTAAACATTGGGCGGTTGGTGTTACCCAGCTAACATCTCCAACATCGGTAGAGGCGTATATTAACTCTTGCGATTCTATATAAGGCAAGACTTCATCTGTCAGTGCTTTTTCCCCTTGTCGCTCACTCCAGCGTTTACCCTCTTCACCCGCTATCTGAGTTGCATTGAATTTGACATTGCGTAAATCATCTTTTGTCAGTGTTTGATGGATTTTTTCGGCAAATTGGCGTTCTTCATCAGTGTATTCAGGAATACCAAAAGCTTGAACATATTGATACATCGCTCTTTCCATCGTGCGGTTAGGAACATAATTTGAACACGCTGTGTCAAAGCGAATATTCAATTGCGTACCGGTCATTAAGGCGGCACCTTTAGCGATATCAATAACTCGTTGATAAATATCTTGAGCCTGATCCCGTTGCGGAGCGCGAACAAGGTATAAAACTTCGGCATCAGCTTGTACAACGTTAGGTGACATACCGCCCGTATTAATCACTGCATAATGAATTCGTGCTTCCTGAATGATATGTTCACGAAGAAATTGAACACCCACATTCATCAGACTGGCAGCATCTAAAGCACTTCTGCCTAGGTGGGGAGAATTGGCGGCGTGCGAAGCAATCCCTTTGAAATGAAATGCTGTTTGGATATTTGCCAGAGACTGAACATTAAATACACTACTGAATGATTCAGGATGCCATGTAATTGCTGCATCAACATCATCAAAAAGACCATCCCGGACCATAAATGTTTTACCGGAACCCCCTTCTTCGGCTGGGCAGCCGTAAAACCGCACAGTTCCAAGGAGTTGATTTTTTTGCAGCCAGGCTTTCACTGCAAATGCCGCAGCGAGGGCGGCCGTCCCCAGTAAATTATGTCCACACCCGTGGCCGTTACCGTTTTCAATTACAGGACTAGGTTCATAACAGCCTGCTTTTTGGCTTAAACCAGACAGTGCATCATACTCACCAAGTAAAGCAATCACAGGGTGCCCACTACCATAACTGGCGATAAACGCGGTCTCAATATTGCCTACCCCTCTTTGAACTACAAACCCTTCATTCTCTAACGCATTTGCGAGCAGTTCAGCAGAAAAGTTTTCTTTAAAATTGGTCTCAGGGTGTTCCCAAATCTTATCGCTAAGGTAAGTAAAATCACTTTGGCGTTGGTTAATATATTCATGTATGAATTCAGTCAATGAATTATTCATAGTATGAACTCCGAAATCAGTAAGTTAGGGTGACAGTGGCGAATGTTTCCACTGCGGTTGTCATCACATTTTCATAAAAGTCAAACAGTTCATTATAATGATGACCCACACTGAGTTCTGTACCGAAAATTGAGGTAGGTGGCTCGACCACCATTCGATTTGACGCGCTCCATAAAGTAGGTTGCGTCCTCTTAGCCAGCCGCTTGCTGGTCTTTTGGCAACAGATGAAAGTTTTGGGATATATTGTTGAGCCTGTTGATAAATGAAATCGACCTACACAGGACTCGGTTGGTTACTTTGAGCGGCTCCTATTAACTGTATTTCATATTCAACCCCCTGCATTTTTGCCGCTCCTTCAATAAGCTGCTTCAACTTAGCAAAAACCGCCGTAAACCCTTGCCCAGTGCGGGCGGGATATCAGGCTAAAAGCCCAGCGGTCTGTTATCTTATTGATCATAATCTGGCTTTCGACCCACAATGCGATATATCGGAATTTGATCTTCATGTCTTCTCGCCAAGACATAGAGATTGGGTCTATGATTTGCTTGATGATTTGCCAGAAAAGGACGCTGTACTAAATAGTGTTACTTCTTTGCTTAACAGGGGATCAGATCAAAACTTTCGGAGCACCATAGTATGAACACACCGTTACTCTATAGCATAGTTAGATATGCGCCATATGCGGAGACAGAAGAATTTGCCAATGTGGGTGTGGTCATTTGTGCGCCAAAACTTGGTTGTATGGTTTACAAATTAACCAAGACAAACGATGCTCGTGTAAAAAATTTCTTTAAAGATGACACCATCTTTCATGTAGTAAAACCATCTATAGACAGAGAGTTACAAATAGCCGCTAGCATAATTTCTGAGTTGCATAGTCCAGAAAAGATACGTGATTTCTTTTACACATTCACGTCACCAAAAGAATCAATTTTTTACTATAGCCCGCCCAGAGTCTTACTAGCTTGCGATTGCAAAGAGGAACTAAGCAGGCTGTTTAATAAGTTCGTGAAACATACTGAGCATACAAAAGAAAAACGTGAAAAATATTAGCCAGAGAACTAAGGGAGCGATTTCAGTCTCATCAGGAATTGAAAAATATTTTTAAAAAAGAAACTGTTGGAGGTGAATTGACTCGTTTTTCAATGCCACTAGTTGCCATGAAAAATAAAGATGTTTTGTGTGCAATACTAAACATTGGTTTAGTGATTGATTGTTTAATATATTTATTAAACTTACTCACATCAAAGCACAGCGAACAGGTAAGGAAAGTCCACGAAGTAGCTGCGTATTAAACCACCATGCCAAAATCTATCGAAATAGGGTTTTGATTTATTAGCGCTAAATTTGTGGGGGTACCTCAGCGCAGTGCAGCGTGGGATTATGATACCTGAACTGGCAACCGATCCTTAAATGAGTTGATGGTTAAGATAAATAGAGTAGGAAGATAAATCGTATTTATGTATCAAATTAAGAGAGAGATCACAGATACTCAAGAAAATTTACTGAAATATTTTATCGAATCATTGTGATTCAATCTATACTGGATACGTAGAAAATAATTAGATAGAAAAATTTAAATGGCAATGCCCGACAATAGGGTAGGGAATTGCTATGCCTTTGAAGATCGATTTACCTAAAATTAATTCTATTTCGGAGGAAGTTGCTAATGTCTAAGACCGGTGAGGAATATATTGAAGGCTTGCGTGATGGAAGAACCATTTTTCTGAATGGAGAAAAGATTACTAATCACGTGGATCACCCTGCTTTTCGGAATGCAATTAGAACTGTAGCTTCACTTTATGATTATCAGGCAGCACACGCTGATCGGATGACGTTCGAAACTCCTGGTGGTAAGCGTGTTGGTTTATGTTGGGAACTTCCTACTACCCGAGAGAAATTAATTGCCAGAGGTGAGGCTGCGTATGCTTGGGCAATGCAGAGTTGTGGTTGGCTAGGTAGAAGTCCAGATCATGTTTCTGCCGCTTTTACCGGAATAATGACTCATCTGGAAGTATTTGAGGAATATTCCAAGGATAGGGCTGAGGCATTGAAAAATTACTATTCATATGCCCGTGATAAAGATATTTATTTAGCTTTCACATTAATCAATCCACAAGGTGATCGTTCCAAAACGCCTAGTGAGCATATAAAAAACGAATTTCATACTCTTGGAGTATTGGAAGAAAAACCGCAAGGAATCATTGTTCGCGGGGCAAAGATGTTAGGAACAGCGGCCATCCTTGCAGAGGAAGTGGTTGTTGGCGTGTTTAATCCACTCAAAGAGGGCGTTGATGATAAATATGCGGTGTCTTTTGCATTACCATTGAATACTAAAGGAATAAAAATTCTTTCCAGAAAATCCTATGAAATAGGCAGTAATAAATTTGACTCCCCTTTAGCACATCAATTTGACGAAAATGATGCGGTAATTTATTTCGACGATGTTTTTGTTCCGTGGGAAAGAGTATTTGTTTATAAAAATACGGAGATGTGTCGCCAGCAATTTCTGGCAACTGGCGCTGACGTTTTAATGGATGTTCAGGGTATGGCTCGGTATGCCGTTAAATTACATTTCTTAACGGGTTTGGCTCATCAACTTACCGAAGCTACCGGCGTTAATGAATTTCCGGCTGTTCGTGAATCGTTAGCCGAGCTTGCTTGTTATGCTACTAATATTGAAGGGCTGTTTCGTGGTTTGATCCACAATCCTGATCGGCATAATGAATATTATATTCCCAATCGATCACAACTGTATGCTTGCCAGGTTTTATTGCAGTCAACTTATCCAAAGGTGATAGAAAGCATCAGAAAACTCTCAGGTGGTGGTGTGATTATGTTACCGTCAAATTATATTGATTTAGCAAATCCAGAAATTCGTGATTTAATAGAAAAAACACAATATTCAACTTTACTGGCCCCCATTGAACGAGTGAAATTATTGAAGTTAGTGTGGGATGCGATCGGTTCTGAATTTGCATCACGTCATACTCAATATGAAATGTTCTATTCAGGCGCGCCTTTTATTGCTCTGTCTCGTGTTTATGAAAAATATGATTGGGATTTTGCTAAAAGTATGAGCCAAGGGATTTTAGATTCTATGGATGTGAGTTAAATTCTGTATTTAATTCAGATGCAGCTAACTCGTTTTATTTTTATCAAATTTGACGATGCGGGATAGATTATATCCCGTATTATTTGTTACTTAATCTTTTGAAAGATAGAATGGTTCGACTAATATCATATCAAGATATTGAATTATTTATGTATCCATCCATAAATTATTTCGTCTTGTTAAAGAATTATTTTAATGAAAGTTAACACACAATTTATGCTATTAATAATAGTAATTGTTCTTATGCTTAAATAAGAACTTAGTGCATGATTTGCCGTGTCAAAAAAATTGAATATCAGTAATCAACCATCTAAAAAGAGAAAAAAATGAAAATAAACATAATGATATGTGCTCTTATGGCTTCTTTTAATGTCTTTGCTTCTCAGTGTCACCAAATAAAATTTCAGCAAGATCAGCAAGCAATAACCGGGAGTTTTAATTCTCAGGGGAGATCGTGTATTGAATTTAAAATTCAGGCTGAACATTATGTAAAGGGATCGGCATTGGGTATGCAAAAATTGGTGGTGCAGAAGGGTAATCAACAACATATTCGCACGCTTTTCACTGATAGTCCGGTGGATGCTCGTCAGTCAATTGGCTTTACTGTTCCTCAGGCAGGAAAATATCGGTTGGCAGCTAAGGGTAAGGCGGGAGAGCCGTGGCAGCTTACGTTGTCATTTCCACCTTATATTCCCAAGGATAATGATTATGGACAGCTACCAGAGAGCCAGCGTCTGAAACAACTTCAGGCTGATATCGCACAAGGAAAAGGCACCCATGCCTTCTGGCGGGAAATAACCCGCAAGGGCGCGCCGTTGATTGAAGATTATGATGATAAGCATAAGCGAGTCACTTTTTTGTGGCGTGGAGCAAAAGCGAATGTCTTTATTTTTGGTGCGCCGAGTGGTGATCATGATCCAATGTCACATTTGGCGGGTACTGATGTTTGGTTTCGTAGCTATATCGTTCCGTCAGATACCTTGATGCAATATAAATTGGCGCCGGATTTGCCGCGGGTTGAAGGCACGGCTGACGAACAGCGTAGGTCGATTTTGGTAACGGCGCAGGCCGATCCATTAAATAAAAATGTGGTGCCGACTTTATCAGAAGATGTGTTTAATCATGATTCATTGCTGGCATTAAGGCCAACCTTATGTGATATCGCACAATTCAAACAATCGCCTTTTCAGGGAGCGACTAAACTTCATCAGCTTGCGAGTAAGATTCTGGGTAATAGTCGAGAAATTGCGATTTATCAACCGGTTACTCCGATGAAACAGCCTGCTATGTTGGTGCTGTTTGATGGGAAGATTTACCGTAAGCAGTACTATATTGATAGATTTTTCGATTCCCTGATTGAACAGGGCAAGATCCCACCTATGTATGTGGTGTTTATTGATAGCCTAGATAGTGTACGTCGGGGTCAGGAACTGCCGCCCAATCCTAATTTTGCTGAATTTATGGCGAGTGAATTGATGCCGTGGCTGGCCGGTCAGGGTATTAAAGCTCCGGCAGAACGTACCATTATTTCAGGTTCCAGCTATGGTGGATTGGCATCTTCATGGGTAGCGTTTAATCATCCTGAGTTGTTTGGCAATGTTCTCAGTATGTCTGGGTCATATTGGTGGGCGCCGCAGGGAGAAAAGCCTGAATGGTTGATCCGTGAATTTGCCAAAGCGGAGAGAAAACCACTGCGTTTCTATTTACAAGCGGGATTGTTTGAAACCCGTGTGGGGGAATTGGAGGGCATTTTATATAATAACCGTCGCCTGAAAGAGACGTTATTACAGAAAGGTTATCCAGTTGAATCCAGTGAAGTTTCTAGTGGTCATAACTATATTTCGTGGTGTGAAACCTTGTACCGCGGAACCCGGTCGTTGGTAGCAAAATGGTGAATTAATTTATTTTCTTCACATAATTGTCACATAGCTTATTTAGTATCCCTTTATCAGATAACGATGATTTTTATTCCGATTACGTTTTAATAAGGAAACCTTAATGTCGAACAAGTATACGAAAAGTTTGGTTGCGGTTATGGTCTCAGCTTTAATTTCAGGTGTCAGCTTACCGGTGTTGGCGGCTGGTGATCAGAATGTCGATCAAATTATGGCGGAAGGTCGGGCAGTAAAAGGTAATATTACGGAATTTGGTGGTGCTCGCCGTATGACTCAAAATCAAACTGAGGCATTAAAAGCAGCGATAAATAACCATAAAGCTAAGAACGTTATTCTGTTTATTGGCGATGGTATGGGGGATTCTGAGATCACTATTGCCCGTAACTATGCGGAAGGCGCGGGTGGATTTTTCAAAGGAATTGATGCCTTGCCATTTACCGGCCAATACACTCACTATTCTCTGGATAAAAAGAGTCGTAAACCCAACTATGCGACTGATTCAGCTGCTTCTGCCACAGCTTGGGCTACTGGTGTAAAAACCTATAATGGCGCGTTGGGGATCGATGTATTTGGTAAAGATCATCAAACTTTGCTTGAGCTGGCAAAAGCGAATGGTAAAGCAACGGGTAACGTAACGACGGCTAGGATACAGGATGCGACGCCGGCGGCACTTTATGCGCATATCACTGACCGTGATTGCTATGGCCCGCAAGAGGCGATAGAAAAATGCCCAACGAATGCGCTAGAAAATGGCGGGCGTGGTTCCATTACAGAGCAATTATTAGTGGCTCGTGCTGATGTCACATTAGGTGGAGGCGCCAAATTTTTCGCCCAGAAATCAGTTGCCGGCGCTGGTAAGGATAAAACGCTGGAGCAGCAGGCGCAGGAACAGGGTTATCAGTTGGTTAGGGATGCTAAGTCATTGGCGTCCGTTACTGGAGCGAATCAGAAAAAACCGCTGTTGGGTCTGTTCCATGAAGACAATATGGACATTTCTTGGGAAGGACCTAAAGCAGTTTATCACGGTAATATTGATAACCCCCCAGTGACGTGTAAAGTTAATTCGAAACGTAATCCTGATGCGCCGACGTTGGCACAGATGACGGAGAAAGCCATTGATCTGTTAAAAGAGCATAAGAAAGGTTTCTTCTTACAAGTGGAGAGCGCTTCTATTGATAAGCAGGATCACAAAGCTAATCCTTGTGGGCAGATTGGTGAAACTGTCGCATTGGATGAGGCGGTACAAGTTGGCTTGAAATATGCGCGTAAACACGGTGATACATTAGTGATTGTCACCGCTGATCATGCTCACTCCAGCCAGATTATTGAAGCGCATATAAAATCTCCGGGGTTGACTCAGGCACTAATCACTAAAGATGGTGGGGTGATGGCGGTAAATTACGGTACTTCCGAGGGTAAGGAACAGGAACATACTGGCACTCAACTCCGAGTGGCCGCTTATGGCCCTCAGGCAACCAATGTTGTGGGTCTGACTGACCAGACAGATCTATTCTTCACGATACGTGATGCGATGCAGTTAAAGTAATTCGGTCAGATGATGTTTTGAGTAGTTGAGGAATAAAGAGTTAGGCCGGATATTATCCGGCCTTGATTTTTTTATTTTTAATATATATTTTTCTCTCATTCTACCAGTGGAAAAATACGACTGCGAACTCAACAACGTTATTTAGAGATATAGTCTAGATTTGATGAATAAAGTAGTGATATGGAAAAAGCCATTAAAATCAGCGATGCAATTTTAAAGAAATAATTAGGTTGTATATAGCTACTTTGCATGTGTGCAAAATGTAAAGCCTTGCCTAATAGTGCCCATAAGCAGGAAACTGGATATAGAGTTAAAAGTAAAATTACCATTGAGGGTAAGTATATAGTTGGTAATTCGAAAGCATAAGAGGGAATAATATAAGAAGCCAGTACGAATGCTTTTGGGCTAAGTAATGTTGTTATAAATATGTCTTTGAGAGTTATTTCATCTGAGCAATCAGTGGTTAATGAGGATTTCCAAATTTTTATTGATAAAAAGGCAATGTAAATTGCAGATAAAATTTTTAGCAAAACATTAATCCAAGGGAAATATGAATAAATAAATGTTAATGTGAAACCTAAGATACTAACGGAAATTAAATATCCTAACATTACAATAATTATTGTTTTTTGTAATTTTTTCCAGTTTATCTTCAATCCAAAAGATAATAGGGAGAGCGTAAAAAAGTGTGGGGCATTTATGTAGCAAAGCAGCTAAAGAAGCCACTTTAACGTATAAGTATTCATGGGCCGATAATGGGTAATAGTCCGGTTGAGTTGCCCACTTTACCGCTAAATAACTCAAGTGCCCCAGACTTTTTTATGCTCTCCTACAGTCAATGAATATCATATTAATTGCGGCAAACCCAGATGTAGCAAGGCGTTCAGTGAATTATGCAGAGGGTGCGCAGCGAAGGAGGCGAAAAAGATTTTTAGGGGGTATTTCTGGCAGGCAAATAAAAGCCGGATGAGTCTGGGATAATAAATTTAGTGCATAATTTTTTTATTATGGTAAGACTGAAATTAAAATTAAGTAATTGTCTGATTTTGCTTAAGAATAGAGATTCATCACAAATTTAAAGGTGGATCTTTTCCATGCTGGAATGGGTAAGCATTGTTGTTATATCCTGCTTAATTGATGCTACGTCGGAAATCTTGACACAAGTCAATCAATTATTAATTTGATATTGAGTGCTACGGAGAATTGAGGAATGACACATAAAAAATATAATCCCACTTGGGATGGTTATATGGGCGATTTTTTAAGGGGCAATGTAGGGATTAATCAGCTAAAACCTCAGCATGAATTTTTTGATGCCATTGGGTTAGAAAAAGTATTGAATGATAATACCCAATATCACTTTGTTCTTACATTAGCGCAAGCCAAAAGCATTATTGAGGATATCAGTCCCTCCCATCCACAAACCCCAAGTCATGGAGAAGCATTTGCAAGAGGTACGGAAGCAGAAAATCTAAGTTACGGAGACGAATTTGCAAGAGGCACGGAAGTAGATAACAAGAAAAAAAATCCTATGGCGTATGTATTTTCTGTCACAGATCCTATTTCCACCTATGCGGGAAATATTTATGATTCACATGGGTTTTCTGATGTTTGCCGGGAATTTAAGAGGTTAAGTATTACTGCAAAAACCTATGTGGGAGAAAATGGGAAAAAATATATTCATCTGTCAGGTCATGCTGGTCTTAGGCGCCTTGTCAGGGGAACCCGATACGGTGCTAGCCACCCTCAAATGTTAGCCATGGGGATAGGACAGCAGGGTCTTAATGCTAGTATTATCAAAGGTGTTAGATTCTGTATTGTCTTTTCGATTGGCTATAGATTGATAGAAAGTATTTTTAAGGATGAATATACTTTAGCCGATTTTATCGGCAACATAACAATGGATATGGCTAAAACTGCTATTATTGCTGCTTCCTCTTGGATTGTAGGATCACTTTTAACTGCCACTGCTTTGGTAGGTGGAAGTATTATTGTTGTTGCGGGAATAGTTTTAGCTGTTGGAATTCTAGCGGCTATCGGTTTAGATCTTGTTGATAAGCAATATGGAATAAGCGAAAAATTAATAGCACTTTTGAAAGAAGAAATGAAGAGAAAGCCAAGAACACCGGAAGCAGACTTACAATATTTTTTTAATACGATGGGAAGAATTAGGTGAATAGCAAATATTTAAAAGCCTTGGGTGGAGTAATATTGTTATTATTCCTTACATTTCTGATGTGCTTCATTATTAAATCTGCTGTTTCATTAGTATTAATGAAAGATGAAATAACATTCTCCAGCGCAGTTATTATAAGTATTCTATCTTTCCCTATAATATTTTACTCTTTATCAGGTTCTATTTTTTTCTTTATATTTGATAGATTACCTAAATACAACAAGATACTTGTTAAGTACCTGAGTAGATTGATGATTGCATCATTTGTCATTAGCTTACCTATCTCTTTTTATGTTGATTATAAGTTAAAAAATGATGGTTATTTGACATGTGATAAAATATCGTGGATGTCACCAACAACCTACGTAAAAAATTTATTACTTTGTAAATGAAAAATTTTGTAAATATTTTGTCTTCATGTTTCCCCTTGTTTAGCCTCTAAATCACAGAGGCTTTTTTATTATTTTTCACGGTGTTAAATAGTGTTTTAAAGAAAATAACTATTTCAAAAACACCATGAAAAAACTACTCGAATTACACCAACATAAAACCGATTTAACCCAACAAATGCGCTCGTTGCTTACCAAAGCCGAAGACGAAAAGCGCTCACTGACTGCCGAGGAAGCCAAACAGTTCGACGAATTGCGCAGCCAATCCGATACGCTCAATACAGAAATTGCCCGCTATGAAGCCTTATTTGATGAAGAACGCAGTCAGGCGGGTAAAAACCCAGCCGACCAGTAAAAAACTCAGCAATGACGAACTAGGAGAGCATAAAAAAGTCTGGGGCACTTGAGTTATTTAGCGGTAAAGTGGGCAACTCAACCGGACTATTACCCATTATCGGCCCATGAATACTTATACGTTAAAGTGGCTTCTTTAGCTGCTTTGCTACATAAATGCCCCACACTTTTTTACGCTCTCCTATTAAGTGCTTGAGTTAGTGCTTTGTAATATTTTCGAACCACGATTTTTCAACTCTGTAGTATGTTGAATCGGAATAGTTTGAACTGGTGTCACAGGATATTGATTTGATCTGCCAGATTAGCAATTGCAACTGGCTTGTACTTCACACTTTTTTGTATATGATATTGGTAATCATTATCATTTGACTGGGTGAAAGTTATGATCAGAATTAAAGACAGAGAGAGATCGCTTTTCTGGCAGGGTATCACCAGCTTGTGGGGAATCGGTTTATCTAGCTTGGCTGGCATGCTATTCGTCATCGTCAATCCTGGAATTGAGCAGTTCAAAATTGGGATGGTACTAGCGATGTTGTTGACGCTATTTATGTTGTTAAACCAGAAGTCACGCCATTTTTTGTTGATACCGTCAGGGTTTGCTGTGTTGTGTGCTTTATTGGCTGGAATGCACCGATTTGGCTGTTTTTGACGTTTTATTGAAGAAAGAATGAATGAGAAGCGCGATTATAGAAATAAAGAAAATGAACAGATTGGTGCGAAAGGAGGGACTTGAACCCTCACGTCCGTAAGGACACTAACACCTGAAGCTAGCGCGTCTACCAATTCCGCCACCCTCGCAGGTACTGTCATTTTGTTTTTTATGCCGAATTTAATCAGCGGTTGTCTGATTTGGTGCGAAGGGGGGGACTTGAACCCCCACGTCCGTAAGAACACTAACACCTGAAGCTAGCGCGTCTACCAATTCCGCCACCCTCGCAAATTCAGACACTATCAATCTGTTGACTGATAGCACGGAGGCGAATTCTAGAGGTTTTTTAGCTGGCGTCAATCATTATTTATAAGCGTTGCATGGTTGCCGTAAAAATCGTCACCCTTCTATTATGTTGTTATCAAAAATAACCTGCCCTTAAATTAAGGACAGGCTGAATCAATTAGAATTTTTTTGTTGCCTGATAAACCTTGAATTTCCCGGTCTGGGCAATGACTTCATGAGTGCCGAAAGTTTTATCCAGTAAATCGGGATAAGGCAGGAAGGCATTGGCGACAATCCGCAATTTTCCTCCGGGTTTTAGGTGGTTGGGAGCTTGGCGGATCAGATCATCAGTGGCCAGTAAACTGGTTTTTAATCCATCATGGAAAGGAGGATTAGAGATAATCCAGTCGAATTTACCTTCAATATTGGAATAAACGTTACTGACAACAACGTGGCCTTCCAGTTTATTAGCTTTTAAGGTCGCTTTACTGGAGGCAATGGCTGCTGCATTAACATCACTGAGAGTAAGCGCTAACTCAGGATTTTTCTTACCCAATACGGCTGCCAGAACACCCGCACCACAGGCGATATCCAGTAAATTGCCAGAGAGAGGTTTGTCAAAGGTTGAAAGCAATAAACGGCTGCCGACATCCAGTTCATCCTGGCTAAATACACCCGGTAACGTATTCACTATGACATTTTCCACCTGATAACTGTTCCACCAGTTATCCTGTTCGAACTGTACTTCATGTTCTAACTGGCCGTAGAACAGGCTGCAACGACGGGCGCTGTCGATTTTTCGAAACGTTGCCATGCCTTCCATCAGTTTGTCTACACTACGTACTCCGCTACGGTTCTCTCCGACAATAAAAATATTGATACCTTTTGGCAAAATAGAGAACAGGCTGCGTAATTGAAAGCGAGCTTCCTGCTTACTTTTAGGCCAGTAGTAGATCAGGGTGTCACAACCCTGGGTAAATGCTTTTTCGGCTACCAGTCCAAACCAGGCATGATCACCGAGAGTGTGGATCAGTGATTGCCAGTGATGATATTGGTTAGTGTGCACTCGCACACTGGCAGCATCAATTTGGGTTGCCAGTGTGTCCTGAATATCACCGGCGAAGAGCAGGTGATGAGAGCTAAGTTGCTCACGGTGACGCAAAATAACTTCACTGGCGGGGGTTAACGCAGACATTTGTCTATAAGCTCCTTTATGTTCTGTGTCCAAATATCAGGAAATAATAAATCTAACACCCAATATTGGCGCAGATCGTGGCCTCTGATAACATATTACCGATTATTTTTTACAGCAGGTGGATAGATATGGTAACCCGGCGCGATAGGTTATTAGCTCAACTGGGAATTACCCAATGGACCTTACGTAACCCGACGGTTTTACAAGGTGAATTAGCTGTTCACTTACCTGATACCACCCGTCTGCTGATTATTACCAATGACCACATTGATTTAACTAATTCATTATTAATAGATATTTTCACCGCTATGGGGTTGGATAAATCCTCTGTTTACTGCATTACAGCAAATAATGTTGCAATGTTACCGGAACAGGTTAAGTGCCCATATTGGTTGTTAGGTGTGGATATTACACTATCATGGCCGGGAATTTCTTTGAGAAGCCCGGCATTAAATGATTTATATTGTGATGGACAGGCAAAACGTTCTCTCTGGCAACAAATTTTTCAACATGAACAACATTTCTCTATTAACTCCCGCTGATCTCCCGTCCGCTTTTCTGGTTGAGAAAGCCAGTCACGCGTTTCCGTGGAGTGAGAAAACATTTTTCAGTAATCAGGGTGAGCGGTATTTGAATTATAAAATAGTGATTAATGAACAACTTATTGGCTTTGCGATAACCCAAGTGGTATTGGATGAAGCAACCCTGTTTAATATCGCTATTCATCCTGACTACCAAGGTAAGGGTTATGGTAAAGGGTTATTAGCGTATTTAATATCAATTCTGCCGGGTAAAGGGGTGAATACCTTATGGCTTGAAGTCAGGCAATCGAATCATTCCGCTATTGGATTGTATGAACAATCAGGGTTTAACCAAGTCTCTGTTCGTAAGCGTTACTATCCTACCGCGACAGGTAAAGAAGATGCCATCATCATGGCGTTGCCGCTGTTTGCTTAAGTAAGCGCTATAAAATTGATTGATTGTTTATAACACCAATTTCAGCGAAAATGAGCGCCAATTTTTCATTCACCCACGGGTTTGGCAACTGTTTTCCTTGCGGGGAAGCGTCTGATGTTGAATACAAGCCCGTATATAAAGCAGAAGATTGTTATTGATGTCAAATTCCCCTTTTCAGCAGGAAGTCGCTAAACGGCGAACTTTTGCTATCATTTCTCACCCTGACGCAGGGAAAACGACGATTACTGAAAAAGTGTTGCTGTTTGGACAGGCGATTCAGAAAGCCGGTACAGTGAAAGGTCGTGGCTCAAACCAGCATGCGAAATCTGACTGGATGGAAATGGAGAAACAGCGTGGTATTTCCATTACCACTTCTGTGATGCAGTTTCCTTATCAAGATTGTCTGGTTAACTTGTTGGATACGCCAGGGCATGAAGATTTCTCCGAAGATACTTATCGTACATTGACGGCGGTTGACTGTTGCTTGATGGTCATTGACGCCGCTAAAGGGGTTGAGGATCGGACACGTAAATTGATGGAAGTGACCCGTCTGCGCGATACCCCGATTCTAACATTCATGAACAAGCTTGACCGCGATATCCGTGATCCAATGGAACTGATGGATGAAGTGGAAAATGAGTTGAAGATCGCTTGTTCTCCGATTACCTGGCCGATTGGGTGCGGTAAGTCTTTTAAAGGGGTTTATCACCTTTATCTTGATGAAACTTACCTGTATCAGACCGGAAAGGGGCATACGATTCAGGAAGTCCGCGCAATTAAGGGGCTGAATAATCCTGAACTGGATGCCGCGATTGGTGAAGATTTGGCTGAACAACTGCGTCAGGAATTGGAACTGGTGCAGGGGGCTTCTCATGAGTTTGATCATGATGCATTTTTGCAAGGTGAACTGACACCGGTATTTTTTGGTACTGCGCTAGGTAACTTCGGTGTTAATCACATGCTGGACGGCTTGGTGAAATGGGCGCCTGCGCCGATGCCGCGTCAGACAGATGTCCGTGAAGTTTCCGCTCAGGAAGATAAATTCACCGGGTTTATTTTTAAGATCCAGGCCAATATGGACCCTAAACATCGTGACCGCGTGGCTTTCTTGCGTGTTGTATCGGGTAAATATGAAAAAGGCATGAAGCTGCATCAGGTAAGAATTAAGAAAGATGTGGTGATTTCTGATGCGCTGACATTTATGGCGGGTGATCGTTCTCATGTGGATCATGCCTATCCGGGAGATATTATCGGTTTGCATAACCACGGGACAATTCAGATTGGTGACACCTTTACACAAGGGGAAGATCTGAAATTTACCGGTATTCCTAACTTTGCTCCAGAATTGTTCCGTCGTATTCGCTTGCGTGATCCTCTGAAACAGAAACAGCTCTTGAAAGGATTGGTTCAATTATCTGAGGAAGGCGCTGTACAGGTATTCCGTCCACTGACAAATAACGATTTGATTGTGGGAGCCGTTGGTATTCTCCAGTTTGATGTCGTTGTGGCCCGTTTAAAAAGCGAATACAACGTTGAAGCTTTATATGAACCGGTAAACGTCTCAACGGCGCGTTGGGTTGAGTGTCATGACGCTAAGAAGCTGGAAGAGTTTAAGCGTAAGAATGAGCAAAATCTGGCGCTCGATGGCGGTGATAACCTGACCTATATTGCCCCAACGATGGTTAACCTAAATCTGACGGGTGAACGTTATCCTGACGTCAATTTCCGTAAGACGCGGGAACATTAATATTTTTAAGGCTAACAATAAGTTAGCCTTTTTCTTTACAAAAATATATGTAACACAAGAATAATTTATAATTTAGTCGGGTAAGATCGGTCTTATTTTATAGCGCTTTGCTTTATTTTCCTGTTACTATTTCCTCGGTCTTTACTGTGTTGATGTGCTTATTTCCCGATTTAGCCTCTCAGCTATTGGGAGCGATAACCTGTTTTTAATTCTAATGTGGATTGCGACTCTTTGTGTAAAGAAGCATTAGTGTAAAGACGGTTTGAATGGCTTTATAGATTCAGAAATCTAACCGGCAATTAAGGAAGGTATAGGATGAAGAATGTTAAATTGGCTCACTTGTTGATGGCTATTGCCTTGGGGACCACCTTGATTAGCAGTAGTGTATTGGCGGAAGAGTCTTTTAAAAATAAAGCGACACAAGCACTCGACAGTGCTGGTCAGAAAATCGATAGCTCAATGAAAAGCATTGATGGTTATATGGGTGATAGTGCTACCACAGCAAAGATTAAAAGTGAGCTGTTGGCGGCAAAAGGTATCAACAGTAGTGATATCTCTATCAAAACAGAGAAGAGGGTCGTTTATATTTCTGGTTTCGTGAACAGTGAGGAACAATCTAGAAAAATTATAGAGATTATCTCTCAAGTGGAAGGGGTCAAATCTATTCAAAACGGTTTGACCATAAAAAAATAATATATTTTATTAATTGAGTGGTTGTTTTCCATTCAAATGATTTTGCTTTGTAGTAACCAGATTTGTAGTAACTGGATTTGTAGTAACTGGATATGCGCCCTCACCAGGGGACTTTTATCAAAATATTGACTATGTAGCACCATAATATAATGACGGATAATAACTTCCCAAGTTATGCTCTCTATCCGTCATTTATTTTCTTGGGGGCTGTGTGGGGAAACGTATACCGATAACTTTGGGGAATATCGATCTATTATCCTATAAATATAAGTCGCATATTAAAACTGGAAAGGTTGCACTGGTTTGTGAAGGTGGAGGGCAACGCGGCATTTTTACTGCGGGTGTGCTGGATGAATTTATGCGCGTTGAGTTTAACCCGTTTGATCTCCTGCTTGGCACTTCGGCAGGCGCTCAGAACCTTTCAGCTTATATTTGTGGACAGCGTGGATATGCCCGGCGGGCCATCAGTCGTTATACAACTAATCCAGCCTTCTTTAACCCTTTGCGTTTTGTACGTGGTGGCCATTTAGTTGATTTAGATTGGTTTGTGCAGACCGCTTTTCAGGACCTGCCATTGGATATCCCGACAGCTTTACGTAAATTCGCAGCTGGATGTGAGTTTTATACTTGTGCATGTCGTGCGGATAATTTTGAACCTGCCTATTTCCAGCCTGATGAGCACAACTGGCTGGAAGTGATTAAGGCATCAAGCGCCATTCCTGGGTTTTATCGCAATGGTGTGACGATCAATGGTGTTGTTTATTATGATGGCGGCATCAGTGACGCGATTCCGGTAGAAGAGGCGTATCGGCGAGGTGCTGATACCATAGTGGTGATCCGCACAGTCCCTTCACAGCTCTATTACACGCCTGATTGGGTGCAACGAATGGAACGTTGGTTGGGAGACAGTGGTCTGCAAAAGATGGTACGGATGCTGCAACAACATGCGAAAAGCTACTACCGCACCCAGAAATTTATTGAAAATCCACCTGATGATGTGCAGATTTTTGAGATCTATCCGCCAGCATCCTTAACGACCAGCGCATTAGGTAGCCGTTTGCCGGCGCTGAATAGGGATTATCACCTTGGACGTCGTTGTGGGCGCTATTTCCTGGAGACAGTTGGTCACTTATTTATTGGTAATAAGTTTAGCCTTGCTAAGGATAACAACGACCGCTTAAGCGATAATATCTTGTGCCAGAACGAAGAAAATAGCCCGTTGGCGTTGCCGACTGATTTATCTGTATTGTCAGAACAGATTGATAACGGATAGTTTGATGTTTATTGATACCCACTGCCATTTTGATTTCCCTCCGTTTTGTGGTGATGAGCTGCGAAGCCTGCGATTGGCGGCACAGGTTGGTGTGGATAAAATTATTGTCCCTTCTATAAGTAGGGCAAATTTGCAACGGGTATCTGAACTGTCTCATTCTTATCCAGCGATTTATGCCGCATTGGGTTTTCATCCTCTTTATATCGATCAACATCAGGAAGCGCATCTTGCGGATCTGGAACAATGTCTGAAACAGAAACACGAAAAGTTGGTCGCGGTTGGGGAGATAGGGCTTGATCTCTATATGGCTGAACCCCAATTTGAAAAGCAGAAAGCGTTGTTATGCGCTCAATTGCGGTTAGCAAAACAGTATGAATTACCGGTTATCCTTCATTCCCGAAAAAGCCATGATCAACTGGCAGCGATCTTAAGAAAAGTCAACCTTCCCCGCACCGGTGTAGTACATGGATTTGCTGGTAGCTTATCGCAGGCGGAGGCTTTTATCCGTTTGGGATATTACATTGGGGTAGGGGGAACCATTACTTATGAAAGAGCGCGGAAAACACGCCGCGTAATGGCTGAACTCCCGTTAGCGTCTCTTGTGTTGGAAACCGATGCCCCGGATATGCCACTTTTCGGCTTTCAGGGAGAACCTAACCGGCCGGAAAGAGTTGCCGGAGTTTTTGCTTCGTTATGTGAGCTTCGTCGCGAATCTCCTGATGAAATTGCTAACCAACTTTATCATAACAGTGTTGAACTATTTGGGTTGGTTATATGATTGAGAGATTAAAAAACGGTACCTCAACCGTGAGATTTAGTTCCCAACATTTGAGGCACCGTTCATTTTCTAAGTCATCTTAAGAAATTTTATCTTGGTATTGCACAAATCAACGATACAGTTATTGGTAAAATCTGCTTTTACTTAAATATTAATCATACCGCCATCGATAATAATGTCAGTTCCCAATAAAAACTTAGATTCATCTGACGCGAGGAATACGGCTACATCTGCGACATCAGCCGGGGTTCCTAGATGTCCAGTTGGAATCATAGCGCTCACTTCCTGATATACACGTTGAGTATTGTTTATCCCTAGTTTGTCGAATGCCGGAGTCATGATTGGTCCGGGGCTAATACTATTAACCCGAATCTGACGATCGACAAATTCCGCAGCCAAGGCACGTCCCATAGCTAATAAAGCCCCCTTACTTGCTGAATAAGTTGCACTTGTGCCGCTTTTACCAATATGACCACTGACTGAACCGGACAAAATGACGGAAGATGGTCTGGCAAGAAGAGGGAGCATAGATTGTAAGAGGAAAAACGGCCCTTTTAAATTAATCGACATCAGGCGATCAAAACCCTCTTCACTTTCTTCTTCTAATTTATGACTCGTCACAATTCCGGCATTCAGGAACAGAGCATCAATCTGCGGCCAACGCTCTCTAATTGTATCCCTTAAGATTACTTGTGATGCCAAAGACCCGGCGTCACTGGGTATAACCCAAACATCCTTACCAAAGAATCTCTGGGCAAAATCTAATGTCTCTGGATTGTTTCCAGTAATTGCAACGTAAGCTCCTTCAGCATGAAATTTTTTTGCCGTTTCGAAACCAATACCGGTTGTTCCTCCGGTAATTAATGTATATTTCCCTGATAATCTAAACATGATTGTTTTATTCCTCTTAGAAAACGCCTACTGTAATAGGCTCTTAATGTATATCCGGCTAAATTCAAAGTTCTTCACGAACTGCAAGACCCAAGTTTTGCAACATGGGGGCATTTTCACATGCAATATAGAGAGCCTCGTCAGTGACACTGCTATTTGTATGTTGATGCCATGCCCACACAGGCACATATATTGCGTCACCGGCTTTCCATGAAATACGTTGTTCGCCAATTAATGAATATCCCTCGCCATTCACGATATAGATTATCGTTTCATAGCTATGTCGGTGTTTACGTGTGGATTCTCCAGGTTGTAATCCTCCTAATGTCATACTCAAAACTTTACTGGGCAAATTAACCATCGCCACTTTATGACGTCTTTCATTTGAGAAATTCAAATCTTGGCTAACGTCGGAATTCAATACATTTTCATGAATTAATTGCGTTGGTTTATCTTCAACTAATTCACCGGGAACTTTATTAAAGTCTCCAGAGGAGAAATAACTCTTTTTCACCATAATTACCTCTGATATCATCTCTTATCCCAAAATTTTTATTTTTTTTACTATTTTGAAATAACGTTAAAATCACTTTATTTTAAAAGTAACTTAGTCATATTTTCCGCCAAGCGTTTATCATGCTCTCTATTATCCCGGCAATACCATGCGATATGTCCATCAGGTCTGACAAGAACACAGGAGTTTTCATCAAAATGACAGCGACCATAAAAATCACCATAAATATCGTCAATTTCCTCGCCAGGGCCAATAATATATGCATTTATTTGGCAAGCATGCTCTTGGTTATATTTTTCTACTGCTGAAATCCATTTCTTCCCCGCTATTCCGGTGAACAATGAAAATTTCCCATGACCAACCAAATTAATTGAGGATATAATTTTTCCCTTTTGGCTTAACCAAACATGTGGAATTCGTGCCCCAGGTGTAAATGTAGAGTGATACATGAAAAATAGATCGTCACTTTTTTCTTCTTCGTTAGAAACTTTTTCTCTCAAAATAGCTGCCGATCTATAGCAATGGTTTAGCTCAGCTCCGTGTCCATTAAGCTCATAGTTCTTTAACCTTAATGCTTTATAAAATCTATTCCTTCTCGCTATACCAATATCATCATCAGTGGAAAGAAATTCTGCGGTAGAAATGGTAGGTTTATCCAACCCCAATGAAAGACTCAGTTCTTGGCTTTCACTTATACTCTGCATTGCTCGGGCAACGACCGCTTTTCCTACTGGAACTCTCTCTTGACTATAAGTTTCTAACAATTCCTGTCCTGCATAGTGTTTGAGAACATAGGCAAGTTTCCAACATAAATTATAAGAATCTTGAATAGAGGTATTCGATCCTAATCCATTATTCGGTGGATGCCGGTGAACAGCATCGCCAACACAAAATATTCGCTGATTAGCATATTCCTCCGCATACATACTATTTACTGTCCAGGTCGATATTGACTTAATATCTATATCCACATCATAATTACCGATAAGTTTTTTAAGAATATTGACCGCATCGTTCTTTGTAATTATGGGCGGTGGTTTAGCGATGTCGTAATTCCACACCCCTAACCACTCTTTCCACGGACGCACCATCCTTAACGCACCCAAGCCAATGCCACCAGAAATAGCCTCGTTATTGAAAATGAGAAATAATGCTCCGGGCCGATGAGAAACTAAAGCAGATAGATCAGCGTCAAAGAAAATATTTATACAGCCAGCGAGGTTCAATTCGCCTTTCATCGGTAATTGTGCATCGGAACAAACTTTACTTCTGGCGCCGTCAGCTCCAATAAGATATTTAGCCCGTATTTGATACTCCCGCTTTTCTAAACGATCAAAAGCCGTTACCGTAATCCCCTGTTTATCTTGTGTGGCTTGTATATATTCTGATGAAAATTTAACGTGTGCTCCATTTTTAATAGCACGGCCAATCAATATCGGCTCAAGGTAAGTTTGCGGTATATCACAGATACTAAATGGGCTTGCTATTTTATAGTCACTCAAACGTTCTGGATGCGCTCCCCATGATTTTATTCTGGCAATTTCGTTTCCTGCTAACGTCTCGCAGAATATACTATTGCCCATCACCTCATTTAGTACCGAACTCGCCATTAATTCATCACCAACGCCAAACTCCGATAATATTTCTATTGTTCTCTGATTTGTTATATGCGCACGAGGTGTATTAGCCAACCACCGATGTTTAGTGATGACCATTGTATTAATCCCATAAGTACTCAAAAATAAAGCTGCTGCGGAGCCAGAAGGACCGCTACCTACGATAAGAACATCTGTCTCAATCATAATATTGTGTTCCGTATTTAATTCATGTTAATACCCATATCCCCGGAAAATTATCTCTTACTTACCTATAATCTTATCCAGTATTGAACCTATATTGTTCGGCACCTTATCGCCTTTCCAGGCGATATATTGGTCAGGACGTACCAAAAGGAGCCTTGCTTGATATAATTGCCAGGCATCATTACCGGAAAGATCAATAATTTTGATCGGAATTTTACGTTGATATGCCTGATCTAATAGTTCGGATATCGCTGGAAAATAAGTCCCTACCCGAAGTAAGCTAAAGCCAGTGCCTAAAATATCGAATAGCGATATTCTTGTTCCAGGAACAGGTGTGAGCCACAGGTGCGGCAATCGGCCTCCTGGCACATGACTTGGCTGATAATGAATAAAGTCATCATCCGGTATTGGCGCGCTATTAATAATATGAGGAGAATGGTCATATCGGGCGCCAAGTTCAACACCGATAGAAGAAAATTGACTGCGGAATGTATTCAGCTCAATCCCCATTTTTTTACGGGCCAAATTCCCAGCGGAATCTGCATTTTCTAGATTTGCCGGTATGGATAATGATGAAACCCGCTGCGTTAAAAAACGTGCGGCAGCGGTATTTCTCAGCGCAATTGGACGGCGCTCGCTTTCATAAGAATCCATTAACGCATTACCTGACCAACCTTTGAGAGACGCAGCAATTTTCCAGGCTAAATTACTCGTATCATCGATTCCAGTATTCATGCCAAAACCGCCGGTAGGAGAAAATAGATGAGCGGAGTCGCCCGCCAAATATATTTTGCCGTCAGAAAATCTTTCAGCGACAAGGGCAACGCCACCTTTCCATACCGAATTACTCAGAACGGATACTTCAATATCTGAGCCTATTCCTGCCTGAGCTATGCGAATTAATTCCGACTCATTGATAGCCTTTCCATGTTCACTCTGAGTCATCAGTAAAAAATCATCTTTGCCATCCAGACTGATAAATAACATTCTCAACATGGGGGAGATAATATTATACATCCAAGATTCTTTGCCTTTTAATATCCCTTGGTGAAGCTCAGGGATACGGATATAGCTGGATATCATGCCGCCAGTCAGAAAACCTATTTTGGCTTCAACCGTTCCTTCATAGGCGATACCAAGCTTGGAACGAACAAAACTTTGCCCACCATCACAGCCAATCATATAACTGGTGTGCCAGATTTCATCGGAATGTTTTCCCTTAATACACTCCGCATAAAGTTTTACTTGATCTTTAAACTGAATAAAATCTTTAACGCGCCAGCCATATCTCATGGTGATATTTGGACGACTACGGGCATGCTGTAGTAAAAACTTTTCGACATACATTTGATTGACTCGCATCAATGGTTCTGGAACCGGATCGGTCGAAATAGCATGTTTGAGTCTGGATATTTTCTGCATTCCCGACGGCATATTGATACGGGCGAGTTCCCATCGATTAAGCCGGGTAAAATATGATATATCCAGAGGAAACTCTTTTGGCAATCCTAATGCCCGAATAGACTGAGATATCCCTAAGCGACGATAATGTTCCATCGTGCGAGCATTATGGGTATTACCCTTAGGGCGCCATCGAGTTTCCTCATCTAAATTAAAAATAACGGAACGAATACCGTATAAATCCAGAAATAAAGCCAGCATTAAGCCAACGGGTCCGCCGCCGACGATGGCTACTGGTGATTCATTTTCTAAAGTCAAAATTAACCCTCCTTAACCATGACCCGTGGTAATAAACTGTTTAGATTAAAGATGTTAGCTGGAAGATTTTATATATCTGGGCATTTTCACCTTTTCCTTTTTCCTCATATAAAACAACATAGTTGTAGCCATGCTCCGAGAGTAACTCACTAAATGCGGCTTCATTGCCCAGGCTGCTAAACCCGATGAGTATCTTTCCCTGAGGATTAAGATATTTTCTTGCATCCTGAAGGAAACGTTTATGAGTTATATATCCCGGATCGTAAAATGCGTGATAAATTTCTTCTTTAAAAGTGTAATTTTCAGGAACAAACAAAAAATTAGAGTTCCAGAAAATAATATCAAAACTTTCACCGTCTTTTAATATGTCAAATAAATCTCCATGCCTGACAGAAATTAAATTATTTACCCGATGCCGGGTCACATTAAATAAGGTGTTTTTCACTGCTTCCTCACTAATATCAGAAGCAACAACGGGATAACATCCTTCTAGCGCTGCTGTAATAGCGGTTACTCCCGCACCACAGCCTAATTCTAAAAAAGAGCTATTTCGCACATAAGGAATATGCCGGGTAAAAATACCGGTGGACTGAAAATGAGTGGGTGGAAACACATTTTTATGAATATTAAATAGCCTTCCCATACATTCAAACTCAGAAATACCGGAGGATTCAGCAAGAGTCAGTTTTTGTTTTATAGCGGCGATAACCGGTTTTTCATAAAGATCTTCATTCACTGTAATTTACCTTCTTTATTATTAATGTTAATTAGTGGGTATATAGCGAGTGATTGCTAGAATTCCTTTTGGAATTTCTCTACTTGTTTTATATTTCTCAAGAATATTGGGCAGAAGATCCCTTAATCTGCGTTTCAAAACTTTACCGGTTACGCCAAGGGGAATCTGATCGAAACTGTTAACAACAATAACAATATATTCTCCAATAGAGTTCTCTATTCCATTCTTTTCCTGCATGAGTTGAAGAATTTTTTCTGCAACAATATCGACATCCTCAGTTAATTTCTTACTCAATAGAATCAAGGCAAGTAATGTTATTTTTCCATTTTCAGCATAAGGTAAATTTAATCCTATAATTGTTGCATCATATACACTTTCGATTGTCTGTATCGTCTCTTCCAGTTGAAGGGTATACAGCGAGCCGTCAGGGGTATGAACAACATCAACCACACGATCAATTTGATAAAAAACATTGTCTTTGCAATATCCGATATCTCCGGTCAAGAAATATCCATTTCGCCATGTATCAGCGGTTTTTTGGTTCTGTTTCCAATAGCCAGAAGTAATTGTTGGTGAACACACCGCGAGCGCTCCGACACTTCCCTGCGGCATTTCATCACCGGAAGCCATGTCCACTATTTTGGCCGTAACGATATCAACAGGACGCCCAATTGAACGAGACGGTGCAATTCGATCAGCCGTGGATACACTTTGAAACAGAGCCATACCAAGCTCCGAACTGCCAAACGCATCGATAAAACGCGCACCCGGCGAACCCGCCAGTAAACGGCTAATGTGACTCTGATGGGCGGCATCCCCCATGCTAAACCAGCGCCGTATTGACGGGAATTCAGCATACGATACCTCGCGTTCCAGCAAAGAAACGTAGCTTTTGGGAAATGCAACAACCGTCGTAGGCGAAAAATCTTTTATCGCTTTTCTTACCGATTCCCCTTCCTGGCTACTGAGGACATAAGTTGGGAGACCATGCAATATAGCCGTTTCAAGATGGCTGATAGCAGAGGAGTGCGACTGCGGCAAAACGGTCAGCAAACGCTCATCTGGTGATTCGACAAAACGCCCAAGTCTTGCGCGTTTTCCCATAAAAAATTGACGATGTTCAAATTTTACCGCTTTAGGAACGCCTGTCGTACCAGAAGTATGGCTCAACATCAGTAATGTTGTATCCACGGGAATATACGGCCACCAAGAAGGCAAATTATATTCCACCTCGGTATTGAAATTTGAAACATTGAGAATTTCACATATATCACCGGCATTCCGTAAACTCTTTATCAGTGAATTATGATTAAGAGAAGATTCATCGGTGACGAGTTTATTAAAACCGTTCTCTTTGATATAAGAGATGCCAATATCTGACGGCATCGCCGGATTAATTAACGCGATTGTAGCGCCGATACTCGTGATTGCAATGTAATGCAGAAATGGACCAATTCCATCTTGCACACAAACAGCAACGACATCCCCGGTTTTAATCCCATTAGCCAAATACCAACCCGCAAGCTCACGTCTAATACTTGCCAAGGTATCCAGGCTGAATTGTTGGATATTACGTTGACTGGCAATGGTTATAGGTTTATCTGTAAAAATAAAATCCACAGTCGGGGTACTACTTAGCGATAAACAGCGGTCAAGAAAATTACCGCTACCTAACATGTTATCATTACGCAAACAGACTAAATCACGTTCAGATAAAAGGGTCGTTACGTTCGAATTTACCCCGACGCTACTTTGATATATCTCATTTAGCATCGCCATCCGAGAATGTATTACTGCTTCACCAAAAGCCATAACTTCTGCCTTGCCGTGAGGATTTCCTGCAATCATGCGATCAATAATTTTCCTCATTACTATGGCATGCTCTTCATCCTCCTCAACATGGATTTTGAAGAAATGCAATGCGTCATCAGGCGCTTTCATTGCTCGTAATGCATCTAAAACTGGACCATAAATTAAAGGTACGATTGCCTCAGCGCCTAAGCACAGAGCAGCGAGTCCCCTTAAAGAATTATCACTTCGGCAGTGCTCAAACATAATATTAATCAATTGCTGAGTACTTTTAAGAATTGGATAACTTTTAGGAACCGCATTAATCGCCGCCATCGCCTTTTTATATAACTCTACGTGAGATATCTTTGCAGCATCGGTTCCTGTTAGCTCTTCCAGCAAATTATGAGAAAGGAGCGTAAAATCATTTTGATCAACTAAGTTTCCCATCAGCGAGCACAGATATCGGGTGAAATATTGTGAATAGTACTGGTGCTGGATCATGAATTTTCTGAGTAAATTCTGGCTGGCTTTCCCGGAGCGGCAAGTCACCAAAAATACATTGGTATTAATTTCTTCCAATAGCTCTTTAGAAAAAATGTCTTCCCATAATGGTGATAAAGAATAACCTGTTTCTTTTTTAGGTTCGTTTTGAGTATTGATAGCGAGTTCCATGATAAACCCTTTTAGTCATATTCAACTGCATGAAATCTATGATATATAGGCTTTTATTAAGCCAAAGATATTGACTCTGAATTTATACCCGTCATCTTTCAAGTTGCCTCTTTGTTGGCTGCACTCGCTCACCCCGGTCACATAGTTATCTATGCTCCCGGGGATTCGCTCCCTTGCCGTCGCGATCCATCTTGAAATCCATTGGGTATATACATTCATATAAATGGTGAAGCAGGGATTGTGGGTTGAGATTTTGAAAAATATTTCTGCCAACACATAATCCGCAAGCTCCGGCCGAAATAGCCGCTTTGGTACTATTAATCAGTATTTCGTCAGACGTTTTTTCTCCCCCGGCGAAGAAAATTTTAATATCAGAACCATGAAGGTCCACGATTTCTGTAATAGCGGACTCCGAGTCAGGGAAACCTATTTTTATTGCGTCAGATCCCAGTTCTGTGACAATTCTTATCAGATGGTGAAGCCTTTCCATCTTTATTTCTGACGATTCGGAAACAACTTTATCATATAGCATTGTGAGTACAGGCAGCCCGGCTTCATGCGCGATGTCTGTGACAGATCCTAATACAGATAAATTGTGTTCGAAATTTGTTTCAGTGAAATTTACCTGTATAGAAACGGCATCGACACCAAGTTGGAGAGCAGCCTCTATACTCGCCACTAATATTTTCGTGTCCGGTGATTCTGATATTGTTGGCATGCCGCTCATATGAAGAATAATACCTGTTGAAGGGCGTAACATTCCACGCAGAATGAGCTTTTCCAATATCCCTTTATGGGCCAAAACAGCGCTCACATAGTTGCTATTGATCCACGACTCAACCGCATAGACACTTTGTAAACCAGAGATAGGCCCCATAGTTAACCCATGATCAATCGGCACTATTAATCCTCGGTTTGATTTGGGAAATAACAATCTGCTTTCTCGTAATTTTCTTCCGACGTATCCCATAATCATCACCTACTTTTCAATAATAGATTCGTTAATTTTAATGCCAACATGACGACCAGGCTCTGTAATATAACCAAGCACCTTGTCTCCAGGTTTAAGTTCAGAGATGTTTAAAGGTTTTGCTTCGCTAGAGAAAATTCTCACATGCCAATCATCTTGCATCAAAACATTCACCCGTTTTTTCCCTGGAAACTCTGCTTCAATTAACCGAAGAGGGCGTTGCTCTATTTTTACGCGGCCAACCGTTATATGCCGTACTTCCCCCTTTGAGTTGACTGCCATTACCGATGAGCCGGCTTTTAACTCGCTCATATAATCGGTTCGGTTATTGAAGTTATATACATAGGAGTGTATCGCTCCGGCATTAATACGGAATGGTCTCAGTTCCATATAGGGCAGAAAGAATACTTCCGGGCAGCACAATAGGGCGCCTTGGGAGGTACTGCCTACCAGCATGCCTTCGTTCTCGCTGAATAATGTGGATGTATCGATACAAGCTCGATATCCCATACCGACAGGGCGACTTTCTGTAATGATTCCGACTTGTAGTTGCAGTGATTCTTTTTTGTTATATGATAAACGATCGATAAAGTCGCTCATAACATCATGTTTATTGGGTGAGAAAATAACGCCTTCAGCGCCATATTCCATAACACCATAAGAGACTATTGCATCATCGACATCATCAGGATGACTAATTTCTTTTAATAAAATAGTCCCGGTAGATTGTAATGATGCAATGACCAGCTCAAGAGGAATATTTGTTGGATCACGGAAAAGAATCCAAAGAAAATTGAATTCCATTCCTTCATTGATTGTTTTAAGCAGACTATCTTGATCATCAACATAACTTTCATAGCAAGTCGCAATAGACTCTGCTTTAAGTTTCTTCAAAGTAGCTATATCATTGGAGCAAATACATTTATTTGAGTTGGTATCAGAAGATTTAAATAAAGCGAAATGCTCGCTCTCTTTAAATTTATTTAGCTCTTCATGGGTTTTCACTTTCAGAACTATTTGCATTCTTTTGGGTATTGCATTAATGAAAGTTGAAATATTATTTGGATATAAAACTATACCACTATAAAGAGAATTTATGACCCTGATGAAAATAGTATCGTCTGGCCTCTGGGCTGACAATTTTGCAGTATCAAACCAAATGACCGGTCCATTTAAATCTTCACGCTTAGAATTGTACTCTTTGCCTGGACTGCTTAATCTTATAGACGCTCTTTTGGCAATCATTTCAGGCGTTTCAAAATTTCCAGACGCGATACTCACTGCCTCCTTTGGTACGCTAACGATATTTTTGCTCATATTAAAAATCCCTCGTAAAATATAATATAATTTCTTCAATTGGTAATTTTTTTAATAAATGGTAATAAATTGTTATCATATCTTCGGTTTTTTTCATGTCGATAAACACCCAAATTTTAAATTTTTATTTAATAATGTCATAAAGGTGTGTAATTATATTCTCCTGAATGTGTTGTTTGTTATTTTTCCAATGTGGGAAAGTGTGTGGGAAAAATTCACTCTGTTTTCAAGGGTAATAGATAATGTCGGCATTTCTCCTGATGATAAAAGAAAGTTTCTCAAGTTATAGAATAATGAATATTCAGCAATTTTATTATTATCAATTATTTTGGTTTTATCACTATTCGCTTTCATTCTGTAAAAAAGCGATCATTCATTAATATACTCAGCGAATAGAAAAACCATTTACGGTGAATCAACTCTTTTTTCTATTTACTTTCACTGTGGGATTTTACTTTACCCAATAAAATAAACACTAACATTGCGGTAATTGCCGCCGCTACGGCAAGTGCAATGAATTGATATCGAAATGCTTCTTCGTATACCTTATGGAGCAATGATTTATCTAATGAAGGGAAAATGGCGACAGCATTACTTAAATCGCTCATTGCAAGCCGTGTGGATATTTCAGATAAAATATCAGCCGGAATATTGCTTAATGTACTTAACCCCGAAGATATACGAGCAGAGAGAACAGCCCCTACCACCGCTAAGGCGATACCATCTCCGGCTAAACGGACAGCATTGAAAATCCCAGTCGCCATACCCGCTCGTTCTTTAGGTACGACACTCACCGCCAAACCGTCCATCAATCCCCAAGGCAGGCCAATCCCGATGCCGATAACCAACATTGGCCATAATCTTTCAGCCGTCGTATCGCCAGAAATCCCATAACCTAACCAGAATAAGCCGCCAGCAGCGATGATAAGTCCCATACCTGAAATGATGCCGACATTAATCCAGCGAGCTAATTGACCGGCGATAAAGGGGACTATTAGCAAGGGTGCGGACAAGGTAATCATCATTTGGCCCGCTTCGAATGCGCTGTACCCTTCGACACCAATAAAACGTGCCGGCAATATAACGAGCAAGACAACATAAGCATACGCTGGCGCGATGGCGAGAAGCTGCACACCGACAAAGCGGGCATTGGCAAATAACGAGAGATCTAACATGGGCCTTGAACGTTGTCGTTCAATAATAATAAATATGATGAAAATAATAACGGAACAGATCAGTGTCGCAAGCACCGTACTGTCTCCCCATCCTTTTTCGGGAGCCAGAATGATCCCATAAGTGAAGGCCGCTAAAGATGAGGTAAATGTTATCGCGCCGGGCCAATCTAACCCTTCTGCGTCGGGATCGCGTGTTTCTCGTGCATAAATACTCACTAATATACTGGCGACTAATGCCACTAAAGCAGGCAGCCAAAAAACCCAAGGCCATCCTAACGAATCAATAAGCAGCCCGGCCAAAAAAGGACCAAAAGCCGCTCCAGCCCCAAATGTTGTGCCAATCAGGCTGAAAATGCGTGTACGTTGATGGCCCTCAAATTCCTGAGTCAACGCTGCCATTGAACCGGCAAAGGCCGCCGCCGCTCCCAATCCCTGTATGAGCCGTAAAATATCAACCCAAAAAACGGATGGCATATAAGGTATCGCCGCAGTAACAACAGCAAAGAGAAATAAACCGAATAGCCAGAGTTTCTTGCGTCCATGAGTATCGGCTAAACTACCCGCAGCCATTGTCGCACTGCCGTAAGTAAGAATGTAAGCGTTAATTACCCAACTGAGTTCCACCGCGCTTCCACCAAGGGCTTTGTTGATCGAAGGCACCACGACGGCAGGTCCTGCGATGCTCAAAGGAATCACAGCGGCGGTAAGACAGGCAGTCAAGACCAGCGGCGCTTTATTTGCGCTTGATCCAATATTTATTTGAGATTTCATCACCATTTCGATTTTCTGCCCTGAGTACGTATGGCTTGTCGCTGTATAGCAGCTAGAGCAAGATGTATTTTATTTCATACTACAGATTCACTAATGGCAGATAAATAGGCCTATAATCATTTCTGAAGTGACTATTTTGTCATTAATCGTGATGTAAAAAAGCCCAGGAAACCCAGATGAATAGTTTGAGTAGATTCATGATTTTCATTCGTGTAGCCGAAGCTCGTAGCTTCACCGCCGTAGCCAATCAACTTGGGCTATCCCCTTCGTCCATCAGTAAAAGCATCTCCCGGTTAGAAGAGAAGTTAGGTGTACGCTTGCTCCAACGCAGCACTCGTAGCGTCAGTTTAACGACAGAAGGCACTCTATTCCTTGAACGTTGCAAACGCATCTTGGACGAAATCACCTCGGCGGAAAACGAATTATTGAGTTCTATCTCTGCGCCTCAAGGCCGTTTGCGGGTGAGTCTGCCGCTAGTCAGCAGCTTGATGCTACCTGTATTGTCAGCCTTTACTATGCGTTATCCACAAATAGAATTAGATTTGGACTTTAGTGATCGACTTGTGGATGTCATTGATGAAGGGTTTGATGCCGTGGTGCGAACAGGAGAACTCAATGATTCACGACTGATGAACAAACGTATCGGATCTAGCCGTTTTTTATACGTTGGCGCTCCCAGTTACTTTGCACAATATGGTAAGCCATCACAACCTAAAGATTTACTCCATCATGCATGCTTGATGCACCGGTTTCCAACAACCAATCTTTTGGAAAAATGGCCGCTATGCTTAGGAGCATCCGGGGTAGATATACATCTTCAAGCAAAGATGACCTGCAATCATGTCGAAACACTACTTTACATGACACTTCAAGGTCACGGCATCGCCTGTTTGCCTGATTTTACCGTTAAACAAGCATTAGCCAACGGTACATTGTTGGCCGTGTTGGATAAATGGTCTGATACTTCGAGTACTTTCCGTGTCCTATGGCCATCTAACCGCTGGGTACTCCCCAAAGTCAAAGCTTTTGTCGATTTCATGGCAGATAACTTATTCACACAAGGGCGATAGAAATATTGATTAAAAAATTAATCCATTAAATCAAATCGCCTTTAATTTCGCTTGAGAGTTTGCTCAAAAAATCAACCAGATATTGGGCATTCGATTGTGCGATCTTCTTGCCTTCGGTGGTGTTCATCTTTTCAGGGAGCTTCAATAGTTTTGTCTGAAAATGATCGATTGCATAGGATTTATCATCCAACGGGCGATTAAATGCAAAAGGATCATCATGGTGAAAAAGCCCGTGGCCGAGCATACCTGCTACATAAAATACTCTGGCGAGTCCGATGGCTCCTAGCGCATCTAATCGGTCTGCATCTTGGAGTATCTTCGCTTCTATTGTTTCTGGAGTTAAGGCTGCGCTATAGCTATGGGTTAGAATGGCATGTTTTACCGCATCATAAAGTTCTTTTGGGAACTCTGGAAATTCAGTAGACAGAATTCTGGCGGCTTCCTGTGCTGCCAGTTTTGAAGATTGTTTTTTCTCTGGATGATTCTTTGGTAATGACACGATGTCATGTAAGTAACTTGAGGCAATGATAATTAAAGGCTCACCGCCCTCTTTCTCCATGATTCTTTTCGCATTATTTGCGACACGGATCAGATGCCCAATATCATGAGCATTATCATTAGAGTTTGCGAGTCGCTGTTTTAAAAACGCTCTCAAGCGCTCTTCTAAAATAGTAACTTTCATTATTTTCACTTACCTAAAGATATTGAATTAATTGTTTTTATACAACCGTTTGATTGTTATTCAAAAAAATAAATTGTTATCTCTATAGAAGAATCACTCGTAATTTAAATATGGGCTTCTTTTCTTAGATTTATCTTGAAACATTGCTGTGTCTGCTTATCTATGGATGTGAATATATATGGCAGAGTTGTTGTCTGCGGCTCATAACGACTATACTTTAATTGCGCTTACCTGATAATTATTTCTTAATTGTCGATTATTTTGCCATTCCGAGATTAGATTATCTATTGCAGATTATTTTTGTAATTTATGTGACTTGTATCACATTTATAATTTTTTTATTGCTTTTTCCAGTAGATATTTGTGATGTCAATAGCTTGTTCATTCCGATGACTGAGTATAATCAGCGCCGACTCATCGTCAGTGAATGATTTACGTTCAACTGGCATATTTAATTTATTATTAAGTGAACAGGGATTCTTCCAATGCAACTCCTTATGAGCCTGGTCGGGATGGCAGTGCTGATCTTGATCGCAGTACTCTTTTCCAGTAATTATCGTGCTATTAAACTTCGTACTGTCCTTGGCGCCTTTTTGATTCAGGTCGCTATCGGTGCTTTCGTACTTTATGTTCCCGCAGGTAAGAAGATATTAATAGGGATGTCTGAGGGAGTTTCCAGTGTTATCCAGTATGGTCAGAAAGGAATGGATTTTATTTTTGGTGGATTAGTTTCCCCCAAAATGTTTGAACTGTTTGGTGGCGGGGGATTTGTTTTCGCCCTGCGTGTACTGCCTATTATTGTTTTCTTCTCTTCATTGATCGCTGTGTTGTACTACATTGGCGTTATGCAGCTAGTTATCAAAATATTGGGCGGTGGTCTGCAAAAAATTCTCGGCACTTCACGTACAGAATCTTTGTCTGCGACAGCCAATATTTTCGTGGGCCAAACTGAGGCGCCGCTGGTTGTTCGCCCTTATATTGCTACCATGACTCAATCTGAACTGTTTGCGGTAATGTGTGGTGGTCTGGCATCCGTTGCAGGCTCGGTATTGGCGGGTTATGCATCAATGGGTGTTCCTTTGGAATATCTGATTGCGGCTTCCTTTATGGCGGCGCCAGGCGGCCTGTTGTTCGCTAAATTGATGGTGCCTGAAACTGAAAAAACATCTGATACCGTTGATGCAATGTCTCTGGTTTCGGAAGAGGAACGTCCTGCTAACATCATCGATGCTGCCGCCTCTGGCGCCGCTTCTGGTATGCAATTGGCATTGAACGTCGGTGCAATGTTGTTGGCGTTTGTGGCCCTGATTGCATTGTTAAATGGTATTCTCGGTGGTATCGGTGGTTTGTTTAAATATCCACAACTTTCTCTTGAACTGATGTTGGGTTGGATTTGTGCGCCGATTGCTTACCTGATTGGTGTTCCGTGGAATGAAGCAACCGTTGCGGGTTCTTTCATCGGTCAAAAACTGGTTGTGAACGAATTTGTTGCCTTTATGAATTTCGGTGAATATTTGAAACCGGATGATGTGGTTGCGGCTGCTGGCTTGCAGGTGCTGTCAGATCACACCAAAGCGATTATCTCCTTCGCATTGTGTGGTTTCGCTAACCTTTCTTCCGTTGCTATCCTGCTTGGTGGTCTGGGCGGTATGGCGCCGAACCGTCGCGGTGATGTCGCTCGTTTGGGGATGAAAGCCATTATAGCGGGTACACTCTCCAACTTAATGAGTGCAACGATTGCAGGTTTCTTCCTGGCTCTGTAACGTTGTTGAAATAGGCAGGTGGGATAATCCCGCCTGCAATCTATTTTCCTACCGGTTTATCCTTAATTCGTGAGTTATATTTTTTGTCGTGTATTATTTGATGATAAGCAAGTTGGATTTGCCGGTAAATCCCATGATAAACATAGTTTAATGTGATAAAAATCACATTTGAAATTATTATCTTGCAAATTACATGTAATTAGTGTGATTTTTGGCACAATTTTTTGAACGTTGAAATGTTCAAATATAAGATATGCCAAATTTCAAGGAGTCAAGGCGAGGCTCGCATTAAGGACCATAAGCCGAAGAGAGCATAGTGCGGTGAAAAGGAGTTCAATCGTCGCTGTAGGCATACCATCGCGACATCTTTATGGAACCAAGTCCGCTCGCCAACAAACAATCGTTTAACAGCATGTGTGGCTCTAGCAAAAGCTAGCCGCGATAATAACGTTGGAGAGTTTTATGACCGATTTAACCGCAGCAGCGCAGCGTGCGCTGAGTTTGATGGATTTAACGACACTCAATGATAATGATACCGATGAAAAAGTGACGGCGCTTTGCCATCAGGCGAAAAGCCCGGTGGGTAATACCGCGGCTATCTGTATTTATCCTCGTTTTATTCCTTTGGCGCGTAAGGTATTACGTGAACAGGGCACACCTGAAATCCGCATTGCAACAGTGACAAACTTCCCACACGGTAATGACGATATTGATATCGCTTTAGCCGAAACCCAAGCGGCTATCGCTTATGGCGCTGATGAAGTCGATGTGGTTTTCCCATACCGTGCATTGATGGCCGGTAATGAACAAGTCGGTTTTGACATGGTAAAAGCGTGTAAAGCCGCCTGCGCAAAAGCGGGTGTGTTGCTAAAAGTTATTATTGAAACCGGTGAGCTGAAAGAAGCATCCCTGATCCGTAAGGCGTCTGAAATTTCAATCAACGCGGGTGCTGATTTTATCAAAACGTCTACGGGTAAAGTGCCGGTTAACGCCACTCTGGCAAGCGCTGAAATCATGATGAAGGTGATTCATGAGATGGGCGTGGGTGAAACAGTTGGTTTCAAACCGGCTGGTGGCGTGCGTACTGCGGAAGAGGCTGCACAATATCTGGCATTAGCTGATCATATTATGGGTGAAAAATGGGCTGATGCCCGTCATTTCCGGTTTGGGGCTTCCAGCTTGTTGGGCAGTTTGCTAACCACTCTGGGGCATCAGAATCAAGAGCAAAGCAGTAATTACTGAGAATCGTGTACTGCGTCGGTTGGTGTGTAACCGCTGAATTTTTCCCGATTTTGACAATGATTAGGAGAATGCTTTGTTTCTGGCACAGGAAATTATCCGTAAAAAACGTGATGGGTATCCACTGAGTGAAGAAGAGATCCGCTTCTTCATCAATGGCGTGCGTGACAATACCGTTTCCGAAGGACAAATTGCCGCGTTGGCGATGGTTATCCACTTTCAGGATATGGTGAAGGAAGAACGTATCGCCCTGACGCTGGCTATGCGTGACTCCGGTACCGTGTTGAACTGGCAAAGTCTGAATCTGAACGGCCCGATTGTAGATAAACATTCGACCGGCGGTGTTGGTGATGTGACCTCTCTGATGCTTGGCCCGATGGTGGCGGCCTGCGGCGGTTATGTTCCGATGATTTCCGGCCGTGGTTTAGGCCATACCGGGGGAACGCTGGACAAGCTGGAAGCGATTCCGGGGTTTGATATTTTTCCTGATGAGCGGCGTTTTCGTAACATTGTTCAGGATATTGGCGTGGCGATTATCGGCCAGACTAATTCATTGGCGCCGGCAGATAAACGCTTCTATGCAACTCGCGATATTACCGCGACGGTGGATTCTATTCCCTTGATCACCGCCTCTATCCTTGGCAAAAAACTGGCTGAGGGTCTGGACGCACTGGTAATGGATGTCAAAGTTGGCTCTGGTGCGTTTATGTCAACGTATGAAGCGTCACAGCAACTGGCGGAATCAATTGTTAGCGTGGCTAACGGCGCGGGTTGTAAAACTACCGCGCTGTTGACGGATATGAATCAGGTTCTGGCATCCAGCGCGGGTAATGCGCTTGAAGTTCGTGAAGCTGTTCGATTTCTAACGGGGGAAAATCGCAATCCACGTTTACTCGAAGTGACAATGGCGCTAGGTGTTGAAATGTTGGTATCCGGTCATTTGGCAACAGGCCGTGAAGACGCTCGCAATAAACTCCAGTCTGTCTTAGATAACGGTAAAGCAGCCGAAATCTTTGGCCGCATGGTCGCGGCACAACAAGGCCCGACCGATTTCGTCGCGCGTTACGACAGCTACTTGCCAACCGCTGTTTTCACTAAACCCGTATTGGCTGAACAGCATGGATTTATTACGTCTATGGATACTCGTGCTTTAGGGATGTCAGTAGTTTCCCTTGGCGGAGGGCGCCGTAAAGCCGCAGATCCCATTAATTACAGCGTGGGGCTGAGTAATATTGTTGCTCTGGGTTCAGAAGTTAATGTAGGTACACCCTTAGCTATTATTCATGCCAACAATGAGAGTGAATGGCAGGAAGCGGCAGAGGCAGTACGTAAAGCTATCATTCTGGGTACAGAAGCCAAACCAGCCACACCGATGGTTTATCGCCAAATCGGCGAATAATAACCATACTTATTATTAGAAAATGGTGGCATTTTCGCATTGTTAGCGTGATTTGACGCAGGAGAAAATTTATGAAACGAACATTCATCATGGTATTGGATTCTTTTGGCATTGGCGCCAGTGAAGATGCCGAAAAATTTGGTGATAAAGGATCTAACACTTTGGGGCACATCGCGGAAGCGTGCGCCCGTGGTGATGCTGATGTCGGTCGCAAGGGGCCTCTGTATTTGCCGAACTTAAGCCGTTTAGGTTTAGGCAAAGCGACAGAGGAGTCCTGTGGAACTTTCCCTGTAGGTTTGGATAAAGACGCGGACATTATTGGCGCTTACGCTTACGCCAGTGAACTCTCTTCCGGTAAAGATACACCGTCAGGTCACTGGGAAATTGCCGGTGTCCCGGTGCTGTTTGACTGGGGTTACTTCAAAGATGAAGAGAACAGCTTTCCGCAGGCATTGTTGGATAAACTGGTAGAACGCGCAAATCTGCCCGGTTATCTCGGTAACTGCCACTCTTCTGGTACGGTTATTCTGGATAAACTGGGTGAAGAGCATATGAAAACGGGTAAACCGATTTTCTATACCTCTGCTGACTCGGTATTCCAGATTGCTTGTCACGAAGAGACTTTCGGTTTAGATCGCCTGTATGAACTGTGTGAAATCGCCCGTGAAGAGTTGACTGATGGTGATTACAATATTGGTCGGGTTATTGCGCGTCCATTTATTGGAGACAAGGCGGGCAACTTCCAGCGTACCGGTAATCGTCATGACTTAGCTGTAGAGCCGCCTGCTCCTACCATACTGAAAAAATTGGTCGATGAGAAAAATGGCGAGGTTGTTTCTATCGGTAAAATTGCCGACATCTATGCGAATGTCGGCATTACGCAAAAAGTAAAAGCGACCGGCATCGATGCACTATTTGACGCGACGCTGGTGGAAATGGAAAAAGCGGGTGACAACACCATCGTATTTACTAACTTTGTCGATTTCGACTCTTCTTATGGTCATCGTCGTGATGTTCCGGGTTATGCGGCGGCATTGGAACTGTTTGACCGTCGTCTGCCTGAAATGCTGAAACTGGTGAAAGATGATGACATTTTAATCCTGACTGCCGACCACGGTTGTGATCCAACGTGGTCTGGTACTGACCATACTCGTGAGCACATTCCGGTGCTGATTTATGGACCAAAAGTACAACCTGGTTCATTAGGGCATCGTGAAACTTTTGCTGATATTGGACAGACAGTCGCTGAATACTTTGAACTGTCGCCAATGGAATATGGCAAATCAATGCTCTGAACCTACTTACTGGCTGCTTTTGGGCAGCCATATATTACTAAAATAACCATTAAATAAAAAAATAAGGAATTTAATTATGGCCACGCCTCATATTAATGCTGAGATGGGTGATTTTGCAGACGTTGTTCTGATGCCTGGCGATCCATTACGTGCGAAATATATTGCTGAAACTTTTCTGGAAAATGTACGGCAGGTAAACGACGTACGCGGCATGTTGGGGTTTACCGGTACTTATAAAGGCCGCCCGATTTCTGTGATGGGGCATGGTATGGGTATCCCATCCTGCTCTATCTATGCGAAAGAACTGATCACCGATTTCGGCGCTAAAGTCCTCATCCGTGTCGGTTCCTGTGGTTCAGTACGTCAAGATGTTCAATTGCGTGACGTAATTATTGGTATGGGGGCATGTACTGATTCCAAAGTTAACCGTATACGTTTTAAAGATCACGATTTTGCGGCAATTGCTGATTTCGATCTGGTCCGTAACGCGGTTGATGCTGCTAAAGCAAAAAACATCAATGTGCGTGTAGGTAACATCTTCTCGGTAGAGCTGTTCTATACACCTGATCCACAACTGTTTGATGTAATGGAACAATATGGCATTCTGGGCGTAGAAATGGAAGCCGCGGGTTTTTACGGTGTTGCGGCTGAATATGGCGCAAAAGCGCTGACTATCTGTACCGTTTCTGACCACATCCGTACTCATGAAAAACTGACCGCCGAGGAACGCCAGACAACTTTCAATGAAATGATTGAAATTGCCCTGGAGTCTGTTCTGTTGGGTGATAAATAATTCTGGTTCTACATTTGCTTTTGATTGCATAAAAAGAGCCGCTTTTTATTTAAATGCCAGCCAGTTAAAAAAATTGGCTGGCATTGCTCTTATTGAGAGGCTTTTTCCAACGCCTGAGCTAAATCGGCGATGAGATCCTCTGCGTCCTCTATACCTACAGAAATACGTATCAACTGTGGTGTAATCCCGGAAGCAAGGCGTTTTTCTAATGGAATAGACGCATGAGTCATACTAAATGGTTGGCCGATCAGACTCTCCACTCCGCCCAGACTTTCTGCCAATGTAAATAGCTTTAGCTCTTGAATTAACCGGCGGGCATAATCATCATCACCTTTTAAGTGAACAGAAATCATACCGCCAAAACCCTTCATTTGACGTTTCGCCAGTTCATGCTGTGGATGGGAAACTAGGCCGGGATAGAAGACGGTTTCAATCTGAGGCTGCTGTTCCAGCCAGTGTGCGATCTTTGATGCACTGTCGATGTGACGCTGCATACGCAGCGCGAGTGTCCGCATGCCGCGCAGTACCAGGAAACTACTAAATGGATCGAGCACGCCGCCGACAGAGTTTTGCAGGAAACCAAGTTTTTCTGCTAGCTCTGCATTTTCTCCGACGACAGCCAGCCCTGCGATCACATCAGAGTGACCGTTCAAATATTTAGTTGCGGAGTGCACAACGATATCAAATCCCAGATCAAGTGGGCGCTGGAGATACGGCGAGGCGAAAGTGTTATCCGCCACACTAATAATACCGTGGCGTTGCGCTATCTGTGCGATAGCCGCCAGATCAGCCAGTTTCAGCAACGGATTGGTGGGGGTTTCTACCCAAATCATTTTTGTGTCGGGACGAATAGCTGCTTCAAGGCCGGTAATATCATGGGCTTCCACGTAAGTGACACGCAAACCGGCGGTGCGGCTACGTACTCTTTCGAGTAGCCGATAGGTGCCGCCGTACAGATCATCGACGGCCACCACATGGCTATCCTTATCCAACAATTCTAGCACCGTGGAACTGGCAGCCAGCCCTGAACTAAAAGCGTAGCCTCGGCTACCGTTTTCCAGTTCGGCTATCGCGCTTTCTAGTGCGTCACGTGTTGGATTGCCGCTGCGGGAATATTCATAACCCGTGTGTTGGCCGGGGGCGAATTGGGCGTAAGTCGAAGTGGCATAAATTGCCGGCATTACTGCGCCAGTGTGATCCGGTGTATAGCCAGCGTGAACAGTTTTAGTATCAAACTTGGTCATAGAATCATTCCTAAAAATCAATTAAGTTGCTGACGCCATGCATTCAGCACATCTGTGCGCGTTACCAGCCCAAGGAAACGGCCATTATCGACAATTAACGCTACATGTCCGGCGTCGAAAGTTGTCATCAATTGTTGCAGAGAAGCGTTCTTATCTAGAGTTTTCACCTGATGGGTCATAGCGTGACTAACGGGCAGGCTGAAATTGAGTGGATCAGCCTGAACGGTATGCATCAAATCCCACTCGTCGATAATACCGACCACTTGCTCTCCTTTCAGCACCGGCAATTGTGAAATTTCATATAAGCGCATGCGGGTATGAGCGGTTCTTAACGTATCTTCTGGCGATATAAAAACCGTAGCGCCATCCTGATAGCGATAAGTAATATAGTCGCTGAGATCGTGCTGCGGCACACGAGATTGGAATCCCTGCTCTAGCATCCAATAATCGTTAAACATTTTTGACAGATACTTATTTCCACTGTCACATGCTAGCGTAACCACACGTTTGGGAGTGCTCTGCGCACGGCAGTAGCGCAGCGCGGCGGCAAGCAAGGTACCGCTGGAAGAGCCTGCCAGCACACCTTCCTTTAATAACAGATCACGGGCGCTGGAAAAAGCTTCTGCATCGCTGACACGGTATGCGTGGCGCACGCGACTAAAATCGCCCAGAGGAGGGACAAAATCTTCACCGATGCCTTCTACCTGCCAGCTTCCGGCTTCACCATATTTACCGTGTTCGATATAGTCCACCAGAATAGAACCATTTGGGTCTGCCAGAACAAACTCAGTTTCCGGCGAAACTTGAGCGAAATAGTGACTCAAGCCGCCAAGCGTACCGCCGGACCCGACACCGATCACCACTGCATCGACATTGTGGTCCATTTGCTGCCAGATTTCCGGTCCGGTAGTGGTCGTGTGTGCTGCTGAGTTAGCTGGGTTGTTGAACTGATCGATATAAAAAGCACCGGGGATCTCTCGCGCCAGACGTAGGGCGTAATCTTGATAATACTCTGGATGACCTTTGCTGACATCAGAACGGGTAAGACGTACATCGGTACCCAGTGCACGCAGATGAAACACCTTCTCCCGGCTCATCTTATCTGGAACGACCAGAATCAATTTATAGCCTTTCAGAGCGGCGACTAGCGCTAATCCAATGCCGGTATTGCCGGCAGTAGCTTCGATAATCGTACCACCGGGTTGAAGTAACCCTTGTCTTTCCGCCTGCTCGATCATGGAAAGAGCGACGCGATCTTTAATAGAGCCACCGGGATTTTGATTCTCCAGCTTAATAAATAATTGACACGGACCGGTATTCAGATGCGTTAACTCCAGCAATGGGGTATTGCCAATCATATCGAGAACAGAGCGTGATGTGGTCATATCATATCCAGATAATCCGTTGTATTCAGATAGTTATGGAGGATAACTCTGTATATGTATTTGTTTGAAAGAATGAATAGCAACCATATATAGCCAAAAGTAATATATTAGTTTTATTTTAGATGTTAAGAAGTATAGACGTTTAGATTTCCCGACTTATTAAAGAGTGAGGTAAATGAAACCATTTAATTTACAATCAGGAGCTAATCAGAATAAAAACGATGATTTTTATCAGCAAATTATACTTCGATAACTTAGTTATTAATCTAAGAAGCATTCTGGTTTTTAAGATATTCCATGAATAAGATGATAGCTATTTTCATCTTATTTACTTTTAGACTCTGTTATGATTTTAAAATAACATCCTCCTGTTTTCTTCTGTCCTCTGTATTTACTCTGGAAAGTTATATGCATTTTGTGTAGAGTTTGATCGTGCAAAAATAAAACAGAAGAGATTTCATGAATGAGGTGGTCTGAAACCTTAAAAGAAAAACTTTTTGATATTGCGTATGGGAAATTGGAGTTATTTAAGAGATTAGACGGTGTTATTGATGAACATGCTGAGATCTTGGAGGATATCAGACAAGATCTTAAACATGATGAAGCGACAGCTATTGCTATTATGTTTGAACTTGCAAAGATGGGATTCCTATATCAAAGAAGTAGAGATAAGGCACGCAAAGTCGCTTTGCCGATGAAGGACAAAACAGCTTCTAAAGACGATTTTACATTATGTGTATCTTATAAAACGTTAACAAAGAGAGATAAAGAGGCGTTTTTAGAAGCTAATCAACTTTTTGGAGCGGGATGGTTGGTAAATGACGTTGTTGCTCACTTTTCTCAGCAATTAAATCGATCGAAAAGAAACATTATACAAGAATTGTATCGCCAAAAATTGATTATTCTCTTAGATGGGGAATATCAGCCATATGGCATGGTTCATAAGTCACAACAATCTAGCCTTGCTAATTACTTAGCAAATAAGAGAGCGCCACAGCATTTGAAAGATGACATTAATACATTAAGAGCTAGATTATCTGAACTTTATAACGTATATCAAAATAATAGTCCGAAACTGGTGTTTTCAAATGACGGAACGGGTTTTGGTAAGAGCTATGGAGTACTTAATCGTTACATTGAATCGGTTGCTGTTAATGCGAAAAACAGTGATTTTACTAATTTTCTATTTGTTACTCCCCAGAAAGCACAGATTGATTTTGACAAGAAACTGATTAAAAAGGCGAAGAAAAAAGGCATTGAATTTCTTGGTCTTTACAGCCAGGAAGATCTGAGAGACTTGAACTTTGTAAACTGGGTTGAAGATTGCAATGGAAAGATTATTGAGAATAGAGAACGTTATTTAACATGGGAAAAAAGAGCGAAAAGCTCACCGCTAGCATCGAAAGCCAATAATTTAGCTATTATTGTTAGAGCGATAGAGAGTATTGAAAAGCAAATTCTAATACAAAAACAGCAAGGTGATGACTTTGATCTTATTCAGGATTATGAAGATCAGCTTAAAAAGTATAAATCTAACTTAACGAGGGTGATTGATGAGTTATCTGAGGCTGCTTTAAACCGACAAGAGTCGGCCGTTAATCTACCTGCTATTATGGGAGCAGAGAACAAGATTGAACTGTTGCGTAAAGAAATTATCTTTCATTGTATACCAATGGCGGCAGCGATGGTTTCGCCCTGTATTCTGCTAGCAACGACTAGCAAATTTGACAAGCCGATTAAAATGCCACGGATAAATAGGGGAGGTAAATATATTGTAAAATCGATACCTTTTGATTACTTAATTGGTGGAAAAAAGAAACTTACAAACAATACATTAAGTGCTTTTTTAGAATCCCCTGTTGCAGAACAAATTGAACATTTAAAGACAGATTTTTTTAAGATCGACGACGAAAACTATTTTAGAAAACACAATATCAGTTTTACATTAGTGATTGATGAAGAACATGAGGCTTACCGAATTTTTTCAAATTCGCGTAGTGTGAATTTAATTGATAATAAAGTACAACTTGTTCATGTTTTTGCGGTAACTTACCGTCTATTACAACAAGTGAAAGATATTGATGTTGCTAAGATGTCATATTTACCTTTTTTCTCTGAGAAAAATGAATTTATTCATGATATCAAGGCGTATTTAGAAAAGAATTGCGAGCTATCTTTAGAAGGTACTATTGAACAAAACTTGGAGTCTTTACTTAAACTTTTTTCTGGCAATATCGATTTTGTTCAAATTAAGGGTGATGATATTGAACAAGTCATTAATATTACCAGAAATGTATTTAGTTTTTCTCCTAAACGTTTTTTTAATGAAGAATCACTAAAGAAAGTGAAAATTGAATTTGTGCATAGAGGAAGTGGTTGTCAACTATATTATTCTACGGATAATCGAGATAAAAATCCTTCTCTTCACGATACTTATCAACTTGCGATGGTAGTATTGGCTGCTGCCGCGAAGATTTCCAGCCGTTCACAATTTGCGAAATCACTTAAACAGGCGGGGGATAGTAGTCAAAACTTTTTGATGTATAAATTTATACAGAAAGCAGGAAAAATCAGGAATGAGCTGGAACAAATGTTTGATCATCCTGCTTCGGAAGAAATGTTGATTTCTCACTTTTATACATATTTTCAGTCTAAAACTGTATTTACCATAGAACGGATGAAAGAGTTAGAGTTTCAAGACGAGACATTAAGTCATCTCACGTATATAAATTTTACTCTTGATCTTATTAAAGAGCAGCCCGAAGTGGCTTTGCTCCGTAGTCTCTATAACACAAGAAATAGCGTAATTTGCCTCAGTGCGACGACAGGTTTTGCTGAAACCTATTCAGGGCAATATAATCGTAATTTCTTACGACGATTTTGCTCTGGTAAACCAAATAACTTAGCTATTCAAATCATTGAGCGAAATGGTACTGATATTGCGTTATTGGCTTCTCTGCGGGATAAACGAGCGGAACTGAGAACTATCGACTTTGGTATATTTAATTCAGATCTTCCTTTATTTGATTTTTGCCAGGATTTTGATGAGAGTTTTAAAATAAAATTTAATTTCCTTAGGAACGAGCTTTACGGTTTGGATAAAAATTTTAAAAAGAGTTTAAATAACTACCAAAAAATAGAGTTCGAACGCCAGCTTTGTTCTATGCTCCTTGCTGCTTATCAAGGTAAGCATACGATGAGTTTAGCATTGAGTAATCGTTTTCAGCGCAAATTGAAAAAATATTTTTCCAGATCAGAAGTAAAAATCAAGAATATCAAAAAAGTACATAATTCATGGAAAATATTTGAGTATTTACCTTTTGCAAATAAACCTAAGATCTGTGTGATTTTATTTGATGCGGAATTACGTAAAGAGTGTAATATTAGAGACTTCATCCATGTAAAGGATAAAAATACGAAAGTTGTATTACTCTCCTCTTATAAAAGTGCCGGTACAGGGTTAAATTATTTTCTTACTTATCCAGAAGAAGGTGGGGATTTATTTGAAGAAGATTTTGAGCGTTTAGTATTAACGAGTGCGCCATTCTGGAGTGCAATCATTAAGGATGAAAAAACAAATGATAGGACACTCCACTCATTACAAAACTATCTGTTGTTAATGAAACGATGTTCTGATTCAGATGAGGAAAAATTTCTAAAGGATTTTGATATCAATTTATCAAGTGGTGAAGATTACCGGTTCTTAATGCGTGAGCATATGATTTCTAAACTAAAAGATTTAATGCAAGCTATTGGACGTGTGGAGCGTAAAGATACGAAGATAAATACAGAGATATTTATTCCAAATAGTGCTGTAGAGGATGGAATAGTTCTGTTTAATCAATTTACTCGAGTTAAAAAAAATCGTCCGATATTAGAGAGTATGTCTTTATTAAATCATCATTTTATGCGGCTATGCGAAAAAGAAAGAATGATGTGTAGTTTTAAATCATGTGAAGAGAGAGAATTATTTGAGGAAAAAATAGCGAGAAATTCGGCTTTACTTAAAGAGTTTTTTGAAGATTTTGTTCCAGAGGTGCTCTCCGTTGCAAGGAAAGATAATGCCGAAGCGATTATATTCAATGAACATCTTAGATCTATTGAAAGTTTGATATCGCCATCAAGTTATGTAAAAAGACTGAAATCAAATCCCCATGTCAAAAAATACCAGGCAATGATGGAGGCGGTTGATGCATTATATATTGATATATCTACTACTCCACAGTTGAAGTTAAGTATTAAAAATCTTGAAGATGGGATAGTAACGTTAACTGATATTGAACATGGTTATTCAATATATCATCCTAAAGAGTGGATATTTTCAGGTATTGGTAATCGAATTGATGGTAGAAAAGATGAACATGTCACACATCTTTTAAAAGAAATTGCAATTATAAGCAAGAATGTGTTTAAAGATTGTATTCCACATCCTTTTTTCATTCCATTGCTCAAAGGGAATATTGGTGAGTATTTATTTACCCTACTTTTAGATAGGCAACATAATTGTCAGCCAATAGATCCTAAATTATTGAGTGAAAAAATAGGAAAAAAAGCTTATGAATTGTTTGATTTTTATATTGAGGCGGATAAACATTTAATTTGTGTTGATACAAAGAATTGGTCATCTACTTTAGATAAAAGATATCAATCGTTGAAAACGCATAATAATGCTCAAGGAAAAGCTGAAACTATTTTAAGTTATATTGATAATAAATATGAATCAGTTAAGTTCGTATATTTAAATACTCGCATGGAAAATAATCCATTAAATCTTGAGCAAGAAATATCTCCGGATAGTAAAATTTATTATCTTAACTTATTTAAAGAGTACTTTGGGTATGAAAATAAAAAGCAAGATTATGACCAAGATTTTCGTATAGGTCCAGGAAGTAAGTTAGTTAAAGAAGTTCGTATTAATAAACAAATTTTAAATTTATTGCAAGGTGATTGATAATGATAAAGTTAGCTGATATTGCTAAGGATTGCTCTGGCGTTTCTCCTGTTGCTAAAACTAATATTTTAGACATTGACGGGAGTATTTCTGGTAATATAGAGAAGCTATTTGAAGTAGATGATGGGAGTGGATTATATATTACTCATGGTCAAAAGAGCTTTGTTAAAGAAAAGGGAGAAAGAGACAAAGACTTCTATGCTAAAGTAGATAAGGAAATACAAAAAATCATAAGGAAAAAATTAAATTTAAATCCATCAGAAAAAGTGTTTTACGATAGTTTTTGGAGTAGTAAAGCAGTTCACTTTTTTTATCTTTCCGACCAGGAATATGACAGAAAAGGGTTTATTGATAAATTTGAAGAAAATAGCAAATTTTTATGCAATGTTTTTTCTGCGATTGTGGGATTGCATATTAAAAGAATTTTTCTAAAAGAGCTTGAAGAGAATTATAAAATAAAGCCTGAATTTTATAATTCACGAATTTATTTATCAGCAGAAAAACGTGGTAATATAATTGATTCTTTTTATCCGCGTTTTTATTTCACTTATCAAAAAGAGTTAGTTGTAAATTTACATAGAAAGGCTTTTAGAATTGAAAAAAAAATGGACTCATACAATGTGGATTCATACAACACAGAAGAAATTCAATTATTATTTAGAACTAAAGAAAATAATTTTCAGGTAACAGATAATATCAATACCAATGAACACTCTGAGAAAAAATTCATGCGATTCATGAAAGGATATCGAAATAGTAAAAATTATGTTCAAAATTTGATTATACAAAAAATAAAAGAACTACTAAATCATGCTGAGATCTCTTTTAGTGAAAGATACTTTAAGGCTGATTATATCCTTCATGACTTTATCACGGTTAATAAAAATTTATTACATCCTCTGGTATTAATAGATGCCAGAATTACAAAGCATTCTGCTGATAGTAAATCCAAAATGTTTTTGGAAAAAGATATTAAGGAAGTATTTGAACTAAAAAAATTAACTTATTCCTCTGCTAAAGATTTTAATGCATTGGATAAAAATAAAAACTATTTGGTTCTTAATTCATTGGATGGTGGAGCTAAAACCAGTATATTGGTCAAAGGTGAAATTAAAAACACGACATGGGATGCATTTAAGCATGTTGGAGAAAAGGGAATAGAAGATGCTGAATTGGATTACTATTCGGAATTAAAACACCATAGGTTTGAAGCGCAAGGTGAAACAGTTATTCAGGGCATAAATTTAGATGATAATATTGTGGAAAACGATAGGGAGACCGGCCTGGAAAAACTAAGCAATAAAATACGTACAAAAATCCAAAAAATCAAGATTGAACTTTGGCTAAAAGAAAGAGTTTTCAAAGAGAAAAAAATTGAAAATATTGACCTTCCAGATTTAAAGATAACTCTTGTATATATTAGGATTCCAGAAGAATATAAGAAAAATAAGGGAATACTTGCTTCAATAGTTGATGTTAATATTCATAATAAAACGCTTTTCATCAATGAACATTCACTTGTAAAGAGTAAGACGGCCCTTGAGGAAAAATGTGAATTTATGAAGAAAATATCAAGTCTTTATAATGATTCTTTTTATTTATTTGATAATGTTGAAGAAATTATTCTTAGCCGATATCACTCGGATAGAATTCCCAGGATCATCGGTAATCAGAAAATAGATAATATTGAATATGCTTTGGAAGATGAAAATTTAGTAAATAGAGGATGTAATCCGATTGAAACAGTTTTGCCCTATTACTTAGCGCCTAAACAGAATAGTCAGTATGAACATATTTATCTTCAACCGAGGGGAGATGATTTATTATATTTTGTATCACCTTGTAATTCACCTCGTCAAACGATTGCAAAAGAGAACTTAATTTATAATATTTTGACTATGGATAAAGAGGGTAAACAGATAAATGCTATGGAACAAAATATCACATCTATTTTCCTACGTTCTTTTACCAATGATATATTAAGGTTAAGGGAAGTCAGTAAAAGCTCTTTATTTGAGAAAATAGCTAAGATATACATTGAAAACTAAGTGGAAATTAAAAGATTTTCTCCGAAAAAGCGGAAGGATTACACCGGCGGCACCGAGGCTATGCTAAAAGTCACGGTGCCAAATAAAGTTGCCTGCTAATTCTCCCAGGGATTGATCACGTTCACACCAGCTGCCTCGAACGGGCTAACATCTCGTGTGGCAACTATCATGCCATTTGCGGCGGCAGTTGCAGCGATATATCCATCTGCCACGCTGATTGCCAAACCGGCGATCCGGGCTTTTGCCATAAGTTCACTATAAGATTGTGACGCTGACATGTCGAATGATAATACACGTCCGGTGAACAAGGGTAATACCTGCTTTTCCAGGTTCTCCTGCAATTTATCGCGGCGTTTCCCTATGGGCAGTGAAGCCAAACCAAAGCGCAGTTCGGCTACGGTTATTGCCGACAGATATAGGGTTTCAATCGGTTGTGCGTCTAGCCACTTAATGACACGTGATTCAGGAGCCTGACGCAGTGGTTCCGAAATCACGTTAGTATCCAGTATAATCATTCAAAATTCATCGGGTTAGCAGGAATTTTGTCACGTATTTGCTCAATGGCTGTAAACTCCTCATCGGTTAACTTGGATTGGCGGCCAATCTCAGCTAGCATCGATCCTAACTTGATCCGACCTTCGGCTTTTACGGATTCTTCCAGAATGGCGCGTACTTCGGCTTCAGCACTGCGGCCATGAATAGCAGCACGTACTCGTAAAGCACGGTGTACTTCATCAGGGATGTTCCTGACAGTCATCATTGCCATAATTCATCTCCTATATTTGCATACAATGCATTCAATATAATAAAATGAATACAGATTGGCAAGCAACCTCATAGATAAACGGGAGAGGGCCTTCTAGTTAAACGGAAACGTGTTTTATTCACATAGTTTATGAAGTTTTTCCTGTTTTCTGTGATTTTCATTTAATTAAGGAAAAAACATAATGAACTATTCTCAAAAGGATTTTTAACATCATCAGCTAATCTTTGAAAAACCTTAGTGTTTACATATCCCTGAACTGATTCAAAACATTTAACAGGATTAACCGGATTTTAAAAATGATTTAAAAAATGGGTTTTGATCTTAATACCATCAGTTGATCTGTTACCTTCTATGGTTTTAAACCTGAAAAATAAAATACAGGAAAAGGAAAAACGAGAAAACTGAATGACAATTTAATGAAAACGGGGAGGGTAAATGGGGGCTATAAAACGTAAATACCATTCATTAAATCTTTTCTAGCGATCGTAAAATCCTTTTTATCGGTGATTAATCAGCTAAGGGGTAAAAAAACAGGTACTCTATTAATGCCAGATTTTTAAAAGGCATAGAGTGATTACGGCCATAACCATTTGAAAATACGAATGCGGATAGATTAGAGGTATTATATAACATATTGATTTAAAGTGATAAATTCCACTTTTTGGCAGAATGGTTAATGACATTTAATCGAAATCCATTAACCATTAACGGAAAGTTAAAAAGAAATCAGCACGATAGGGAAAGTTTTTAATGAACTGAAAATTAGATGTTTTCTCCACCGTCATTTTAAGACTTAAGCTATAAAAATAATGCAATAAAAAAGAGATAAAACGGTTAAATTGGCAGGATTTAAGCTTTTTTAAAAAAGAGGGTTTATCCGAGAAAACATCAAGAGGTATCTTTAATGTCGTCAGGCTATTTACTGGCTGATTTATAAAAACTACTCAGGATTACCAGTAAAATAGAGTCAGTGAAAATAAAATGCGGAAAAGGTAAAAAAACTGTTGAAATCTTATATCGATTAAAACTGGAGATTAAAAAATGACTTTTAATAGTATTAAAACCTTCCCATCATAAATCTTTCAGTGAAAAACAAGAAAAAAATGGTTTTGTTAATATTCATATTCATGGAAAAAAGGAAGGTAATCATATGAATAATTTAATCAGACAATCTATTTTCCCAAAGGAATGGATTTTAATAACGTTTTTAAATGGTATAAACTTTGCCATAAACCAGTTAAATAATCGGTAATAAAAAAGTTCAAATGAATGATTTAACAGAATACAAGTCTGGTTAATTGCGGTGTTATTATTTTTAATTTATTATGTAAAGCTGTAAAATACTCTGGATTAAACGGCTTTACATTGTTTTAATCAGTCTAGCCTACGATTTGATTTAAACTATGCTGCTTTTTATGTCTTTAATGTGATCTAGGATTAAAATCAATTAACGCACATTATATTCAAAAATATTAAAAAAATAAACTAAGGTAATAAATTCATAAAACTATTTTCAGATTAAAAAGAGTGATTTTTTATTATTTTTTATGTGGTGAAACATATTTAATCGCTAAAAAAATCAATGTTTCATTCCGACTGTGGAAAAAATAATTTTCTAATTAAATAAAACCATTCCGCCATTATTTATATAATAAATTACTCTACATAATATATATTTATCAGTGTGTCATTAGATTATAAAACCATATATATCAGCAAATTAATTTTCTTCAACAAAACAACACGAAAGATAAAAGATATGAATTATACTTATCATTGTCATTAAGACACCAAAAAAAGTTCAATCATACTTAGTGGAGAGGACCTATGTTACTTGAAGAAATAATTAGAAAATCTGTCGCGACAAAGGGAATGATCGGCTTAGATAACATAGATAATAACAATGTGGACATATCAGGAAAATGGGCTAACGAACTTGGTTCTACAATAGAAATTATACAACCAAATAAAAGCGTATTTTTTACAGGTAAATATATTAGCGCTGTAAGCGCCGGAGGAGGTTCAACGACAGGAAGTATCACAGGGAACATATGTGGAAACCTCATTGTCTTTCTTGTGAATTGGGATGAATATGCTGCGATAACTTCATGGGTAGGTCAAATTGATATAAATTCACCTTTCATTGTAACAACGCAGCCAACAACGGCTAAAAATAGTTTTCCAGAAAAAATTACTACCTTATGGATGATGACCAGTAGACCTGATGATATTAAAGACCAATGGGCATCAATAAACTCAGGAACGGATACATTCCATAGAATAAACAAATAAAACTTAATCTCCCCGCCGCCGTGCGTTGAGGAATACCCAGAAAAAAATGGGGCAGGCATAACGTGATGTGATCTACTGATAGTGCCAATAATTTCAGCGAGATAACCGCTATGCCTGTTCGTCAAGCCACTGTCGTGTTGACCAGAGGGACATCACTGACATTGGCTAGGATCGGGCGATTTTTGCCGGGGCGGACTCAGGTTAAAAACAAAGTAAAACGTGTATATCGTCTGTTGGGGAGTGCGTCACTTCATAATGATATTCCCCTGATTTTTAACCGTATTATCTCGGTGTTAACCTGACAACCCTCCTTGTGCGTGATTGCCGTTGGCTGGGGTGTTAAAGTGTGTTTCATGACGAGCTTTATCAGCAGTGGTAATGGTGAGCTGATTGCCTACGGCCAGATTAACATCCTGAGTGTCGCCACTGAGCGTAGTGCTCTGAGCCTGACGTTTATGCACCTCATCGTGGGTTTTGACGGAGGATTTGGAGAGTAAGCCTTTACTGGTCTGTCTGCTGTGTTCTACCAAGTTTAATGAAGCAGTACCCACTTAAAATGTGAGCGAATGCTTCCTGTACTTCTTCATGGATAACTTCCCCCTACTTGTTGGGTGTCCAACTTTCGGGGGTAGTTCATTCAGGCTGGGATCTGTAATTAACATTTATATTTGAACTAGAATTAATTTCAAATCGGTTCTTTCGATATTAAAAATTCCTTTTCAAACAATGAATAACGACTATCCAATAATTCCTTAGTAAAATCATCTTCAGATACCAATTCATCATAGCGTTTCTTAACATTAGTAATAAGTTCCGCTGAAAAATGATCTCTGAATGGTGTATTGCTATATTCAAATAGTCCAATCATGGCTGCTCCTAATACAGGGGCAGCCATAATTAAGACATTTTTTCGAACATAATTAAGGCTATATTCTTTGTTTAAATCAAATAAATGTAAAAGACATCCCGAATCAAGGAAAGCATCACCTACCCCTGGAGATTCTAAAATAAGCTTACAATATTGTTCACATAATGCCTCATCAACAGCGAATAAATTGATAAGTGCCTCAGACGCCTCATCTTCAGGATTATCAAAAGAATGAATATCAAGATAACCATTCTCTATATAGCTATCTAATTGTTTTTTTAATTTATTTGCATCTTTTTTCATCACTTTGGTTCCTTAAATCTTCCGGTTGTCACTGTAGAAAGACGTTTTGATCCATCAGGTAGAATTGTCCATACTGCTTTTATGCGAACAGATTCATCATTGCCATTTCTGCTTTTCAATACGATAGAAGTCCAACGATTTTCTGGTGTGGCCGTTTTCGCTGAATCGAGCAATTTATTCATTATCAATGTATTATTTTCTTTCGTGTCATGAATACCTATTATCTCTAAATCTTTAGCCATCGTACGAGAACGACCAATGCCTTCTATATGCTTTTGAATTTTCTTCAATTCGTCTGCCTTAGTGGGGTCTTTAGCAAAAGCTCTTTGGTTATCTCTTTTCTCATTTATCAAGACCATTTCACGAGCTTTCAGAGCTTCTAAATCTCCAGCAGCTTTACCTCGCAGCCATGATTCAATTTTGCTAACAGGGATGCTGGCGTCACCTTTTACGGCAGTAATATGCTCTTTACCGTGCATATCAGGAAGTGACTTAATTTCAAAAGTCTTATTCGCATGTTTTACATTTTGGGTATTAGGTGTTTTTGACTCGCTATTTCCTGCATTACCTTGCTGATTTGCAGATGAGTTAGTCCTTTTTGCCTCTGCATTTCCAATCTGGTTATGCGGTGTTTGCGCGGTTTCAGTGCCCGAATGATTCACCGGTTTAGTAGCAGATTCTGGGGTACCTTGTGACTGAGGCTTTTTCCCGGCTATCCCCAGCCCAATCATCCCGCTGCTGCCCACTTTTGGTATTATACCAAACTGTTCTGCGAACTCCTTGCCTTCAACAACCTTCTTTACCACATCTGGCAGCGACTGGTAAATCGCCTGGGCGCTTTCCGCATTTTCCGCCTGCACAAAGCGGTTTAACTGTGTCATCTCCTCATTGCTAAGGCTGGAGAAGAACGAAGTCCGGTTCAGGCCACTGGCGGCGTCTGTTCCCGAGTTCATCATTTCCCAGACGGACACCACACAGCCCGGGTTATGGGAGCAGTCATCCGAGACACCTTCCTGACGGTTTTTCTCGCTACGCTCCTTAAACTTGTCGTAAATCACCTGCTTGTTTGCGCCAGTCTTCTCCGCTTCCAGCAGTTCTTCTTTCAGTTCGTGGACATCTTTGGCTGTCAGGAAATTATTCTCCACCGCATTCTTCCCGGCCTGGGCACCGGTAACGGCGCTGCCGGTGGAGTCACCGGCAATTCCACCCGCTAGCCCTGCCGCCAGGGTGGAGAGGGTGCTGATGGTCTGTTTTTCCTCTTCACTTAAGTCACTGACTTTAACATTTTCACCATGAATATGCTTCATCAGTTCTCGTGCGGCCAGTTCACCGGAAGCCGCTCCTGCCGCGCCCGCCAGCGCATTGTTACCACTGACTTCGGCGGCCACTGCCCCCAGAATGGCATGGGCCAGAGTATTGGTGACGACATCGACTTGATGGGTTTTCGGGTCGGTAGTCAGGTCTTTAATCACCCCGGCCAGGTAAGGGGAAGCGCCGCCTGCCAGCGCCTGACCAATATTTCCGCCCGCGAGTCCCTGAATAGCTGCGGTAGCCGCCTGTAAAGCGGTGTGGTATTTCCCTCCGGTGCCAAGACCGGACTCATTCAATGCCTGGTTATAGGCGGTCTTGTAAATCTGGTCTTTAATTTGCTCAGGCGTAATGTTGGTTTTGCCTGCGTTTTCCAGTTTCTTTCGGGCCGCTTCTCTATCCGGGTCACTGATATTCTCCAGTTTAGCGTTGGCCGCTTTGGTGGCGATAATGGCCCCTTCGGTACTGGCGATATCAATTACCTGTGCGCTGATTTCGCCAATCAGCTGGGCCTGTCTCAGTCGTTGTTGCTCTTTCTCTTTATCAAAGATAGGACTGAGAGCGTTATTAGCCTGGTCGGTATCCCGGCTGAGGGTGGTGATATCCTGTTGCTGGTTGTCTTTATCCCGGATAATCAGGGCACCGTTACTGACTGCGGCATGGGTGGTGCTTTGGGCATGGCCTTCCCGGTTAGCGCCGCCCAGGGTATTGGCCGCCATATTACTGAGTAACATGCCGCCTACTGAGCCGCCAGTGCTGATACTCACGCTATGGTGTTCGGTTTTAAAATCCGCTTTGTTTTTGATATCGCCAAAGCCCAGAGTGCCGGTGTCGAGGGTGTTTTTGTCTTTGTCTGCGGTACTGGCAATGACTGCGCCGTCAAGCTGGGTGTGTTCACCTACTTTGACTTCATAGCCGCCTTTACCGGCAAACAGTCCAGTTTGCTCTTGTACGGAGTCAAAGTTGCTGTGGATTTTGTCGCGGCTGGCGCTCAGGTTCAATGAACCGCCTGAACCCGGGCCGACATTGGCACTGATGCCGGCACTGACGTTTTGTTGCTTCATATCGTAGCGGTTGCTGTCCTGCTCGCTGCTGAGTGTCAGGTGTCGTTTGACGTCGGCGGTAATCTGTTCGCCACTGACCTGAGCGCCTTTGAGCGTCGCATCCCGACCGGCGTTGAGGGTGACGGTTTGCCCCGCATCCAGCGTAGTTTCATTATGGCTGACGCCGTTGCCGCTTTCTCGGCCTTTGCCGCGGTTGGTACTGATGGAGAGATTGAGGCCGGTAGTAATACGGGGTGGCTTTATTCTTAAACTTGAGCGAATTCTTCCTGTACTTCTTCTTCATGCAGAACTTCCCCCTACTTGTTGGGTGTCCAACTTTCGGGGTGCAGTTCACTTGAGCTGGGATCTTGATGTTAACAAGGCATTTTGGCTAGCAAGGCGTTAATTTTATCTTTATCTTCTGGATGTCGATAAAGATACTTTTTACAGGCTAAACGAACATATTTGTAGCATATCTCTTCGCTGACGATCACTTCATCATCATCATCATCTGGAGAATAACCATATATAAACATCACGCCTTCAAACCTATCCTCTTCATAATAGCTATTCATATTGGGAAAATGGCAGTAAGAACCATCTGTACTTAAAGCCCCTTTTTTAGATAATAATTCGATAGCCTCTAAAAAATGTCCATCATTGTACATTCGATCAAAATAACTTTTCACTATCCAGTGAGGGTCTGAATGATCATATGGCTGTCCGAATAGTTCTTGATTCATAATAAGTTCCCTTACTTTGGATGGAAGTTATTTACTCGCCCGGTTGCCGGATCTAAATAAACTCTAAATTCAATACCGCCCGCTTTAGCATCGTATGCCTGTTTTCCGCTAGATATTGCTTCCTTATACCCACTCGCAGCAGCTTGCTGACCCAACTCCAACATTTTTTTATCTGAATGAATCTTAGGATCATATATTGTTTTCACAAATGGTTGCAGATCTGGTCCCATTCCTTTAAGGCCCGTAATATTACCTTCGCGATCTTTAGTTGGAATTAGATAACTGACTTGGATGATTCCTTTCACTCCTGTCGATTCTTCTTTCACAATTTTGATCTGCTTTTCTATGCCAGCTGCATAAAATTCATCAGCATTATGTGCACCTTTCATTCCTTTCTTTTGAGTAAAGCCATCAAGCTTAGCTAAATGGATCTTCTGCTCAGGATTAAAGTTTATACCCTCTGGGTAATTTGTTTTTCCGGCTACCTCAGACTGAGTACCTTTGCTAGGCTGTGTCCCGCAATAGGCTGAGATAGAATAATCCCCTGGTTCTGACTTTCGGAAAAAACCTGTTATGGCTCGTTACGACCTTCCTGATGAAGCATGGGAGTTACTGCTCCCCTTATTGCCCCCTGAACATTCTCAACGGCCGGGACATCCTTATGTTGAACACCGCCGGGTTATCAACGGCATGTTTTGGGTACTATGTTCCGGTGCCCCCTGGCGGGATTTACCCGAACGTTATGGTTCCTGGAAAACCGTCTATAACCGCTTTAATCGGTGGTCAAAATCGGGGATCATTAATCTCATTTTCAATAAGTTATTGTCAATACTGGATGAACAAGATTTGGTTGATTGGTCAGCCATATCACTGGATGGCAGTAACATTCGTGCGGCACATTGTGCGGCTGGTGCCCAAAAAAACATCCCGATGTCACCGCAGACCATGGCCTGGGTCGCTCTCAGGGTGGTTATGGTTCCAAAATCCATCTGGCTGTCGATGGAAAAGGTCATCCACTGAATGTGGTACTCAGTGCAGGTCAATATCACGAAAGTCAATATGCAGTACGCCTGCTGGATGGTCTGGGTATTCAGCGTAAAAAGGGTTTTATGAAACGTCGTTCAAAAGCGGTGATTGCTGATAAAGGTTACTCCAGCCACGTATTACGTAACCGGTTAAAAAGTCAGGGAATAAAAGTGATAATTCCCTATAAATCAAACGAAAAAGCGCGGTCAGATGGACGGGTTAAATTCGACCATAAAACGTACCGAAGAAGAAATGTTGTAGAAAGATGTTTTGGTCGACTCAAAGAGCATCGTCGCATCGCCACCCGTTATGAAAAGACAGCAAGAAATTATATCACTATGGTGAAATTAGGTTGTATCCGCTTATTTCTTAAGGTCATTATTTAATTGAGGGACACAACCTAGTATTATTTTGCGATGATTTTGGTGACGACTTCGGCCCTTTGGCTCCCTCTATCACAATAGGCAGTGTCATCGCCATTGCAGCGGCAGTCTCCTGACTCATTCCCATTGCTTCAAAGCGTTTTGTCCAGCCGAGTTCGCCTACCTTGCCTGTAGTCGCCTGACCTAACGTATTCACCGCCGACAGGTAATTTCTGAACTCAACCGGCAATGTGCCATCCCGGTCCATATTTTTGAGGGTACGCTCAAACACCGGCCACTGATCAACCAGATAACCATACTTCTGCGCACACTGGTTCGGGTTGCTGTTACAGAAGTCCATCATTTCCTGCTGATTGTGGATATTGGTCTCCACCATATCCTTGATCACTTGTTTGCAGCTCTCGCCTTCACAGCTTCGGGCTTTATGTGCAAAACTGTCCAGCTCATTCACACTCAGATAGTTATTCTCAATAGCATTCTTCCCGGCTTGGGCGCCAGTGACGGCGCTGCCGGTGGAGTCACCGGCAATGCCGCCTGCCAGCCCTGCCGCCAGGGTGGAGAGGGTGCTGATGGTCTGTTTTTCCTCTTCACTTAAGTCACTGACTTTAACATTTTCACCATGAATATGCTTCATCAGTTCTCGTGCGGCCAGTTCACCGGAAGCCGCTCCTGCCGCGCCCGCCAGCGCGTTGTTACCGCTGACTTCGGCGGCCACTGCCCCCAGAATGGCATGGGCCAGAGTATTGGTGACGACATCGACTTGATGGGTTTTCGGGTCGGTAGTCAGGTCTTTAATCACTCCAGCCAGGTAAGGGGAAGCGCCGCCGGCCAGTGCCTGACCAATATTTCCGCCTGCGAGTCTCTGAATAGCTGCGGTAGCCGCCTGTAAAGCGGTGTGGTATTTCCCTCCGGTGCCAAGACCGGACTCATTCAATGCCTGGTTATAGGCGGTTTTGTAAATCTGGTCTTTAATTTGCTCAGGCGTAATGTTAGTTTTGCCTGCGTTTTCCAGTTTCTTTCGGGCCGCTTCTCTATCCGGGTCACTGATATTCTCCAGTTTGGCGTGGGCCGCTTTGGTGGCGATAATTGCTCCTTCGGTGCTGGCGATATCAATCACCTGCGCACTGATTTCGCCAATCAGTTGGGCCTGTCTCAGCCGTTGCTGCTCTTTCTCTTTGTCGAAGATAGGACTGAGAGCATTATTGGCATGGTCGGTATCCCGGCTCAGGGTGGTGATATCCTGTTGCTGGCTGTCTTTATCCCGGATAATCAGGGCGCCGTCACTGACCGCGGCATGGGTGGTGCTTTGGGCGTGGCCTTCCCGGTTAGCGCCGCCCAGGGTATTGGCCGCCATATTACTGAGTAACATGCCGCCTGCTGAACCGCCTGTGCTGATACTCACGCTATGGTGTTCGGTTTTAAAATCCGCTTTGTTTTTGATATCGCCAAAGCCCAGAGTGCCGGTATCGAGGGTGTTTTTGTCTTTGTCTGCGGATTTCAAAAGTCCGGCGCAGCTATTCAGGTGGGGTATACCAGCGCCCGCTAGGAAAATCGCAGCACGGGCGTGATCTGCTATTACAGCCAACATCCCAGTTTGCACCTCAAGGGCGGCTGGCTGGAGGAAGCCGGATTTACCACTGTGCAGGCGGTTAACATCACCGTTGAGCAGGAGCAGCTGATTATCCAGCTCGTTGAGAACAACTAAAAAGAAAATTCCTGCTAAACGTTTAATACCGCTCGCTACTATGCGAGCGGTATTTCTGAACTACATTTGTAACTTCCAAAAATTCATACCATCAACAAGCCAATACTGTTCCTTATCTGGTACTAATAGACCAAAATCGCTATTAGCTTGAGCATTCCAATCAGATGGTACTGTTGACTCATGGCTTCTATCCCAGTCAGTATGACGATATATTTTTTTATCGAAATTAATATAAAAGCTAGGTAGCCGCATTCGCCAACTATCCCATTCAGATGATACTACGTCTGTTAGAGTGGATAAATATTGCTCAACATAATCATAAAAATTAACAAGCAATACACTATCTTTGCCCGATATAAAGAATGATCTCATCCAATCAACAGAGTAAACAGCAACGTTATTTCTGTTTATGTAGTCTTTAAAACTCTCCTTAGTCAATATGGGAATACCATTTCTAAACGACCTGACAGCTTCATCATAAAGAGCCTCTTTCATCCATCCTTTATCTATGTAAGATTTGTATTCAGGTCTAATGTCAATACAGTAATTATCTTTACTATCAATAACATAATAATGATTGCCATCTAAAACAAAAATAGCTATATCCTTTTCACCGTTAAAAATGGCATCAAGGAGATTCTGATAATCATTTTCCAAATTCACGTAAAAATTCCTCTTTTGTTAGCACGCGACCTTTTGATGAATTTTGCTCTATTAACCTATCCCATACCTTCGGTAATTCGAGAGCTACACTTGGCTGACCTTTTGTCGGGTCCACTATTTTAGGCGCATTTTTGTCTCTTGGTACCCCAGGAATTGGCCTTTGAGGAATAGCGGCATCCATTATTTTTTTGTGAAGAGCTGCGTCCACTTCAAAAACAACTACAGTTCCATCTTGTCTTCTATTTGTAAGGTAATAAGCGGCATGATTTGCCCCCTTAGTACTAACACATAACTGCCCACTACAACCTGAATTAATAGTTACACTTCCGTCAGTATTTACGCTAATTCTGTTCTGACTCGTTTGTGTACCACTGCCTCCGCCCTCAACTCGGAAATAAGTCTCAGACGGCTGTTTTGTACTTTTTGCTGCATTATTTGGCTGACTTGCAGATGGGTTATTTCCTTTTGCTCCCACATTAGCAGTTTGGTTAGGCTGTACTGGTGTTGCTTCCGCTGGGGCACTCTTATTAACATTATTTTTTGATGATACAGGTGATGGTTTTGCCTGAATCTTATTATTGGCTGCGCCTCCAATAATCCCAGTTGCAGTCTCCAGCAACATCATGTTGCGCTGTTCTTCTTGCACATATTGCGCCGCATCTGCTTTGGATAAACCTGTGTTCTCCAGCTCCTTCTGACGCAATTCAGTATTAAAGAACCCGGAGAGTGGTCCACTACCGCCATTTAACCAGCTGCTCTGCTCTGAGCGGCCTATCTTATCATTGGCACGGTATCCCGATACCGCCAGTTCTTTACCCAACTCATGGTTGATGAATGCCAGTTCTTCGCGGCTCAACTCACCACTCAACGCCATCTGTTTCAGGCTGTTGATGGTCGCATCACTGGCCTGCCGGTATTCTGCCCAGACCCCTTTACGGCAGCTGTCATCCTGACACGATGCCAGTTTACCGCGCATGTCTTCAACCGACGGCAGACCTTTATCCAGAATGCGCTGGCTCAATTCTTTGGCCTTACCACAGGCTTCCGGTGACATCGTTCTGCAATCGCCCAGATTTCGCGAGGCCAGCGCATTATTCTCAATCGCATTTTTCCCAGCCTGGGCCCCGGTGACGGCGCTTCCGGTCGAGTCACCGGCAATGCCGCCGGCCAGCCCGGCAGAGAGAGTGGAGAGGGTGCTGATGGTCTGTTTTTCCTCTTCACTTAAGTCACTGACTTTAACATTTTCACCATGAATATGCTTCATCAGTTCTCGCGCGGCCAGTTCACCGGAAGCTGCTCCGGCCGCGCCCGCCAGCGCATTGTTACCGCTGACTTCGGCGGCCACTGCCCCCAGAATTGCATGGGCCAGAGTATTGGTGACGACATCGACTTGATGGGTTTTCGGGTCGGTAGTCAGGTCTTTAATCACCCCGGCCAGGTAAGGGGAAGCGCCGCCTGCCAGTGCCTGACCAATATTTCCGCCCGCGAGTCCCTGAATGGCTGCGGTAGCTGCCTGTAAAGCGGTGTGGTATTTCCCCCCGGTGCCAAGGCCAGACTCATTCAATGCCTGGTTATAGGCGGTTTTGTAAATCTGGTCTTTAATTTGCTCAGGCGTAATGTTAGTTTTGCCGGCGTTTTCCAGTTTCTTTCGGGCCGCTTCTCTATCCGGGTCACTGATATTCTCCAGTTTAGCATGGGCCGCTTTGGTGGCGATAATTGCTCCTTCAGTACTGGCGATGTCAATCACCTGCGCACTGATTTCGCCAATCAGTTGGGCCTGTTTCAGCCGTTGCTGCTCTTTCTCTTTGTCAAAGATAGGACTGAGAGCATTGTTGGCATGGTCGGTATCCCGGCTCAGGGTGGTGATATCCTGTTGCTGGTTGTCTTTATCCCGGATAATCAGGGTGCCGTCGCTGACGGAGGCATGGGTGGTGCTTTGGGCGTGGCCTTCCCGGTTAGCGCCGCCCAGGGTATTGGCCGCCATATTACTGAGTAACATGCCGCCTACTGAGCCGCCAGTGCTGATACTCACGCTATGGTGTTCGGTTTTAAAATCCGCTTTGTTTTTGATGTCGTCAAAGCCCAGAGTGCCGGTATCGAGGGTGTTTTTGTCTTTGTCTGCGGTACTGGCGATGACTGCGCCGTCAAGCTGGGTGTGTTCACCTACTTTGACTTCATAGCCGCCTTTACCGGCAAACAGTCCGGTTTGTTCCTGTACGGAGTCAAAGTTGCTGTGGATTTTGTCGCGGCTGGCGCTCAGGTTCAATGAGCCGCCTGAACCCGGACCGACACTGGCACTGATGCCGGCACTGACGTTTTGTTGCTTCATATCGTAGCGGTTGCTGTCCTGTTCGCTGCTGAGCGTCAGGTGGCGTTTGACGTCGGCGGCAATCTGTTCGCCACTGACCTGAGCGCCTTTGAGCGTCGCGTCCCGACCGGCGTTGAGGGTGACGGTTTGTCCCGCATCCAGCGTAGTTTCATTATGGCTGACGCCGTTGCCGCTTTCGCTGCCTTTACCGCGGTTGGTACTGACGGAGAGATTGATACCCGTGCCCCCCGGTCCGGCGGTGAAACCGACTCCTAGTGAGCTGCCGCGACTGCTGTTTTTGCCAGTGGTCTGTTCGGTGTTCTGGCTGGATGAGAGCTGGATATCCCGGCTGGCATTGAGTTGCAGGTCTTTACCTGCCTGCAACTGGCCGCCCTGAATACGGATATCGCCGTTCTGGTCTGGCGTGCCGGAAGCGGTGAGGGTGAGATTATCCCCGGTCATCAGGCTGCTGCCCTGTTGAGTGGTCTGGTGCTGTTTCAGTTCTGACCGGGAGGACTGGCTGCCGTAGGAGAGGTTGACACCCACCAAGTTGTTGTTGGCTTTGTCGCCACCGCCTTTAGCGTCGGCCAGCCGGGCTGCCTGGACAGCCTGTACTCCGCTAAGAGCGGCTTTGGTGCCTTGTAACGCCTTGATACGGCTGTCACTTTCACTTCTGGCCGCTTGAACCGTTTGAACAGCGGAATTCAGGGCTCCGCCTGCGGTGCCGGACAGGGCCACGGTTAGGCCGCTTTGTTTCTGTTCGGTTTTGGTGATGGCGGTGTGACTGTTTTCTGCGCTGGTGATGTTAATGTTTTGACCGGAAAGTTGCATATCGCGGCCAGCCACCGCATCACTGCCGTGAATGTTGAGCTGTTGCCCGGCGTTGAGTGTTACACTGCCTTGGCTGCTGCCTACAGTACTGCCTTTGCTGAGGTTGCTGTCAATGTCGGTGGTGGATTTTTGTTTGGCTTTACCGATGGTGAAGCCGATACCACCGGTCCCCATCAGTCCCGATTTTTTCTCTTGCTTGAAGTGCGTTTCATGACGGGCTTCATCAGCGGTAGTGACGGTGAGCTGATTGCCGGCGGCCAGATTAACATCCTGAGTGCCTGCCACGTTACTGCCGATGATGTTTAGGTCATTCCCGGCCTGTACGGTCACGCTGTCGCCGCTGAGCGTGGTGCTCTGCGCCCGGCGTTCATGCACTTCGTCGTGGGTTTCGACGGAGGATTTGGAGAGTAAGCCCTTACTAGTCTGTTTGCTGTGTTCTATCAGGTCGGATGAAGCGGTGTCTACTTAAATGTGACAAATGCTTCCTGTACTTCTTCATGGAGAACTTCCCCCTACTTGTTGGGTGTCCAACTTTCGGGGTAGTTCACTCAGGCTGGGATCTTGGTATTAACAAGGCATTTTTGCAAGCAAGGCGTTAATTTTATCTTTATCTTCAGGATGTCGATAAAGATACTTTTCACAAGCTAAACGGACATATTTGTTGCAAATTTCTTCACTAACTATGCTTATATCATCATCTTCCGGTGGATAACCACATGCAAACTCAACACCTTCAAAGTGTTCTTCTCCATAATAACTATCCATATCAGGAAAATTACAATAAGCACCATCAATGACAAAGCTATTTTTTTGTACGATATTCTCTATTGCCTTTAAAAAAAGATTATCGTTATACATTATGTCAAAATAAGCTGTGACGTTTTCTTCCAAAGTGGAACTGTCGCTTAGCTTACCAAATAATACTTTCATCTTAATCTCACTTAGGGTGAAAATTACGTACTCGTCCAGTTGATGTTTCAACATAGATTCTAAAAGCTATACCATCCACAGTAACATCAGCGACACCTTTGGGATTGGACATTGCATCTTTATAACCTATTGTGGCTGCTTTTTGACCTAATTCAAGCATTTTTTGGTCCGAATGCACTTTAGGGTCATAAATTGTTTTAGGGAATTCAGTCGCTTTATATCCAGAAACCTTACCCGTGCGATCATATGATGGTATTTGATATACTACCTGAGTGATACCATTTATTCCCGTCGGTGTTTCACTAACTATTTTTATTCCCTTCTCTTTCACTGCGGCATAAAAAGCATCAGCATTGTGTGCTCCTTTAACCCCCGTTTTTTGCGTTAATCCATCAAAGTTAGCTAAGTGATGTTTTTGTTCCAGACTAAAGTTTATACCTTCTGGGTAATTTGTCTTTCCAGTTACCTCAGATTGGGCACCTTTGCCAGCATTATCTTGCGATGATTTTGGTGACGACTTCGGCCCTTTGGCTCCCTCTATCACAATAGGCAATGTCATCGCCATCGCAGCGGCAGTTTCCTGACTCATACCCATCGCCTCAAAGCGTTTTGTCCAGCCGAGTTCGCCCACCTTGCCTGTAGCCGCCTGACCTAGCGTATTCACCGCAGACAGGTAATTTCTGAACTCAACCGGCAATGTACCATCCCGGTCCATATTTTTGAGGGTACGCTCAAACACAGGCCATTGATCAACCAGATAACCATACTTCTGCGCACACTGGTTCGGATTGCTGTTGCAGAAGTCCATCATTTCCTGCTGATTACGGATATTGGTCTCCACCATCTCCTTGATCACCTGCTTACAGCTTTCGCCTTCACAGGTGCGGGCTTGGTGCGCAAAACTGTCCAGCTCATTCACACTCAGATAGTTATTCTCAATCGCATTCTTCCCGGCTTGGGCGCCAGTGACGGCGCTGCCGGTCGAGTCACCGGCAATGCCGCCTGCCAGCCCTGCCGCCAGGCTAGAAAGAGTGCTGATGGTCTGTTTTTCCTCTTCACTTAAGTCGCTGACTTTAGCATTTTCGCCGTGAATATGCTTCATCAGTTCTCGCGCGGCCAGTTCACCGCCCGCTGCTCCTGCCGCGCCCGCCAGTGCATTGTTACCACTGACTTCGGCGGCCACTGCCCCCAGAATGGCATGGGCCAGAGTATTGGTGACGACATCGACTTGATGGGTTTTCGGGTCGGTAGTCAGGTCTTTAATCACCCCGGCCAGGTAAGGGGAAGCGCCGCCCGCCAGTGCCTGACCAATATTTCCGCCTGCGAGTCCCTGAATAGCTGCGGTAGCCGCCTGTAAAGCGGTGTGGTATTTCCCTCCGGTGCCAAGACCGGACTCATTCAATGCCTGGTTATAGGCGGTTTTGTAAATCTGATCTTTAATTTGCTCAGGCGTAATGTTGGTTTTGCCTGCGTTTTCCAGTTTCTTTCGGGCCGCTTCTCTATCCGGGTCACTGATATTCTCCAGTTTGGCGTGGGCCGCTTTGGTGGCGATAATTGCTCCTTCAGTACTGGCGATGTCAATCACCTGCGCACTGATTTCGCCAATCAGTTGGGCCTGTTTCAGCCGTTGCTGCTCTTTCTCTTTGTCAAAGATAGGACTGAGAGCATTGTTGGCATGGTCGGTATCCCGGCTCAGGGTGGTGACATCCTGTTGCTGGCTGTCTTTATCCCGGATAATCAGGGCGCCGTCGCTGACGGCGGCATGGGTGGTGCTTTGGGCATGGCCTTCCCGGTTAGCGCCGCCCAGGGTATTGGCCGCCATATTACTGAGTAACATGCCGCCTACTGAGCCGCCAGTGCTGATACTCACGCTATGGTGTTCGGTTTTAAAATCCGCTTTGTTTTTGATATCGCCAAAGCCGAGAGTGCCGGTATCGAGGGTGTTTTTGTCTTTGTTTGCGGTACTGGCAATGACTGCGCCGTCAAGCTGGGTGTGTTCACCTACTTTCACTTGATAGCCGCCTTTACCGGCGAATAGTCCGGTTTGCTCTTGTACGGAGTCAAAGTTGCTGTGGATTTTGTCGCGGCTGGCGCTGAGGTTGAATGAGCCGCCCGGTTGTGGGCCGAAAGTGGTACTGTCGCTGGCACTGACATTCTGCTGCTTCATATCGTAGCGGTTACTGTCCTGCTCGCTGCTGAGTGTCAGGTGGCGTTTGACGTCGGCGGCAATTTGTTCGCCACTGACCTGAGCGCCTTTGAGCGTCGCGTCCCGACCGGCGTTGAGGGTGACGGTTTGTCCCGCATCCAGCGTAGTTTCATTATGGCTGACGCCGTTGCCGCTTTCGCTGCCTTTACCGCGGTTGGTACTGACGGAGAGATTGATACCCGTGCCCCCCGGTCCGGCAGTTAAACCGACGCCCAGTGAGCTGCCGCGACTACTGTTTTTGCCGGTGGTCTGTTCGGTGTTCTGGCTGGATGAGAGCTGGATATCCCGGCTGGCATTGAGTTGCAGGTCTTTGCCCGCCTGCAACTGGCCGCCCTGAATACGAATATCGCCGTTCTGGTCTGGCGTGCCGGAAGCGGTGAGGGTGAGATTATCCCCGGTCATCAGGCTGCTGCCCTGTTGAGTGGTCTGGTGCTGTTTCAGTTCTGACCGGGAGGACTGGCTGCCGTAGGAGAGGTTGACACCCACCAGGTTGTTGTTGGCTTTGTCGCCACCGCCTTTAGCGTCGGCCAGACGGGCTGCCTGGACTGCCTGTACTCCGCTAAGGGCGGCTTTGGTGCCTTGTAAGGCTTTGATTCGGCTGTCACTTTCACTTCTGGCCGCTTGAACTGTTTGAACAGCGGAATTCAGGGCCCCGCCTGCGGTGCCGGACAGAGCCACGGTCAGGCCGCTTTGTTTCTGTTCGGTTTTGGTGACAGCGGTGTGGCTGTTTTCCGCGCTGGTGATGTTAATGTTTTGACCGGAAAGTTGCATATCGCGGCCCGCCACCACATCACTGCCGTGAAGGTTGAGCTGTTTTCCGGCGCTGAATGTCACACTGCCCTGACTGCTGCCTACTGTACTGCCTTTGTTGAGGTTGCTGTCGATGTCGGTAGTGGATTTTTGGCTGGCTTTGCCGACGGTGAAGCCGATACCGCCGGTCCCCATCAGTCCCGATTTTTTCTCTTGCTTGAAGTGCGTTTCATGACGGGCTTCATCAGCGGTAGTGACGGTGAGCTGATTGCCGGCGGCCAGATTAACATCCTGAGTGCCTGCCACGTTACTGCCGATGATGTTTAGGTCATTCCCGGCCTGTACAGTCACGCTGTCGCCGCTGAGCGTGGTGCTCTGCGCCCGGCGCTCATGCACTTCGTCGTGGGTTTCGACGGAGGATTTGGAGAGTAAGCCCTTACTGGTCTGTTTGCTGTGTTCTATCAGGTCGGATGAAGCGGTACCGGCACCTAGAGTGAGGTTGTTTCCGGCCCGTGCCGTCAGTCGCTGACCGGCGTTCATGTTAGCTGCGGTGGCATTGAGGTTATTGCCCGCTCGCAGGGCTAGGTTGCCGGCAGTGCTTATCTGGCTGCCAACGTCATGTTGCTGTGTCAGATGGCGATAGTTGTCGCTCCCCCAGTCACTGTTTTCCGTGCGATGAGTACGCAGGGTGTCTAGAGTCAGGTCGAGTCCCGCGGTTATCTCTGTCTGGCTGCCTTTGCCGGCGTTATCGATTTCACTGGCCGTGAGACGGATGTTGTTGAGAGCTTTCAGCGATACGGCGCCGTTATCATTTTGGACATAAATACCCGCCTGTCGGTCCAGCCAGCGGTCAGCACCTTCTCCGCGCAGGGTAGAGGTACTGATGATATCCCGGTTTGCCCGTGCGGAAACGTGGTCGCGGCCCCGAATTTGTCCGCCGAGGTTAGTGATGTCCTGCCGGGCGGTTAAATCCACTTTGCCGCTTTGGATAAAGCCGCTGTTGGTCAGATTGTTTGCTGTCAGTTTGGTGATTTCACGTCCGCTGATGGCGCCGCTGTTGGTGATATCTCCTCGGCTATTTATTGTCACGTTTTTGCCGGAGAGCAGGGCGCCGTCACCGGTCAAGTCGCCTTTATTCACGCGAGCGTAGACTTGTGGCACGGTCACGGTCTGTTTTGTGCCATCTGCCAGAGTCACGGTCCGGTTGGTCAACCAGATAATGTCTGAGGTGAGCAGTGCCATCTGTGACGGGCTCAGTGCAATACCGGGGGTAAGTTGTTGCCGTTTGCTGAAGGCAACGCCAGCTTCCATTAGCGCTTTGAACTGGGTTTCATCGTTGTTGTGTCCGGCCAGATAACGCTGCCCAGTCAGTTGGGTGATTTGCTCACGCACTAGACGCTGTTCGTAGAACCCATCGCCCAGGCGTTTATGTGCCAGTGTTGGGTCAAGGGTTAATTGTTGTTGCATATAATCCGTACCCAGCCATTTTTTATACTGGGTGAATTTAGGGTCGGTTTCCACCAGGTAATGGCTGTCACTGCCCGGCTGTACGACAAACAGGCTGTTGTCCGGCAAGCGGGTGTCTGGGGCAACGATGCGGATAAGCGGTTCGATGCTTTGGCCTTGAACGGTATCAGGCGGTAGCGCCAGTTCAAATTGTTGGCCGGTTGGTAACACCAGCGGGCGCTCATCTAATGTAACACTGTTTGGTAGGGTGACAGTGGCAGGGGGGAGTACCCGTTCAGTTTGTTGAACTGGTGGAAGTACCGGGTGTTCAGTGAGTTCATCTCTGTTTGGTAGTGCCACTGTGCCGGACGATAATATCTGCTCAGTCTGTTGACTGGTAGACGGAAGTGTGGGGTGTTCAGGCAGTGTGTCCCGGTTTGGTAGTGCCACTGTGCCGGACGATAATATCTGCTCAGTCTGTTGACTGGTAGGCGAAAGTGTTGGGTGCTCAGTGAGTGCATCTCTGTTTGGTAGTGCCACTGTACTGGATGATAATATTTGCTCAGTCTGTTGACTGGTAGGCGGAAGTGTGGGGTGTTCAGGCAGTGCGTCTCGGTTTGGTAGTGCCACTGTGCTGGATGATAATATCTGCTCAGTCTGTTGACTGGTAGGCGGAAGTGTGGGGTGTTCAGGCAGTGCGTCTCGGTTTGGTAGTGCCACTGTGCTGGACGATAATATCTGCTCGGTTTGTTGGCCTGTAGGAGAAAGAAATGGACGATCGATCGGTATGTCCCTGTTCGGTAGTGTGATGGCGTTGATAGTGGCGTTTGTGAACGTAACTTCACCGGCTTCAGCCATTCTTGAGGTCTGGTTAATTCCAGCCGGCGCACTTTGAACATGGCTTTGCTGCCTGTCACCTATCGTTATGCCGGTGGTGTCAGGGCGGGTATTGCCCTTCCAGGCCAGGGCTTTCAGGTCAATGGTTTCGATTATCGGTGCTGGGTTATAGTCGTCCCAGTCTTTTCCTTGGGAGGTTTTGGTTCCTCTGAATCGACGTTTTTTCTTTTTGGCATACCAACGGATTTCGCTACCTTCATCCGTGATGATACGTTCGCCTTTGGTGGCGTTATTGTGCAGCTCGTCAATATCACCCCCTAGTATTCCACCTGCTACGATCTGACTGTCGTCATTAGTCAGCATCGCGCTATTGATGGTCATATTACCTCCGGACAAGATTTTACCCGGATCACTCTCTTTTATCTGGGTTTCATTGATGGTACGGGTATATCGGTACTCGTAAAACTCATCATCACTGCTACCATCCGGCATAACAGCGGTGTGTACGCCGTATTTGTTGCGACGGGAAGTATTCACCTGTGACCAGTCATAGCGAGTAGTGTGGCCGCTCAATACTGCTTCATGACGCTGAGATTTTTCTGTTTCGACGATCTGGGTGACCAAACCGTTGTTGGTATTTTTGATAATAGCGGCATCAATCTTTAGGTTACCTCCGGCCTCAATGGTTGCCGCGTGGTTGCTGAGTCGGCCAGCTTGACTAGTAGCAGTCAGATTCTCATCCAGTTGTCCACCAATGCGCATGTCACTCACGCTGTAAATCAGGGCATGGTCACTGTTGTTGAGAGTCCCGGTGCCGATATCTAATTGGTCCCGGGCGGCAATGACAGCGGCTTTGCCATCTTTCGCTGTGTTATTGAGAGTGCCAGTCTTGAGGGCTATTTGGTCACCGTAAATACGTCCAGTTCCGGTGTTGTCCAGTATTTTGGTGGTGACATGGGTCAATTCGCCGTCAATGAGTCCGGTGTTGGTCAGCGTGTTGCGGACATTGACTTCGGTTTGTTTGGCACTGATTTTCGCAGTCTGGGTATTGGTGAGGTTTTGGGCTCCCAGATGCAATGTTTGCCAGGCTTTAATTGTGCTGTCATTGATAATGTTGCCGTCGGTTTCCAGAGACAGCTTACCGTCGGCGGCGATGTTGCCAGTGTTGTGGAAGTCCTGTTTTAATTTTACCTCCATATCGCCCTGTGATAAGGTCTGGCCGTCACCGCTCAAGGAGTTGGCTTTAATATTGACCATTTCACTCCCAATCAGTGTGCCTTGCTGGTTATTCACTGTCAGTTCCTGGGTTTCATCTTTGATGGTGAGTTGTTTTCCACCGGAGACGAGTCCTTGTTCGTTTTTCAGTGACTGGCTAATGATAGCTTGTAGGCGGTTGGTTCCCCGTAATGCGCCTTGGGTGTTATCCACCTGTTGAGCTTCAATTATCAGGTCTTGGGCTTCGATACCCTGGTCAGGGTGATTAGCCTCTCGGTTAATGAGTTCTGCTGTTTTGAGTGTCAGTTGGTGGTCACTGTGGATAAAGCCGCCAGTGTTGTTCGTTTGTTCTTGCGCGTCAATCGTCGCGTCACCTATGGCGTTGACCTGCCCGCGGCGGTTGTCGAGCTGTAGGGCCTTCAGGCTCATGGTGTCTGTTGACAATAGCTTACCGTCCTGGTTATCCGTATCGGTTTGCCCGGTGTCGATGGTGAGTTTTTTACCCTGAATGTGTCCGTGCTGGTTATCCAGTTTGCCGCTGGTTACCGTGGTGTTGCCATCGCCCATAATCTGGCCATGCTGGTTGTTCAGTAGCTGCCCGTTCGTGTCAATATTGACGGTTTTTGCTGACTTTAATGAGCCACTGTGGTTGGTAAGTGTTTGGCTATGAATGTCCAGTCCACTGTTGCCCGCAATTCGTCCTTTTTTATTGGTGAGAGTTGTACCGGTAATCTTAGTTTTGCCATCAGCGGCGATAAAACCGGCGTCGTTGTTTAACTCACCGATATCCAGTGTCAAATCTCCTTGGGCAGAGAATTTGCCTGATTTATCTTTATCACCTTGGTTATTCAGGCGTTGGCCTTGGGTGTTGAGGTTCAGGTTGCCATCAGAATCAACGGTGCCTTGTTGGTTATTGAATGCTTGGGTAGTGAGTTTTATCTGTTGAGCACCAGCAATAGTGCCCTGAGTATTATTCACGGCAGCAGTGTTCAGGGTTGTGATTTTACGACTAGTAATCATGCCGACCTGATTATGTAAATCACCGCTGGTAATGGATATGTCGTCTTGGCTGCGAATGCCGCCTTTATCAACACTGTTTTTATTGGTCAGGGAATGGCCGTGCGTATTAAGAGTCAGCTTACTTGCGGATTGCAACAAGCCGCCGCTATTGTCAGTTTGGTTCACCGATAATGTCAGCGCATCTTTTTCGCTGATGAGTGTTCCGCCTTGGTTTTTCAATTCACCGCCGGTAACTGTTGTTGCTCCTGTACCGATGATTGCACCATCCTGATTGTCGATTTCACCGGTAGTAAGGGTCATAGTTCCTTTACTGATAACGCCGTTGGTCTTACCGCTTTTGGTGTTGGTCAGTTTTTTTCCGTGAGTATCTATCGTCATGTTGCCGTCAGACTTTATTAGTCCACCGGTACTGTCTAACGCGCCGCTGTCGAGTTGTAGGTTTTTCCTACTGACTATAGTGCCAGCCAGATTGCTTAATGTCTGTTTATGCGTATCAATATGTGTTTCATCGCTACGGATATATCCGAGATCATTGGTGAGTTCACCTGTAATCAGTTTTAAGCCATCCAGTGCGAGGATTCCGTTAAATTTTCCACTATTGGTATTCGTTAGTTTCTGCTGTTGAGTATCCAGTTTCAGACTGGCTGAGGATTGTATTAGTCCGCTTTGGTTGTTGACCGCCTGTGTTGTCAGCTCGGTTTTTTTCCGCGAGATGATTTTACCGTCGGTGTTGTTGAGGTTTTGGCTGGTTAGCGTGGTTTCGCCTTGTGAATCTATCTTGCCGGCGGTGTTATCAATTTCACCGGCTTCCAGTGTCAGGTCACTGCCGCTGAGTATGCCGTGTTTATCTCCGCTTTGAGTGTTAATCAGCTTCTGGCCGTGAGTGTTGAGTGAAAGGGTGGTGTTGGATTGCAACAGACCACCGGCGTTATTCAGTTCGCCGGTATTGAGTTCCAGTTGTTGATGCTGGCTGACCATTTTACCGCTGGTATTATCAACGGTACCTGTTGATGTCACTTTGAGCTGCTTATCGGCGATAACTCTTCCCTGTTGGTTATCGATGGTATCCGCGGTTATTGTCAACTCTCCCTTGCTTGAGATCCCTTGTTTAGGTTGGCTGTTGCGGTTGGTTATTTTGCTTTGTTGTGCATCCAGAGTCAGGTTTTTATCCGCATGGATCCAGCCCGCTTCATTATTGATGCCTTGAGCGGTTAGTTTGACATTGCCTGTACCGATTATGCCCCCGGTTTTGCCACTGTTGAGGTTAGTCAGTAGCTCACCTTGTGTATCGAGTGTCAGATCACCCTCGGATTGTAACAGGCCGTCGCTGTTATCGGTTTTTTTCACGGTCAATGTGAGAGAGCTGGTTTTACTGGCGAGGGTCCCGCCTTGGTTTTTCAGTTCACCACCAGTAACGGCGGTTGCTCCTGTACCGGTAATCACGCCATCTTGGTTGTCAATTTCACCAGTGGTCAGCGTCAATGTTCCATTGCTAATAACGCCACCGGTATCACCACTTTTGGCGGTGGTCAGTTTTTCTCCGTGCGTGTCCAGCGTCATATCGCCGGTAGACTCTATTCGTCCGCCAGTACTGTTAAGTTCTCCACTGTCGAGCTGTAGGTTTTTCTTACTGAATATGGTGCCAGCCAAGTTGTTTAGTGCTTGCTGATGAGTGTTAATGCGGGTTTCGTTACCACGAATATCGCCGCGGTCATTGATCAGTTTGCCGGTAGTCAGTTCCAGGGCATCTTCTGCGACGATTCCGTTTTTACCGCTATCGGTGTTAGTGAGTTCATGCTGTTGTGTATCTAATTTCAGACTGGCTGAGGATTGTATCAGTCCGCGTTGGTTGTTGACTGCTTGTGTTGTCAGATCGGCTTTTCCTTTCGAGAGGATTTTACCGTCAGTGTTATCAATTTCACCGGCTTCTAGGGTTAGGTCACTGTCGCTGCGTATGCCGAGGTCATCCCCGCTTTGCGTATTAGTCAGCTTTTGGCCGTGGGTGTTAAGAGAAAGGGCTGTTTTGGATTGCAGCAAACCACTCGTGTTATTCAGTTCTCCGGTATTCATGGTGAGTTGTTGATTCTGGCTGACTATTTTGCCGCTGGTATTATCAACGGCTCCCGTTGATGTCACTTTGAGCTGCTTATCGGCGATAACTCTTCCCTGTTGGTTATCGATGGTGTCTGCGGTTATTGTCAACTCTCCCTGGCTTGTTATCCCCTGTTCAGGTTGGCTGTTGCGGTTGATTATTTTGCCTTGTTTCCCATCTAGAGTCAGGTTTTGATCCGCATGGATCCAGCCAGCTTCGTTATTGATGCCTTGAGTAGTCAGCTTGACATTGCCTGTACTGATTATGCCTCCGGTCTTGCCGCTGTTGAGGTTAGTCAGTAGTTCACCTTGTGTATCGAGTGTCA